>DASQGY010000055.1:0-19064 GCA_035632375.1 Bryobacteraceae bacterium | reverse complement strand
AATACAAGCTGAAATCGATGCCAGTTAGCGTCGGCATGAGTGCCGCCGCGCCACGCACGAGTGCGTGCGCCACATCTTCAATAGGCGTCAAGGCGCCGGCGCGAGCCTGTATTCGAACTCGTAGAAATGCTTGCCGTCGACGATGTTGATATTCATTTTGCCGGCGATCCCAGCCAGTTCGCCGGTACCGGAATCCGGCACAACGACGATGTTCAGTTACGGTGCAGCACGAACGTGCCGCTGCGGCCTTTGAGCTTTCCGCTCACGGCGACGTATCCGGCGGAGCCTTTGGCCGCTGAACCGGCGGTCAACATTTCGCCTTTACCCGTGGCTTCCAGATCGCCGTGGTATTGCTTGTCGATGGACAGCCGGCCAAGAGGCGCGGCCTCGGTTTTGTCTTCCATCGCCTGCGGGATCATTTCGACCTCAAAAGGTCCCTCTACGAGATTAATCACGATTGTGCCTTTCTGAACTGTATTCGCGGGCTGGGCGAGGTTGTTCATGTGGCGATTGTCGCATGAGGGTCAAGCCGGCTTCACAACTGTTCTGAACGAAGGGGCAGGCGGGTTGTCAACCCGCCGCAGGATTCCATCCTGCCCCACGGCGGAACACCAGGATCTTCGCGGTGAATATCTGCCGCTCTTCTCCGTGTTGATTTCGCAAGGTGTTGCGCACCGTCACAATGGCCTGGTTTGGCTTCGAACGCGACGGCTTGATTTCCACGATCTCGCTTTCCGTGTGCAGCACGTCGCCGGGACGCGTCGGCGTTGGCCACGCGATCTCTCCGCCCAATCCGATGATGCCGGTGGCGAAAGGCAGTCCGCCGGTCACCAGCAGCCGCATGGCGACCGCCGCTGTGTGCCAACCGCTTGCCGCCAGTCCTCGGAAGACCGAGGCTTGTGCGGCGGTATCGTCCAGATGGAACGGCTGTGGGTCGAATTCAGCGGCGAATGTTTTGATTCGCTCTTCGGTCATCTCAATTTCGGTGGAGGTAAATCGCTGCCCGACGTGCAAGTCTTCCAGGTAGAGCGTCATTCAGCGCCGGCCCAATTCCAGAATAATCCGGCTGACCGATTCGACCAACTCGTTCACAATCTGGCCCGCAGGTTTGATCTCGTTCACCAAGCCTACGCCTTGCCCGGCTAGCAGGCTCATGGATTCGATGTCGCCCGTGGTGTCGACGCCCGGCGGGAAGCACATGAAGCGGCGGACTTCCTGCCGGTGGCCGCCCAAGGTGGTTTCGCCCACAACCGGTTCGTCGCGGCGTTGCTCGGAGCCGCGCGCCTCCTGGCTCAGCCACTGGTCGACGAATTTGGTGCGGAGTGTGCGATGCGGCGCGTTTGGCCATGCATAACCGAACAGCGTGGTGCGAACGGTGTCTTCTTCGGTGGATTCCAGGACGCGCTGTTTGTATGCCGCGTGCGCGTTGGCTTCCGGCGTCGCCAGGAAGCGCGTCCCCATCGCCACGCCTTGCGCGCCCAAGGCTAGTGCGGACACAACGCCGCGCGCATCGGCGATTCCACCGGCCGCGATCACCGGTGTGGGAGCAATGGCGTCCACCACGCGTGGAATCAGCGCCATGGTGCTCACCTGCCCCGCGATGTGCCCGCCCGCTTCCACGCCCTGCGCGATCACCACGTCGACACCGCCTTTGGCCGAGCGCTTGGCCGCTTCCACCGAACCGACTTGATCGATCACTTTCAAGCCTGCGGCGTGCGCCGGTTCGACAAAAGGCGACGGATCGCCCCAGAAGAACGAAATCACCGGAACTTTTTCTTCGATACACACCTTCACGTGGTCATCGACGGGAAAATGTAGAATCATGTTCACGCCGAACGGCCGCGTGGTGAGCGAGCGGATCCGCCGGATCAGTTCGCGCAGTAAGTCCGGAGGATTGGCGCCGAAGGAAACGATGCCCAGTCCACCGGCGTTGCTGACCGCGGCAGCCAGTTCCGGACTGGTGACGGAAGGGCCCATCGGGGCAACGAAGATCGGAACGTCGATGCCCAGCAGGTCGCACACGCGAGTGTGCAGCAATGACCGGGGCACGATTACGCCTTCCGCGCCAACACCGGCATGGGGCCTGGAGCGGGAGGCGTTTCCGGCGGCGGCACTTTCTTCGGTCTGGCATCCAGCTTGGTCAGGATCAGGTCTTCGCGCGCCTTCTGGAATTTCGGCGTACCCGGCTTCGCGCCCGTCGCCAGCACATCCTTTTCGGTGATTTCCTGCGCGCTGGGCACGTACTTCTGCAGATAATTCTTAATGCGGTCGTGTACGATCCGTTGCTGGGAATGAGCCAGCAGGAACAGCACCTGATCGCCGGGCGCCTTGGAAACCGCCAGGTACACATGCGATGCCTTCTGCAATTTCGGCGACTTCAGCTCTTTTTCCAGCTTCTTGGCTTTTGCTTCCAGCTTTTGCCACTGCTCCACCTCGCGCCGCGTAAGGCCGCTGTTTTTCACGAACGACGCTTTGTCTTTCGCCGGCAGGTCCTCGGCCAGGAAATAGAGAAACAGCCCCATGGTCTCCAGATGCAAGTCCACGCCGAAGGGGACCATCTGGCGTGCCTTCTGCAGCTTCTGCAAACCCGCCAGATTCAGCTTCCCGCCCGCGAGCGTGGGGGAATAAAGCTGCAGCAGCTTTTCTTCCTGGAGAGTGCGCACTACGTCGGCGCACAGCGGCTCGTTGGCGGTGTGCCGCAATTCGGCGAGCAGGTCGTGCTGCGGGATGCGCTGCTCCAATTGCGCCTCACGGGCGTTGTCGTACTGCATTTTGGTGCGCTCTTCGATGTTGAATCCGAGGCGCACTTTGAATCGCAGAAGACGCAACAGACGGATGGGATCGTCGTAGAGTGTGTAGTTGCTGACCGCGCGCAGTTCCTTGCGCTCCAGGTCGCCTACGCCGTTGTTCGGATCGAGCAGCAGGCCGCGCGAAGCGGGATTCAGCGAAAGGGCGATGGAGTTGATGGTGAAATCGCGCCCGCGCAAATCTTCGTGGATGGTGGCGGGCCGCACCACCGGTTTGGCGCCCGGCTTCGGATACTTCTCCTGGCGCGACATTCCGATAGTGGCATGCACACCGCCGGGGAAAAGCATCTGCGCGACTTTGCGGTCGTCATCCTCCGACACTATTTTCGCGCCGGTCTTCTTGGCGATAGTCTCGGCCAGTTTTATGGCGTTGCCTTCCACCGTGAAGTCGATTTCCAGCATCGGGAATCCGCCCAGCATGTCGCGCATGGCGCCGCCGGTGAGGAAGACGCTCATGTTGACGTGGTTGGCGGCAGCTTGGACTTCGGACACAACGCGGCTCTGCTCGGAGCTCAGGTGGCTCTCCAGCATGAACATGTAATCGCTCATCGATTCGCTCTTTTCACAATCAATCCACTCCCCTTACGGTCGCGGCCCGGTGAAGGGCCGCACGGATCAGGCTCTGGGATGATGCTCATCGACGGTCCTCCGCAGCCGGGACCGCATAACATGCGTATAAATTTGCGTGGTCGAAATGTCGGCGTGCCCCAACATAGTTTGGACACTACGCAGATCCGCCCCGCCTTCCAGCAAATGAGTAGCAAAGGTGTGCCGCAGGGTGTGCGGCGTCAGATCGTGGAATATCCCGGCCTGTTTTCCATAACCGCCGAGCAGCTTCCAAAACGCCTGCCGCGACATAGCACCGCCGCGGTTGGTGGCGAACAGGTACGGACTCGCACGGCCCTTTAGCAGCCGCGGACGCCCGCTCTCCAGATATCGCGTGACCGACTCCAGGGCCGATTTGCCCACCGGCACGATCCGGTGCTTGTTGCCCTTGCCCACCACGCGGACGAACCCCATGTTCATTTCGAGATCCGACACCTTCACTTTGCAGAGCTCGGAAACGCGGAGCCCGGTGGCGTAGAGGAATTCGAGCATAGCGCGGTCGCGGAGGCCTCGCGGGCGAGTGAGGTCGGGGGTGGTGATCAGGTCGTTGATCTGTTGATTATTAAGGTATTTAGGAAGACTCTGCCACTGCTTCGGTGCGGTAAGAAGCTCGGTGGGATCGGTCGTGATCGAGCCCTTTTCGAGCAGGAAGCGGTAGAAGTTGCGAAGTGTGGTCAAGTGGCGGGCGATGGATCGGCTCGCCATGCCGGCCTGGTAGAGGGAATCCAGGTAGCGGCGCAGGCAGGCGGCATCCTCCAGGTTATCCCCAGGGTGTAACGAAGCGGAAAACCGTTCCAAATCAAGACGATAGGAGTCCACAGACGTGTTCGCCAAGCCCTTCTCGATGCGGCAGAAGTCGAGAAAGGCGGCAATCGGTGCCGATATTGATGCTACGGCCTGCATCGTGCCAATGATACAATATTCGCGAAATTGTTTGGAAGAAAAGTGCTACGGTAGGAGTGATTTGGGGGTCTCAACCAACAAAAAAGTGCTGGTTTCGCGCTTCGATCGCGAGGTTCTGACCGGGTTTGTGAACCCGCAGAGCTATTTGCTGGCCGAGGGGCTGGAGCTTTTGAGCCAGGAGGGCACGGTGACGGTGGTGCCCTATGATGAGGTGAAACTCGTTTGTTTTGTTAGAGATTTCCAGCAAGGCGAGCCGCGCAAGGAGCTGCGGTTGTTCACTACACGGCCCAAAATGGAGGGCTTGTGGATCCGGATGCGCTTCCGCGACGGCGACGCCATGGACGGGATGTTGGCGAATAACCTGTTGCTGTTCGATTCTTTCGGCTTTTCGGTGGTGCCCCCGGACCCGGGCTTCCAGAATCAGCGAGTTTTCGTGCCACGGGCTGCGCTGACGGGGATTCAGGTCCTGGGCGTGGTGGGCAGCCCGCTACGGATGAAGAAGCCCAAGCCGGTGGCTAAGGAGCAGTTGTCGATGTTTGAAGGGGAAAAGTAAGGCGGCAGGATGCAGGCTGCAGGAGGCAGAAACCCCAACGACTGTCTGCCGCCTGCGGCCTGCCTCCTATCCCTTGGCTACTGTCCCGTCGCTTTCCACGTGCCTTCGTCTACGGCGGAGTTATCGGCCATGGCCTTGGTGTGGTAGCCGCCGGACAGCGCGCCGTCCTTCAGTTCACCGGTGACTGTCGATTCCAGGACCGTGCCTTGCAGGTCGAAGGTGTAGACCACTGTTAGCTTGTCGCCGTCCACTTTCACCGAAGTGACTTTCGTCTTCACCGTTTCGCCGCCGAAGCCGAAGGTGACGTCGCCCTTCCAGTCGCCCGCATCGGCTTTGGTGAGCGTGATGGTGAAGTCGCCGCCGCCACCGGAACCGGACCATGTTCCTTTGTACGTTCCGCCCAGTCCGGCGGAGAAGAGCGCGATTGCTGTCGCGAGACCGAGTAGAAGCTTGCGCATGAGGTCACGATATCACAGCGCGCGGACGGCGGCTTCCACTTGCTTCGCTTGCGCCAGGTAGTCGGCGCCTTGGATGCGGATCGGCGGGCCGAATTTGATGTTCACGCGGCCCATGTGGGCCATCTTCATTGTTGGGTGCAATACCTTGGTCAGGCCGTCGATACGAATCGGGATCACCGGGATGTCGAGCTTGGCGGCGATCATCGCCACGCCGGGCTGGAAGGGTGCGATCTCACCGGTCAGGGTCATTCTGCCTTCCGGGAAAATCAAGATGCACTGCTTTTCGTTGGCCAGGTCGCCCATGTAGCGCATGGTTTCGAGTGCGCCCGGTTCATGTTGGGGGATGGGGAATCCGTTGAAGAGCCAAGTGGACAGGTAGTAGTTGAGGCTGTTGGTGAAACTGCGTCCGTGGAAGTGCTGCTCGAAGAATTCCTTGCGCATCGCGGGCGCGACGCGGTAGCGCCACTTGGCGGGGAGGGCGGCCATGATGGCGGGGACGTCCATATAGCTTTGGTGATTGGAGGCGAAGATCACCGGCGGCTCCAGGCCCTCCAGGTTGTTCAGACCTTCGCGGCGGATGTGGGCGAAGAGGCGTGTCAGCGGGAGGATGAATGCCGGCAGGAGGACGCGACGGGTGATGCGGGCGGGGGCGCGGCGATTCCATGCGGGGAAGTCGAAGGGGGCTGTGGCGATGGGTTGTCCGGCGATTGCGGATTCGTCTTCGCCGAGCGCCACCATCCGTTCCACGCGTTCGAGCGAGGTGAGCGAATCGAGGGGGACGGAGGGATCGAACCTGGAGTGCTTTTTGGGCGGCGGCGTTCCTGTGGCGATCTCGTGGCGCTTGAGTTTGTTGGTGCCTTCGGTGCGCGGGAACTCGGCGTAGGGCCACAGCGATACTGTGCGGATGCGCTGGTAGTCGGCTAGTTTCGCGTTGGCCCGCTGGACCACTGCGTTCGGATCGACGCCGGGATCGACGATGAGGACGGCATGTACGCGATCGGTTCCGATAACCGCGGAATCGCGCACGCCAGCCTCGCGGTTGAGCACCGCCTCGACGTCTTCAGGGAACACGTTGAGCCCCTCGGGCGTCACGATCATTTCCTTCTTGCGGCCGAGGATGGCCAGCTCGCCGTTCTCCTGGAACGCGCCAATGTCGCCGGTGTGGAACCAACCGTCTTCGAAGGCGCGGGCGGTTTCCTCGGGCCGATTGTAGTAGCCGGAGGTGACGTTGTCGCCGCGCACCAGGATTTCGCCATCGTCGGCGATCTTCACCTCGACGCCCGCGATGGGCTTGCCGACCGTCCCCTTGCGCGCGTGGAACGGATGGTTCAGCGTGACGATGGGCGCGGTTTCGGTGAGCCCGTAGCCTTGGATCACGACGAAGCCGAGTTCGGCGAAGAACGCTTCGAGATCGGCGGGGAGGGGCGCCGCACCAACGATGAAGCTCCAGAATTTCCAGCCGAAGAGGCGGTGGATTTTGCGGTAGCGGAACCAGCGCAGCGCCCAGTGTTTTTTTGACGGGCGCAGGTCCTTTAACTCGGGAAACGCTTGTTGCAAATGCTCGCGCAGGATTTCGAGAATTTGCGGGACGGAGACCAACACCGAAATCCGGCGCGTGCGGATCTGCCGGACGATTTCCTTGGGATTGAAGCCGCGCATGAACACCACGATCCCTGGGAGCATCGGCGGGATGAATGTTGCCATGGCCTGGCCGAACATGTGACTGAGTGGGAGCAAGTTAAGGAACCGTATGGGCCGAAACGGACGCCCGTACTTGCGATACTTGCGGACTTCGCCTTCCACTGGCACGATGTTGGCCAAGATATTGCGGTGGGTGATGACCACGCCTTTCGGCTCGGCGGTTGCGCCGGAAGTGAAGATGATCTCGGCCGTTTGGTCTTTTTGGATGGCGGCGGGGAAGATTGTGGCGGTGGTATCGTCGTCGCTATTCAGGCTGGCGAGAGTCCAGATTTTCGTGGAATCTGGCAACGAAGTTTCATCGCCGATGAGTATCGCGCGCGCGCCAACGATTTGCTCGATGCGCTGCACGAATTCAGGCGAGGAGCGATAGTCGATGGGAACGACGATGACGCCCTCAAGCAGGCAGCCCCAGAGGGCGATGATCCACTCCGGGCGATTCTCGGCGTAGAGAACGATCTTGTCGTCCTTGCCGATCCCGGCATCACGCAGCCGTCCAGCGAAGGCATGCGCTTTGGCGGCGACCTCGTTGTAGCGGTAAGTATGGCTGCGGAAGCCGTCGTCATAGATGAGGAATTCGTTGGGGAAATCCGCGAAGTCGTGGAAGAAGTCGAGCAGGGTTTCGCGGGGCATCTTTTACATTCATTAGATCGCACTTGCTTCTCACAACTGGCGTACGACCTGAACTGTTCTACGATAATGTTAGCTATGGCCGCAACGGACAAGGCCGATCTCTCTCGCATCACCGTCATACCCGGTCAGCGCTCCAGCCAGCCCTGCATCCGCAGATTGCGGGTGACGGTCTGGGACGTATTGGACATGCTCGCATCCGGTATGACCGAAGATGAGATTCTCGAAGATTACCCGTACCTGGAGAAGGCCGATTTTCCAGCCGTCTATGCCTACGCTTCGCAGGCAGGGCGGGAGCATCTCTCGCGTTGAAGCTTTTGTTCGACGCCAATCTCTCGCCGAAACTTGTGGACCGGCTAGCCGAACTGTTTCCCGATTCAATCCACGTCTTCAATACGGGCCTGGAGCATTTCACTTCGGACGAAACAATCTGGGAATATGCCAAGAGACACGGCTTTGTGATCGTAACCGCGGATGCGGATTTTCTGGGGCTCGCTGAAGCTCGTGGCAGCCCTCCCAAGGTGGTGCGGCTGGATCGCTGCAATTATAGGACCTCACAGGTTGAAGACCTCTTACGCCGGAACGCCGTGCGGATCGCCGAATTGCAGCATTCCTCGCGGCAGACGACATCAGGCTACCGCCGGAGGGGCTATCACTGTCAGTTCGGGAAATACTTGGAAGTCCGCTGTATTGAAGGTGTAGATTCGCCGAACGTCCTTGGCAAGCATGGTCGCTACAAGCTGCAAATCGAACACATCGCCGCCAGTCACGGGATGACGTTTCAGCAGGGCCATCCATCCACGCACCGCACGCACAGGTGTGGGTAACACTCGGATGCCCGGTAACGAGAGCAGAGCGGAGATGGCGTCCGCTGCCTCGACGGGGGAACGCGGGATAGCAACCCGGCGCGGGTTTGTAACGACGGAATAAAACTCGCAGAGCACCTGTGACGTGAGGTACAGGGCGGTGGCGGAGTCGCGGGCGGACTCGATCAATGCGCGCGAATTGGCGTGCTGGGGAGCGCCGCCTTCCACGGCGTAGACCAAAATATTGGAATCGAGCGCTCCCGGCTCAACGGACATCGTCGTAGATGTCCCGGCGGTGAAGGCTGCCGCGCACCCCGAGATGCCAGACGGGTAGTTGTGGAGCTCCGCCAGCGGCGCTGCTCGTCGACAGATCGCCGGCTTCATTCAGGAGCCGCTCCAGAAAGGCGTCAATAGAAAGACCTTGTTCCTGGGCTTTCGAGACCAAGCGTGCTTCAGTTTCCATAGAGATGTCCAGACGCATAGGCTGCTCCTATTCATAGCGTATCGCAAGGACGCCCCAAGTGCCTCCGGCGATCATCGGCGTTTGGCCGTGCGCCAATGCTTGAAATCCGCAACGATCTCGTCTTCGGTAACGCCTCTCGCGGCTAGCAGCGCATCAAGCTTTGCGGCAGCCTCCTTGAGCGCGGTCCGCTCCGCCTCAGAACGCTTGTGCCGCGCTGGGATGAAATATCCGATGGTATCGCCGTGCCGGGTGATGGCGACCGGGGCATCGCTTTCCAGCAAGTACGCCGCGAGGTTTTCGCGAAATTCCCGAATTCCTACCGTGATTGGCTCCATAGCCGCTCCTGTGTACACATCGGTACACAGCATACACGAACGAAACGCCATGGGCTAAACAGACATCGTCGTAGATGTCACGGCAATGAAGGATCCCGGCTGGGCGCGAGCCTCTGCCGGATCACAGATCGGCGCGGTAGATATCGTGGACGCGGAGGAGGCCCAGGCAATGGCGGGTGACTGGGTCGACTACCGGCAACACGGAGATTTGCGAGGGGCGATCTTCCATCACGCGCAGGGCGTCCAGCAGGCGGGCTTCGGGGGCGATGGTGATCGGGTTGGTGGTCATGACGTCGGCGGCGCGGAGGGTGCGGATGTCGTCGTGGGTTTGGAGGGCGCGGCGGAGGTCGCCATCGGTGATTAGGCCGAGGAGTTGGCCGGCGCCGTCGACGACGCAGGCTGCGCCGAGTGGCCGTTGCGTCATGGCGATCACCACTTGCTTCAGCGTATCGTCCGGCTTGGCCCAGGCGACGTCGTCCGGTCCGTGCAGCGCGTCGCCCGCGGTCAAGCGTACGCTACGGCCGATGTGGCCGCCTGGGTGGAAGCGGCCGAAGTCCTCGACGCCGAAGTTCCTGGCGCGCATCAGTGCGACGGCGAAAGCGTGTCCCAGCGACAGGGCGACGGTGGTGCTGGCGGTGGGAGCTAAATTATCGGGGTCCGATTCGCGCTGGACCGAGGCATCCAGCACTACATCCATTTGCGCGGCGAGTGGAGATGCGGGGTTTCCTAAGATGCCGATGCGGGGCGAGGGGAGGTCGCGCAGGAAGGGAATGATGCCGAGCAGTTCGGCGGTGCTACCGCTTTTCGAGACCATCAGCGTGGGGTCGCCGGGGGCGTAGATGCCGAGGTCGCCGTGCGAGGCTTCGGCTGCATGCAGGAACACGGCGGGTGTGCCGGTACTGCACAGCGTGGCGACGATCTTGCGCGCTACATGCCCGGACTTGCCGAGTCCGGTGACGACCACTTTACCCGATTGGCCAAGGATGAGATCAACGGCGCGGGAGAGGTTGCCGTCCAGGCGGCGGGCTGCGGTAGCGATGGCCGCGGCTTCGATTTCCATGGCCTCGCGGGCGGCCTGGAGGGAGCCGGATGACTGTTGTTTTGCTTGCATTTGCCTGACGGAACCATCATCGCATTCCCGGGGAATGGCCGATTGACAATCGGCCGCAGGTTGGCAACCTGCCCCACATTTTTGTTAAAGGAATTGGGGTGGCGGGCCGATAAATCAAAAGGAGTCGAAAATGTTGCCACTCACGACGGTCCATTTGCCGCAGACCTACTGCCGCTGGTGCCACCTGTCCACGCGGTCGGACGTGGCCCGCTGCCTGCATTGCAACAAGGTGCTGGAAGCTCCGCCGGTTAGCCGCCAGCGAGTGGTACGGCGCACCAAACACAACGCCGTTCGCAGCAGCCGCTAAAACATTACTTCAAGAAAGTCCCGTTGGCCACCAATGCAAGGCCGAGCGGATGCTGGCCCTTCAGATTAATGGTGCGGATCACTTTGTTGCCCGACGCGTCGATGATCGAGATGGAGTTCGAGAGGGCGTTGGTCACGTAGACGTGCCGCCCGGTTGATGTAACGGCCACCGCGTGAGGAAAGTTCCCCACGGGGATATTGGCTACCACGTTAAAAGTCGACGTATCGACCACGGTTATGCTGCCCGGACTGATGCCGGACGCGAGGTACGCCCGGGTACCGGTGGGGTTGATAGCCACGCCGGTTGACAGCAGAATGCCATAGCCGGCAATGTGCTCATTGGTTGCCGTATCGAATACATCCACCACGCTGTCCCCTCGGCTGGAAACCCATAGTTGAGTGCCGTCCGGGGTAATAGCCATGGAGGCCGGAAAGGCGCCAACGGCGAGCTGTGTGGCGCTAAACGTAAAAGTATTCAGATCGAGAATGAACACAAATGAACCGGGCACCGCGACGTGGCTGGAAATATAGGCTCGCGACCCGTCCGGGGCTATGGCCATCGCGTTCGGTTGCATCATCTGGTTGTTGACCAGCGGCACCGAAACCGTCCTGACAACCGTTCTGCTAGCGAGGTCAATCACCGAAATGGTTCCGTCTAGGCTGTTGGCGACCAATGCTCGGGCGCCATCGGGGGTGACCTTAACGTTCACCGGTTTTTTGCCTACCGAAACACGCGACGAAAGTGCGGGCGGACAGGTATCCAGGAAGTACACGGAATTCCGTTTGGACTCCGGGATGATGAGATGGGTCTGGTTGGCCGGATCGCACGTAGGGCTGTTCGTTGGGCGCGGGTACGGAAAGAAGAACGCGGGGGCTGGCCGGAATAGAATCCTCCGGGGGAACGGCATCTTGGCAACCACCGTGTTCGTGGCGGCGGCAAACGCCGGCCCAGCCGATTTTCCAGGGGGGAGGACGGGCGGCGGTGGGAAGTCGTCTATCAATTCGCCGGGGAACAGCGATGGCTCGAGATCCGGGAATGGATCCTCGTCGTCTGGGTAATCGGGAAGAGGTAAAGGCAAATCGGGAGGATCCGGAGGAAACGGAAACTCGGGTAAATCATCGGGAAAGTCCGGGAGAGGAAGGTCGTTTGGGTCGAAGGTGTTGGTGAACGGGTTCGTAGGATCGTCGGGCATGGGCATCTCGGGCTCGGGGAGGTCAGGGGGTGGAGGCTCAAACTGATCTCCTCCATGTGTGCGCACCACCCCGAGTGTGAACAGCCCGACTAGAACTAAGAAGAACCTGATGAATTTCATGGCATTTCTCCTATTGGAAAATCACCGTTTTTCCGGCGAAGGCACCCGCCATGATTGCGCCAATATCGATTCCGCTGGCGCTGAACGAAGTGGGGTTGGAAGCCGGAAGCGCGCCCACGTAAATAGCGTCTTTCGACTGTAGTAAATTGAGCCGCGTGGCCGGTAGATTGCCGAGAGCTACAGGCGGCACAGTGAAACTGGAAGCGCCCGCGGGTGCGACACAGGCGAAGACCGCGGAAGAGTTGGTGGGCACGTCCACGCCGCCGCCGAAGACGATCACCGGCTGATCGGCAGGCGCGCCGGCCCAATTGACGGTGAAGCCCTTGCTGCGGTCGATGATCGAGGTCTGATCGCGATTGGTCCAGGTGAGGCCGGTGGGGTTGGGCAATGTGACGGACGCTTGGATTTGCCCGACATCGGAGCCCCCGGAGCCGGTGAGCGAGAAATTGCCAGGATCGAGGAACAGCCCGATTTTCAATTGCGTACCGGTGTAGGTGAAGCCCAACGGCTGGAAATTGCGGGCATTGGTGGCGGTTCTGCGCACGGTCCGATTGCCGGCGGCCCCGGTTAGAGTAAACGAAGCGCCGGCGCTGAGGAATTTCGCGCCGGGGTCGGAGCCTGGAATCGAGTCGCCGTCGAGAAGATCGCCCGCGGCGGTGAAGGCGGTGCACGCGCCGGCCGGAGGAAGCGAGATTACGGCGTTGAACGGCGCGGCCGGGAGGGGGTTTTCCTGTTGGAAGGTCATCATGGCTACGTCGGTTTTCACGTTTCCGGTCTTCTTCAGGCCAACATCCTCGTTGACATCGGTGCGCAGCAAGGCGACGAGACCGATTTTTTGGCCGGCGAGGAATGGAGTTGTCAAAGCGTTGGCGGAATCGGTGCAGGGGGAACCATCGGAGGAGATGGCCATGGTGACGGTGTTGCTTACCGTTGTGCCGCTGGTTCGGATCTGCACGGGGACCCAGCAGCCGAGCGGGGCATTCTGAGGCACCTGAAACACGATCTGGTCGAGGCCGGCGCAACAGGGGCTGCGGCCGGTGTACTGCGTTGCGGCGATTTGTCCGCCGACGAAGACTTCAGTCTTGGTCGCGAGGTTGCCGGCCTGTGGGGCCACGTTATCGGCATTCAATCCGGCGCCGAGGCCGGTGCCGTAGAGGATGATGGTCTGGCCCGGCTGGGCGGCGACCGTAGGCGTGTTCACTGGCGTGCTGCTGGCCGACACGAAATTCTGCATGACGCCCGGCCCCAGGCCGCCGGGGTTGACGGAGAAGATCCCGAAGCTATCGGTTACCACTCGCACCGAGATGGGTGGCGTCTTGAAGTTGCCGTTGACCACCCGCATGGTCACTTGGCCGAGCGGCGCGTTCGAGGGCATGATGGCATTGATCTGGCCTGGACTGACGAACACCGGGATGGCGGCGACGGTAGTGGCGCCTTGCGTCACCGAGATGGAAACATTCCCCAAGGTGGTGGACAACGGGAAGGCCAAGGCCGGGCTGGAACTGGGCCCCAGGACCCGGCCGAAGATGGAGAACAAGGAGCCGCGCGCGATGGAACCCGCCGGGAGTCCGCCCGGCATAAAACTGGCGGCATTGATAACACCGCGTCCGAAAATGAGCGCGGATTGGGCGAAAAGGCAGAAAGACGAGGCGGTGAAAGCGAGAACGAAGAGAAAATTTCTCATCGGACCTCCGTGCCGGCTGGATAGCCGCTAGTTTGGAAGTTTAGCATAGGGGGCGGCGCTCCAAGAATTGGGGCGGTTGCGCGAGACAGAAACTCGTTGCGCCGGCTACCGATCATCAGCCTGTGGGGCAGGTTGCCAACCTGCGCGCGATTGTTAATCGCGCTGGACCAAGCGGGTTAGCAACCCGCTGCAGGTTACCAACCCCACAGTCCGACTAATCAATAGATTAGGGGCGAGTTTCTGGAGAGAAGGAGGTTGGGCTTCATTTCTTACCCTGCTGAAAAGAAATACGCAGCAGCGACTTCTTCATTGCGATAAATAGCTGTAAAGTGTTTCCGTCTGTCCCGGGTTTATGAGCTATTCGTAGCGGAGCGCTACCACCGGGTCCAGGCGGGCGGCTTTGTTGGCCGGCCAGATGCCGAAGAAGAGGCCGACGGCGACCGAAACGACGACTCCCAACACGGCGGCCCACAGTGGGACGGCGGTGGGGAGAGCGGGGAATACCAGTCGCGAAATGAAGGAGATCATCCAGCCGAAGCTCATGCCGATCAGGCCGCCCAGGCCGGTTAGCACCACGGCTTCGGTGAGGAATTGCAGCACGATATCGGAGCGGCGCGCGCCAATGGCTTTGCGAATTCCAATTTCGCGGGTTCGCTCCGTGACCGATACCAGCATGATATTCATGACGCCGATTCCGCCCACCAACAAGCCAATGGAGCTCAACACCACCATGACCAGGGCCACCATGGCGGTGACGCTGTGGAACTGCTCCACCATCTGCTCGGAAGTGGAGATAAAGAAATCGTCGGGCTTGGCCACGGGAACACGGCGCATGATGCGCAGCACGGCGCGTGCTTCGTCGATGGCCGCGGGAAGTTTGTCGGGTTTCGCTACCACCACCAGCATGTTCTCTTTTGCGGCCGGGAACATCTTGTGCATAGTGAAATAGGGCAATATGAGGCGTGTATCATCCTGGCCGGGGAATGACGCGGCTGGACGCAACATCACGCCGATGATCTGGAAGCTGTGGCCGTTCACGGAAATCCATTTGTCGATGGGATCTTCGCCGGACATGAGCGCGCGGGGCACGTCCTCGCCGACCACGACGACGGGCATATGGTGCTCGTTTTCCGTTTCCGAGAAGAAGCGGCCTTCCTTCATCTCAGCCTGGCCGCCCGCGGCGTAAGAGGGCTCGGTACCGCCGATATTAGGCTGATACAACTCGTTGCCCTTATAGCGGGCCAAGTTGATCTGCGGCGCGCCGGTAAAAGCATTCGGGAAGAGATACGGACTCACCAACAACACCGAAGGGCAACGCTCGGCGATGGCTTGCGCATCCTCGTAGGTCAGAGGCTTGCGTTTCACTTCGTCGGCGTTGACTCGGGAAAAACCGATGGGGAATTTGAAAATGATGGCAGTGTTGGTGCCGAAGCTGCGCAGCACGTTGGTAATGGCGCCGTCCAGTCCGGCGATGATCGATCCTACGCCGATGATGGTGCCGGTGCCGATGATGACGCCGAGCACGGTCAGGAAGGAGCGCATTTTGTGTTCGCGCACAGTGTTGAGCGCCAAGCCGACGGCGGAGAACAATTCCGGAGCTGTCATCGTTCCACCCTCAAGGCTTCGATCGGGTCCAGTTTGGACGCTTGTTGCGCGGGATAAATTCCGAAGAACAGACCCACGGCCATGGAGAGCGTCACGCCGATGAAGACCGCGGAGATTGGGACGGACATAGGAACGGGAGTAACGTTTCGAACCAGAACGGCCACCAGCCACGCCAGAATAACGCCAAAGAGGCCTCCTATGCCGGAGAGCATGGAGGACTCCACCAGAAACTGGTTGAGGATGTCCTGACGGCGCGCGCCAACGGACTTACGGATACCGATCTCGTGCGTGCGCTCGGTGACGACGGCCAGCATGATGTTCATGATCACCACGCCGCCTACCACCATAAAAACGGAGACCACGGCGACGGCGGTGGCGGCGATTGCGCCTGTCAATTTATCCCAGGCGCTCACCAATGCGTCCGAGGAGATGATAGAGAAATTGTCGTCCTGTTTGGGCTGCACGTGCCGCCGGGCGCGCAGCAGCATGGTGATTTCGTTCTTGGCCTGCTCCAGCACGGTCTGATCCATGGCCTTGGCCGCATAGCGGATGCCGGTGCGGGAGCCATAAATCTGGAAGTACGTTTCGATGGGGATTTCCACAAAGCCATCCTGCGAGTTGCCAAACACGCTGCCCTTGGCGACGGCGGTCCCGATCACGGTGAAGGGGCGGCCGTCTATCTTGACTATTTTGCCGGCCGGGTCGGCATCGCCGAAGAGATCGTTCTTCACGTCCGCGCCCAGGAACACGACCATGGCGTGATGGTTGTTTTCGATGTCGGTGAAATATCGGCCCGAAGCGATTTGGGTGTTGCCCAGCACGGCCCAATTGGGAGTGCCGCCGGTCAATTGGATGCCGGTCAAGGTTTGCGTTCCCAGCGACGCGCTGACGTTGCGGCTGGCGATCATTCCAAACTCACTGACCAGCGTGGAGTTTTCTTTCAGGTATTGATACTCGGCGGGACTGAGCTCCGGGTTTTTCTTCTGCAGCTCCAGAAACTTCTTGGGATCGAAATTGCCGATGAAAGCGATTTTGACAATGCGGAAGCCGTCCGCGCCCATACTGGTGATGTTGTTGGCGATGAACACATCCATGCCGTGAATCACGGACATCACGGCGATCAGCGTGGTAGTGGCCAGGATAATGCCGAACAGAGTGAGAAAGCTGCGCAGCTTGCTGGAGCGCAAGGAATCGGCCGCGACTGACGTAGCTTCGCGGAATGAGGCGGTCTGGGCCATTGTGGGGTCTTTATTAGGAGACGAAGCCGGCTGCCACTTTGTTCCGGGCTTCGCACATCCATTGTACGAGAACCTGATCCAGCCAGAAGCGGGGCTTGGTCCTGGACACGAAACCCAGGTGGCCGCCATGTTCGATGGCGAGCAGCGTGAGGTGTGGATTCCGCGCGATGGCCGGATGCTGGTAGACCTCGAACGGGATCAACGGATCGTCCTTGGCCTGGACCAGGAGCGTGGGGACGCGGATGCGATCCAGAAATTGGTTGGCGGATTGGGTGGCGTAATAGTTCGCAGCCGTGCCGAATCCGAAAGAGGGCGCGGTGAACATGTCGTCGAAATCGTAAACGGACTTAACGCGGGGAAGGGAATCGAGATTGAAGATGCCAGGCGCCAGGCGTTCCTTCAAGCGGACGCGATCCTTCAGGCGGCTGAGGAACCGGCGGGCGTAGAGGAAATTGGATGGATGGCGGAGACGTTCCACGCAGGCCGCGAGATTGATGGGAGTGGAGATGGCAGTGACGCCGGCGATCAGTTCGTGGGCCGAGTCGGCAAGTTCTCCGGCGAGCTTGAGCACTACGTTGCCGCCTAGCGAGAAGCCGGCGAGGAAGAGAGGCGCTGGGCTCTTGATGCGGCGGATGACTTCCAGCAGGTCGGCGGTTTGGCCGGAGTGGTAGAGCGTTTTGCCGCTCATGTGTTCGGTGCCGCCGCAGCTTCGCATGTTGAAGCGGTGGACGGCGTAACCGGCTTCGAGCGCCGCTTGGGCGAGGCTGCGGGTGTAGCCGGCGTCGCTGGAACCTTCCAGGCCGTGGACGGTGATCAGCTCGGCGATGGGTTCGGCGGAGGGTCGTTGGGAGTGAACCAATACCTGGATGCCGGGCTCGGTGGGAAACAGCCGGGCTTCGACGGGAAAGCGCCGCTCGTCCAGCTCGCGGGGCCAGAAGTTACCGGCGATAGTGAGCAGGTGGGAGTTGCGGAACAGGGGATGGAAGGGGCGCAAGAGACTATTCTAGGATGGATTGCCGTTAGAACGGAACTCCAGCAAATATGACGGATGAAGTAAACCCGTGGGCGGAAAAAATTCTTCATGGGTGAGGCGGAAGCCGAGCTTCGATAGGATGCGGCGCGAGGCGTGGTTTTCAGGGTGGTGGCCGGCGAACAAGGCTTTCGCTCCGATAGTATCGAACGCGAAATCGATTATCGCGCGGCTCGCCTCCTCGGCCAATCCGCGGCCCTGGTGTTCGGGCCGGAGGTGAAACCCGAGCGCATAAATCCGCTCTTCGATGCGATAGGGCCGCAAACCGGCGCACCCCGGCGTGCGCGCCGTTCGCCCGGAGAAAAAGCGGCCAGTACTGGACTCGATTGGCCTGCATGCAAGCAATTTCCGTACGCAGCCGTTCTTGAACCTGCTCGGGCGAGAAAGGGCCGCCGATCAGAGCAGTGACTCTCGGATCGCCCCAGAGGGAAATTGCCAAGGCTAGATCGGAGTTCGACCAACAACGGAAGACGAGCCGTTCCGTCGTTAGCAAGTAGTTGTTGGGCCAACTCACTTCTCTAATCTATCCAGTTGAAAAAAAAGAGGGCGGCCACAAGGCAGCCGCCACTGTCGATGGATGCACGCTTGAATTTCGGTGGTGGGGAATCAATCGCCGGGCTGAAAGTTGCTCGCAATCAACTGCTCGGCTCCGCCGCCGCAGAGGTCATTACCGAAGAGATCTTCGAGAATATAGTGCTGATACTGGTGGCAACGCCGGGCATTAGCGCTCCGGCAGCCACCGCCACAAATCCCGCCATCAGTGCGTATTCAATAAGATCCTGGCCTTTGGTGTCCTTCCAAATCCGGATTCGCCAGAGCGTTGCAATAATGTGCTTCACTAGCAGTCCTCCTCGATTAGGATTATGCGCGACTCAAAAAGCCAAAGCAGTCGGATGTTTTTTGTAGGCCCGTGAGGAATTCACCCTATCTCAAGTACCGAGTTGAAAAATCCCGTCAGGACAGTAGGGGTGCTAGGTGAGTTGACCGGAACGCACCTTAGCAGGTGTCATGCACAGGCAGTATCCAGGAGCTTTTGGATGAGCGTGTCGTAGTCAATCCCGGCTGCAGCGGCGGATTGGGCGAAATCTTCGTCGCTGGCCAGGGACGGATTCGGGTTGGCTTCGATGATCACCACCTCCCCGGCGGGAGTAAGGCGGACATCGATCCTACCTAGGCCCCGGATCTTCAGTACCCGATAGACTTTACGAGCCATTCGGGCCAGCTTCTCCGGGAGCCCGGCAGGCAACTCGCCGGCGGGTCCGTTCTTGATGCCCCATTTCTTGCGGTAGGTGTCGTCCCATTTTGCTTTGAAAGTGGCGAATTTGGGTTCATCGTCGGGCATTTGTTCAAAAAAGATTTCGCGGGGCGGGAAGACCATCAGCTTACGGTACCCGAGGACGCTGAGATAGAGCTCGCGGCCCTCGATGTATTCTTCGATCAGGGCATCGCAGTGGAATTTCTCGTGGATGAAGCGGGCCCGTTCCAGCGCTTCGTCCTCACTCTTGGCAAATGACGCTC
>DASQGY010000054.1:0-23506 GCA_035632375.1 Bryobacteraceae bacterium | reverse complement strand
GGGCGGCGGAGGTGGTGAGGGAGGAGCTTTATGTGTTGCGCTCGCGAGGTATTTAGGTGCCAGTTAGAGTTCTGTAGTAAGTCTGTTACTTCGGTCTTGTGAGTCACTTTCTAACGGGCTTGCTGGTTGACTAGCTGAAAGAGCGAGAATTACAGTGGGCGTTACGTATGAGATTCATCGTCTACCAAGCGGGCCGGTTCTGGTGGTGGGTTCAACAGGGCGCCAACTCGAATGTTGTTTTGGTTGCGGTCACGGCGTGGTATGCATGGCTCACGTTTCGCCTACTTCGATGGAATTCTGCGCAGACGAAAGAACAGTTCCGGCCGACTTTTCAACTAACTGTAACGCGTTCACCAGTTGACCCATCTGAGGGGCACTATTCCATTCAAAATGTGGGGGAACGAAGTTCGAAAATTCTTGATGCACTCGTGACTTGTTATGTGGATGGTCCCCGTCACTCACGACTTCAGCTCGATGATGCGCAGGGGCTGATATTTCCGCCGGGCCAAACCATTTCAGGAATATTTCCAATGCCGATGCGGACCGACGAGTGGGTCATCTGCACTTTCCGAGTTGTCGGTTCCGACCATGGCGAACTAGCGTTTCGGACTTATGAATATTGGTCGAACGTGAACAAGACATTGGTTTCCGCCCGTAGGCCACTTAGGATTGTGCTGCGAATGTGGATGTCGCCGATTCGAATGCCCTACTTCAAGATCACTCACTGGTCGAGCAGGAGCAGGATGCGAAAGGCATTTGTGGCGGCATGTGCCATCGCGTGCCTTTTTCTAGTTTATACGTTTCTCCGATCTTGATTACCACCCCGGCCGTGTCTGTAGGCGCGGTCTTGCCAAGCCATCACTGCTCGATTTGTTTCGTCAACCAAGTCCCAGACCTTGCGTGATCGTCTTGAAGCGCCGATTACGGCGGACCCCATCGAAGAGCGGGTCGACATCCAGGTAGGGGACGGCGCTGGAGTGGTCGGCTACGGCGGATTCCAGCGAGTGTAGCGTGTCTTCTTCGTGGCCCAAGGCGGCGTGGATCATGGCGCGGTGGTAGGCGGTGACCGTCGGGGCGTCGAGCATGGTCGAGGCTTTCCCTTCGAATCCGGCTTCGGCTAAGGCTTGGGCGTAGACGGCGCGGTAGTAGGAGTCGCCGCCGCTGCGAGACACAGCGAAGCGGAAGTGGGCCAGCGCTTGCTTCATGCGGCCGTTTTGTTGGAGCGCGAGACCTATCGGCAAGTGGGCGAGGGCGTAGTTTTCGTCGAGCTCCGTGGTTTCGCGGAGGTGCGCGAGGGCTTCGGTGTGGCGGCGGTCGAGGTACAGCATCCAGCCGACGTTGGCGCTGACGAAGGGCGATGTCGGGTCGAGTTCTAACGCACGGAACACGGCTTCGCGGGCCTGCGCGCCGCGGCCGGAGGCTTGGAGCAGCCAGCTCAAGTATTGCCACGTGGTCGCGTTGGTCGCGTCGAGCGCTAGAGATTGGTGGAAGCGATCCTCGGCGGCGCGCCAATCCCAACGCAAGCGCCAGTCGATCATGGCGAGGCTGGTGTGGGCGACCGCGGAGTGCGGATCGAGTTGGAGCGCACGGAGGGCGGAGTGCTCGGCGCGGGGCAGGGCGATTGCTGCCGGAAATACGCCGAGGACGTCGTCGCCCATCAGCACGTAGACGTCGGAGAGACCGGCGTGGGCTTCGGCGCAATCGGGCTCGGCGTCGATGGCTTGTTCGAAATAGGCGGCGGCGCGCCAGAGGTCGCGGACGGTGGTGCGGTTGCGGAAGTGCCAGCCTTTGCGGAGGGCTTTGTGGGCTGGAGTGACGGGGGTCGCGAGTTCGTGAGCGATCGGCGCGGTGAAGCGGTAGCCGCGGCGCGGGATGGTTTCGATGTAGTTGTCGCCGAGGGCTTGGCGCAGGCGGGCGACTGCGTTATTCAGGCTGTTGTCGAAATCGAGATACAGCGCGCCGGGCCACAAGCGGGCGCACAGGTCTTCACGAGTACAGAGTGATGCGGGATTCGCGATGAGCTCGGTAAGGAGGCGAGCGGGGGTGTCCTGAAGATGCACGGGGAGACCGTTGCGCTGGAGCTCGCCGGTGGATAGATAGAACCGGAACGGTCCGAATCGCACACATTTAAGGTTGGCGTGATTTGATTCTGTCGCCATGGGCAGTATTATAGCGGCATGAGAACGACCTTCTGGATTGCTGTTTGTATTTGCGGAGGATTGGCGATGGCGCAGCAGATGTCACCGGAGCAGGAGAAGCAGTTGCGGGGGATGCTGAAGGCGCCGGTGGTTTACAGCGTGCCTGGGATGGACAAGGTGCAGGTGACCGAAGGGCTGGTGTATCGCACCGACGGCGCGGTGTCGCTGCACATGAACGTGTATCGGCCGGCGGGGCTGGCGAAGAACGAGCGGCGGCCGGCGGTGTTTTTCCTGCACGGCGGGGCTACCGTGACTGCGCCGTCGTCGCTGCCGAAGCCGATCGAGTGGGGCGTTTATCAGACTTACGGGCGGCTGATGGGGGCTTCGGGGCTGATCGGAGTGACGTTCAATCAGCGGATTGGGCATTCTGAGGAATTGGGATTTGCCGATGTGCAGGCGGCGCTGGATTATGTGCGGGCGCATGCCGCTGAGTTGCAGGTGGACATGGATCGCATTTGTTTGTCTGCTTATTCGGCTGGCGGTCCGCTGTTGGCGATCGGGATGCGGGGGTCATTGCCGGGGGTGAGGTGCCTGGTTGGTTTCTATTCGATCATGGACATCAAGGCGCCGGTGAGTGGGGAGCGGGCGATGTTTTCGCCGATTGAGCAGGTGAAGCTGCATGCGGATAAGACGCCGCCGGTTTTGATCGCGCGGGCGGGGGCGGATTCGGCGGGGTTGAATGCGACGATAGACCGTTTTGTGGCGGAGGCGCTGGCGAGGGATGTCGCGATTGAGGTGCACAATGTCAAGGGTGCGCCGCACGCGTTTGATATTTTGACGCCGACCGCGGAGGTGCGGGAGGTGGTGGCGCGGGCGATTGCGTTTATGAAGGGGAATTTGGAGAAGTAGCGTCGCAGCGGTGCGCATGAGTGCTTTTGCGGCGGCCAGGGTGCGCATGAGGGCTTTGCGGGGGAAAAACCGGGAACAGGCAGCGGTGTCCGCCGCCAAGCAGCTTGGCATCGTTCCTTCTGGATGGATGTGGCTTGGGACAGCGTAGCCTGTCTCCGGTTTTTCACGGTATGATTGCGTCTTGCTAAGAGACGCATCTTCCTTTTGGTTCTTGCCGGCGCCTTGCTCGTAGGCGCTCAGGGCCTGGATTACATTCGGGCCAATTACACCAAATACGAGTACAAGATTCCGATGCGGGACGGGGTGAAGCTGTTCACCTGCGTCTATGTTCCCAAGGACGCTTCGCAGGCCTGGCCGATCCTGTTCGATCGCACGCCTTATAGCGTTGCGCCTTACGGCGAGGATAACTACAAGACCTCGCTCGGGCCGTCGGAGTTGTTCGCCAAGGACAAGTACATTTTTGCGTACCAGGACGTGCGCGGCAAACAGATGTCGGAAGGCGTATTCGTGGACATGCGCCCGGAGAAGAATGTTCACAGCGGCGCGAACGATGTCGACGAGAGCACCGACACTTATGACGCCATCGATTGGCTGGTGAAGAACATCCCGAACAACAACGGGAAGGTGGGGATTTGGGGAATTTCGTATCCGGGGTTTTACACCGCGGCGGCATTGATTAACGCGCATCCGGCGCTGGTGGCGGCTTCACCGCAGGCGCCGATCACGGACTGGTTCACCGGCGACGATTTTCATCACAACGGCGCGCTCTATCTGCCGCATGCGTTCCGTTTCTTTTCCGGATTTGGCGTGCCGCGCCCCGAGCCGACCAAGGCGGCGCGGCAGAATACTGCGTTCACCATTCCAGAAGATGGGTATCGTTTCTACCTCGGCATCGGGCCGCTGAGCAACGCCAACGAAAAATACCTGAAGAACAACATCGCGTTCTGGAACGAGATGATGAAGCATCCGAATTACGACGCGTTCTGGCAGGCGCGGAATCTGCGGCCGCATTTGAAAGACATCAAGCCGGCGGTGATGACCGTGGGCGGCTGGTTCGATGCCGAGGATTTGTTCGGGGCGCTGCACGTTTATCAGGCGATCCAGGAGAGTACGCCTGGGGCGCACAACACGCTGGTGATGGGGCCGTGGTTTCACGGCGGCTGGTCGCGGTCCGACGGCGAGGCTTTGGGAAATGTGCGGTTCGGCGCGAAGACATCGGTATTTTATCGAGAGAATATAGAGTTTCCGTTTTTCAATTACTGGCTGAAAGGCAAGAAGGATCCGGCGCTTCCGAAGGCGTATGTGTTCGAGACGGGGACGAATCAATGGCGCCAGTTCGACGCCTGGCCTCCGAAAAACGCGTCGAAGAAAACGCTATATTTTCACGCGGACGGAAAGCTGTCGTTCGATCCACCGGGCGCGGGCGAGGGCTTCGATGAGTACATCAGCGATCCCGCGAAGCCGGTGCCGTTCATCAACGGGCAGGCGGCGGGGATGACGCGCGAGCACATGACCGAGGATCAGCGATTCGCGTCGACGCGCACCGATGTGCTGGTTTATCAGACTGAGCCGCTGGCGGAAGACATGACGATCGCCGGTCCGATTTGGCCGACGCTGCACGTTTCGACCACGGGCACCGATTCGGATTTTGTGGTGAAGCTGATCGATGTGTATCCGGACGATTATCCGGATCCCGATCCGAATCCGCTGGGGCTGCACATGGGCGGCTATCAGCAGTTGCTGCGCGGCGAGGTGATGCGTGGGCGTTTCCGCAATAGTTACGAGCATCCTGAGCCGTTTGTGCCGGGCAAGATGGCGAAGGTGGAATACGCGATGCCGGATGTGTTTCACACTTTTCGACAGGGGCATCGGATCATGGTGCAGGTGCAGAGCTCGTGGTTTCCGCTGGTGGACCGGAATCCGCAGAAGTTCGTAGATATTTACAACGCCAAGTCGTCGGATTTTCAGAAGGCGACCGAGCGCGTGTACCATTCGGGCGAAGCGGCGTCGGCGGTGGTGGTGGATGTGCTGAAATGACGGCGATCTCACTCTGAGGTTCAACATGAAAAAAGTGCTGGGGCATGGCGCGTGGGTGGTGGTTTCGATTGCGGCGGCGTTTTTTCTCGGCGGCATCGCGATGGACCGCGGCGAGCCGGTGAATAGCTTCTGGCTGGTGCTGGCGGCGGTTTGCACCTACCTGGTGGGGTTTCGCTTCTATGCGAAATTCATTGCGGCGAAGGTGATGACGCTGAACGATCAACGGGCGACGCCGGCGGAGCGCCTTCGCGACGGGCTGGATTTCGAGCCTACCAACAAATGGATCGTCTTCGGACATCATTTCGCGGCCATCGCCGGGCCGGGGCCGCTGGTGGGTCCAACGCTCGCGGCGCAATTCGGATACTTGCCCGGAGCGCTGTGGATCATTATTGGCTGCGTGCTGGGCGGCGCGGTGCAGGATTTCGTGATTCTGTTTTGTTCCATGCGCCGCGACGGGAAATCGCTGGGGCAGATGGCGCGCGAGGAGATCGGAAAAATCGGTGGATTCACGGCGCTGCTCACGGTGCTGTTCATCATGATCATCCTGCTGGCGGTGGTGGCGCTGGTGGTGGTGAACGCGCTGAAGGGCAGCCCGTGGGGGACGTTCACCATCGCGGCGACGATGCCGATCGCGCTGTTCATGGGTGTTTACTTGCGGTACCTGCGGCCGGGCAAAGTGCTGGAATGTTCGGCCATCGGGTTCGTGCTGGTGATGGCCAGCATTTTCGGCGGACAGGCCGTGGGCGAATCGGCGACCATGGCGCCGTGGTTCACGTTATCCGCAACGGCGCTGGCGGTAGCGACAATCATTTACGGATTCTTCGCCAGCGTGCTGCCGGTGTGGTTGTTTCTCGCGCCGCGCGATTATCTAAGCACGTTCGTGAAGCTGGGCGTGGTGGCGATGCTGGCGGTGGGGATCGTGTTCGTGCATCCGGCTTTGCAATTGCCAGCGTTCACGCGGTTCACCGACGGTAGCGGGCCGATTTTCGCGGGGAAGATTTTTCCGTTCTGCTTCATCACCATCGCCTGCGGCGCGGTTTCCGGATTTCATGCGCTGATCTCGTCGGGGACCACGCCGAAGATGATCGCGCGGGAGTGGAACGCGTGGCCGGTGGGGTACGGGTCGATGCTGCTCGAAGGCTTCGTCGGCATCATGGCGCTGATCGCGGCGTGCTCGCTGCAGCCGGGCGTATTCTTCGCCGTGAACTCGCCGGCGGGAATTGTGGGATCGACGCCGGATGCCGCGGTAGCAACTATTTCGAGCTGGGGATTTCCAGTGACGGCGGCGGAGATGCAATCGCTGGCTGTCGATGTGGGCGAGAAGAATTTGTTTTATCGCACCGGAGGCGCGCCGTCGCTGGCGTTGGGGATGGCGCAGATTTTCGCGAAGACTGGAAGTGGTCGCGCGATTCTCGGCTTCTGGTACCACTTCGCCATCATGTTCGAAGCGCTGTTTATTTTAACCATTATCGCGGCGGGGACGCGCGTGGGGCGGTTCATGCTGCAAGACTTGCTGGGGCATGCGTGGAAGCCGCTTCGGCGGTCGAATTGGATGCCGGGCGTGATGGCCACCAGCGGCGCCATCGTGCTGGCGTGGGGATATTTTCTATACCAGGGCGTGCGCGACCCGCTGGGCGGCATCAATTCGCTGTGGCCGCTGTTTGGGATCGGGAATCAACTGCTGGCGGCGATCGCGCTGTGCGTGGCGACGACGATTCTGATCAAGATGCATCGCGCGCGGTACATGTGGATCACCGGCATTCCGCTGGCTTGGCTGGTGGTGGTATGTTTCACCGCCGGGTGGGAGAAGATTTTCTCCGATCAACCGCGGCTCGGTTTTCTGGCCGACGCCGACCGGTTGCAAAGCGCGCTGAATGCCGGGAAGGTGGCTGCGGATCAGATCGCGGTGACGCAGGGGCAGATTTTCAACGACCGGTTGGATGCGGTGGTGTGCGGCGTGTTCATGGTGCTGGTGCTGTTAATTCTGGCGGATTCGCTGCGGGTGTGGTTCGGGATTCTGAGCGGGTCGCGGGAGGCGAAGGTGGTGGAAGCGCCGTTCGTGATGACGCAGTTGCGCGCGGAGGAATTATGAGAACACTGTTGCGGACGGCCTGGAGAATCCTGCTGGAGATCGCGGATCAGAATGCGTATCAGCGGCACTTGCGGTTTCATGGGCGAGTGCATTCGACGGCGGAATGGCAACGGTTTTGCGACAAGCGGTTCGCGCACAAGTATGCGCGGGCAAAGTGCTGCTAGAGAAATGGGGACAGAGGTCGCGAGTGTTTTCGCGGAAGTGGCAATGGCCGCATGAGCGCTTGCGCGGAAGATAAATCGGTGACAGGGGGCAGCGTTGTCCATCGCCCCTGCCGGATTCTTTCTGGATTGTGCCAGCCTGGAACAGCGCAGCTCTGTCCACGCGCCCAGCGACTTGGAGCCGTAGTGGTGACCGGGACTGAGCAGCCAGTCCCCAGTTTGTTTTTCAGGCTGTGGCAACATTAGTTTGTGAGCGTCGGAAGGCTGTTCGCGGATCTCAAAGTGCGGCCCAAACTGATGGTGCTGCACAATCTATTCTTCGTGATTCTAGCGGTGGGCGTGTACCTGGCGCTGTATCCTTATTTGCCGGGGCAGGCGAAGGCCAACCTCTTTATCGTGCTGGGAGCGATTTATGTGCTGGCCGTGCTGGCGCTGGAAACCACCATCATGCCGCTGTATGTTTACCGGCCACTGCGGCTGATGCTGGATGCCGATCAGGCGACGCAGCACGGGGATCGCGAGCATGAGCTGATCGATGAGACGCTCATCACCGGCGATGAGATCGGGCAGATCATGCGGTCGCGCAATGCCACGGTCGTCGATCTGCGCACGCGGGAGGAGCAACTGGAGGCAGCGCTGCAGAAGCTGGAGGCGCAGGATCGGCTGGTGAGTCTGGGCCTGCTGAGCGCGAGCGTGGCGCACGAGTTGAACACGCCCATCAGCGTGCTGCAAGGTTCCATCGAAAAGCTGACCGAAACTACCAGCGATCCGGCGGCACTGGAACGGCTGGCGCGCATGCTGCGGGTGACGCAGCGCATCCGCAAGATCAGCGAGAGCCTGGTGGATTTCGCGCGGGTGCGCACGGAGCAGATGGAGGCCGTCCCGCTGCGGCACATGATCGACGAGGCGTGGAACCTGGTAGCTATCGATGAGAAGGCGGCAGAGGCGAATTTCACGAATCGCGTTGGCAGCAACGATGTAGTGACCGGCAATTCCGACCGCTTGATCCAGGTGTTCGTCAATTTGCTGCGCAACGCGCTGTATGCGATTCCTGCTTCGGGTAGAATCGTAGTACATTCCAGGCGCTTGAATCGCAATGCGCAACCGTGGATTTCGGTGGTGGTGGAGGACGATGGACCGGGCATACCGGCGAGCGTGCTGCCGGATATCTTTGAGGCGTTTGTGTCGAGCAGATTGGATGCGAAGGGAACGGGTTTGGGCTTGACGATCGCGGAGGGCATCGTGAATCAACACGGCGGGACGATTTCGGCATCGAACCGGCCCAAGGGCGGCGCGGCGTTGGAGGTGACGCTGCCGGCGGCGCAGGAGGCTGCGCGCGTGAAACGATCATGAAAGCGAACTCCGAGCAGGCGCCTGAATCGGGAGCCATCAACGGGCGAGTGGATCTGGCGATCCTGGACGACGATCTGGATTTCCGCAATTATCTGGAAGACGCGCTGAAGGACGATGGGCTGTATGCGATGCGGACGTTCGGGCGTCCCGAGGATTTGTTTGCGGCTTGCGAGCAGCGGCTGCCGGACATCGTGCTGCTGGACATGAAGATGGGCGAGTTCAAGGGCGAACAGGTGCTGGAGCAACTGCAGGCGGCGCATCCGGGCTTGTGCGTGATCATCATCACCGGGTATCCGTCGCTGGAGGACATGCGCGCCACCTTCAAGATGAAGGTGTTCGATTACATTTCGAAGCCGTTTTCGCTCGCGCAGTTGCGGCAGACGCTGCACAATGCGATTGAGAAGTTCGGATTCGGGCGGAGTCCGCAGGACAGGTTGCGGGAGCGGTTGGGGCATCGGATCAAGATGCTGCGCGTGGAGCGCGATTGGTCGTTGAAGGATCTGGCCGGAGAAACGAAGCTGAGTATTTCACAGATCAGTTCGATCGAGCGGGGAGCGAATCTGCCGAGCATCGAGAGTCTGCTGGCCATCTGCCGGGCGTTCGATAAGCGGCCCTCGGAAGTTCTGGCGGCGATCGATTTTTGAGCGTCATGCGTTCGATGGCGGAGGCGCTGCGATTGGTGCGGAAGTTCGATGCCGCGCCGGAGGACGAGAAGAGCCGTGAGTTGATTCTCGCGCTGCTGGAGCAGACCGACGCTCCGTTTTCGCGGCGGCAATTTCAACCTGGACATATTACTTGTACGGCAGTGGTGCTGGATCCGGCGGCGCGGCGAGTGCTGCTGATGCATCATCACCGGTTGCGGCGGTGGTTGCTGCCGGGCGGCCATGTGGAGGAGGACGACGTCACGCTGGGGGCTGCGGCGCGGCGGGAGGCGGTGGAGGAGACATCGGTGCGGATCGCCGGCCGCGGTAGAGGGCGGCTAGTGGGGATGGATGTACACGGGATTCCGGCGAATCGGAAGAAGGGTGAGCCGTTTCATTTGCATCACGATTTGATCTTCGCGTGGGCGGCGGAATCGGATGAGGTGGAGGAGTCGGAGGAGGCGCCGGAAGTGATTTGGTGCGGGATGCGTGAATTTGCGCAGTATGACGTGCCGGGGAGTATTGTGCGGGCGGCCGGGCGGGCGATGGAGGGGTGAAGTAACCGTTACGGCATCGGAACTCAACCGGATGAATCGCCATCAAACATTTGGGTGAGGTTTAGATGCTGAATACGGCAAGCCCTCAAGGGCGGAACACAATTGTATTGGCGGGGACTTTGTTCGTCATGATCATGGCGGCTTCATTTGCGTGGGTGCTGGTGTTGGTAGCCGGCTTCAGTTGGCAGAGCTGCGCAATCCTGATGTTGGGCATGGCGCTGCTGATAGGCGGCATCATGTTTTCGATCCTGGAAATGAACCGAATCGCGGATCGAAAGCGCGCGAAGGAAGTAGCGGCGGAAATCGCCGCTGTCGAAGCTTTCGAAGCGCTCTTGGCGGCTCAGCGGGCGCAGGCGGAACGGGAACTGCCGCCGGAAGGGGTTGAGCCGTACCGGCATCATGAAGAACATGAGGAGAGTCCCGGTTACGATCAGGGACAACTCACTTCACGCCTATCCGGTACGACGCCCTTCTTGAAAGATTCAGAATAGACGCGCCTTCAACGGAGCGATTTCAGATAGGCCAGAACCGCCTGGGCGTCTTCACGCGTCATGCGAAACGGAGGCATCGGAGGATTCGGAGGCGCGCCGGTACGCGAGATTCCAGTGGTCATCAAGGTGATGAACTGCTCATCGGTGCCGGGAGGCGCACCTGCGATGCGAGGCTCACTCTGGGCGTAATTTGACACGGGATAGGTAACTCGGTTCTGTACCGGACCGCCCTTAAGCCAATTCGACCGTTCCGGATTACCTTGTTCATCGCGCGGAGTGTGGCATCGCTCGCACATCGCGACCCGCTCCACTATGTATTTGCCGCGTTCGACCAATGCATCGGACCGGACGTTGGTATTACCGTTTGACGTCTTAGGCTGCTTACCTTGGGCGAGCGCAGGATGGGAAGTCACGCCCACGAGCGACAAAAAAGCGATCAGTGGCAGCCCAGCAAGTTTGTTCATAACCTTCAACCTTTCGAGCGACGAGGTCTTGCGCGCTTCTTTAACGATAGCGCTTTGATTGGGCTCTGATGATGGCTGGCGGGCCTGGGCAGGCCGATTGACAATCGGCCGCCGGTTAGCAACCCGCCCCATATTTTTGGCACACTGGAGCGAAGGAGTTTTTGCGCCATGAAGATTGTACTTGCTTTGCTTACCGCTTCGGTGGTGTTTGCGCAGACAAAGCAGCCGGACCTTTGTGTTCCGCCGCCCAGCGGGACCGCGCCGATGTTGCCGGCCAAATTAATGACCGGGCAGGGGACAGTGCATTTCCCAATCACCACATCCAACCCCAAGGCGCAGCAGTTTTTCGATCAGGGCGTGGCGCAGCTTCATTCGTTCTGGGCGACGGAAGCGGAGCGATCGTTCCTGCAGGCGGCCGAGCTCGATCCGGAAGCGCCGATGCCGTACTGGGGGATCGCGATGATCTCCGCCGGCGATTACCGGCCGGGCTTCCAGCTCGATTCGTATGAGAAAGTGTTCGGCAAAGCCAATCCGTTGAGAGCCAATTCGCGGGCGGTGGCAGCGGCGCGCAAAGCGCAGGAACTCGCGCAAGTGCCGGGGAAAGCCACTCCACTGGAGAAGTTGTACATCGCGTCGATTGCGGCGCGGCGGGACGTGAACTCCAAGAATCAGGATGAAGGATACATCAATGGTTTGCGCGCGATCATGGCCCAGTATCCGGACGAGGTGGAGGCGAAGACCTACCTGGCGCTGCATTTGATGCGCGGGTTCGATCTGCCGGACAAGACGCCGCGCGGGACAACGATGGAAGCGGTGGCTATCCTGCGCGATTTGCTGGTGAAGGCGCCGGATCATCCGGGCGTGCATCATTACGTGATTCACGGATTCGAGGGCTCCACGTTCGCCAAGGATGCGTGGCCGAGCTGCAAGCGATATGCGGAGCTGGTGACCAACATCCCGCACGCGCTGCACATGCCCGGTCATATCTATTCGCAGACGGGGCGCTGGGAGGACGCGGTGAACTCATTCGCGTCGGCGGCGGTGAATGAGCGCGGCTACATGAAGGCGGACAAGTTGTACGGCACGGGTCATCACGGACACAACGTGCATTTTCTGGCGACGTCGTATTCGTTCGAGGGCCAGTACGATAAAGCGAAAGATGCGGCGAGGGAGTTGCTGGGGTTCAAGGAGAATCCGCGCGAGCAGGCGTCGATTGATGGATTCTACAGCGCGTACCGGCAAGGGTGGTTCGCGATGATGCGGTCGCTGGTGCAGTCGGAAAGCTGGGACGAGATTCTGGATGGGAAGACGCTGCCGGTTTATGAGAAGCCTCGCGAGCAGGCGTGGCGGCACTGGGCTATGGCGCTGGCGTACATCGGGAAGCGTGACGCGGCGCAGGCCAAGGCCGAGGCGAAGCTGATGGAAGAATCGCTCGGCGAATTCAAAGAAAAGGTGAAGATGCCCGTGCCGGAAGTTTTGGAAACGGCTCGCGAAGAACTGGACGGGCACCTGAAGCTGGCTGACGGCAAGGTGGATGCAGGACTCAAGAAGCTGGAGCAGGCGGCGCGCATGGAATTGAAGATGATCTATTCGGAGCCGCCGTATTATCCGCGGCCGGTGCTGGAAGCGTTGGGCCAGGCGGCGTTGAAGAATGGGAAGCTGACGGAGGCGGAGTCGGCTTTTCGAAGAGCGCTGGATCAGTATCCGGGGAGCTTCCGGGCGCAGACCGGGTTGCGCGCGACGCTGGAACGGGAGCACAAGGCCGTGGAGGCGGGATTCTAAATTAAAAACCGGTGAGTACTCGGAGGAAGATACTCACCGGCCGGCAACTGAAACTGGCTTTCGCTGATTCAGGGTTGCCTAACTCGCTGGAAGAGGATAACTAGACTCAGCTAATAAGACGTTTGGCCGATGGGAAAGGTTTCCCGCTCCGGCTCGTCCCACGATACGGGCGCAACTTTGCGCACAAGCAACAGATAAGAAAGGGCACTAACTAAAAGGTTGATACAGACCCAAACAAAGGCGAAGTAGAATGTTCCTGTCTTTTCAACGATAAAACCGGTGGCGACGGGGGCCGCGATCCCGGCCAGGTTGCCCGCGCAATTCTGGATTCCGGTCCACTTGCCGGCGGCGGCCGTGCCCGCCAGCGTCTGCGTGATGGCCCAGAGGTTGCTGCTGAACAGGCCGTAAATGAATGCGGCGAGGATGAGGAGGCACATCGCTGCCACCTGATCGGTTGCGACGGCGGCAGGCATCAGAAATGCGGCGCATCCGCAAAGGCCGGTTAGGACGAATGTTCTGCGTACCAATGTTGGGCTTCCACCGCCGCGGATCCACAGATCGGAGAGGTATCCTCCAAGCGCCGCGCCGGACGCCGTGGCGCAAAACGGCATCCAGCCGATGAGCGCCATCAGGCGCGTGGAATAATGCCGCTCCATCAAAAGGTAGGACGGGAGCCAGGTGAGCATGAAGTACCAGGCGTAATTCGCGCCGAACAATCCGATCAGCGTGCCCCAGGCTTCGCGCTTGCGCAGGATCTGGAGGAATCCAGGTCCGGCATATTTCGCGCGCATGGAGGTGACGGTGTGGAGCTTGGGCGCGGCGAGAAACCAGGGAATCAGCCAAGGCAAGCTGAACAATCCGATAGAGAGAAACACCGCGCGCCAGCCGAAGCGATCGAGAATCAGACCGCCAACGATCATTCCGGCGGCGGGGCCGAGCTTGCAGCCAACGTCGATTAGGCCGTTGGCCATGCCGCGCTGGCGTTCGGGAAAGCTGGCGGCGATGATTTTTGAATACGACGGATAGGCGACCGATTCGCTGATGCCTAACAGCAGCCGCAGGATGAATAGCGCGACAAATCCGCTGACCACGCCGGTAAGCGCAGTGGCCGTGGACCAGATGGCGAAACCGGCGGCGAAGACCACAATGACGTTGTAGCGGTCGATCATCCAGCCGGCGACGAGTTGGAAGCTGGCGTAGGTCCAGAAGAATGCGGAGAGCAGGAATCCGAGCTGGTGTGGGCGGAGGTGCAATTCCTTGCTGAGCGCGACACCGGTGACGGAGAGATTGCCGCGATCGACGTAGTTAATACAAACGGAGACGACGAGCAGGATCAGGACGAACCATTCCAGGCGCGTGACCGTCGTCGTGGGTGCGGCTGTGGGGCTGGCCACCGGAGTGAGTGTAGCACTGTTCCGGCGAGGCTTCGGAGGTTGTTGAGAGGTTTTCACAGGCGAAAGCCCAATGTCGTTGAGTTTTCCGCGCGCCCGCGCAAGCTATTGATTCTGCCTCGTCGAGATTGTAGCGCACGCACTCCTGCGTGCCGCGTCGGCACTCGTGCCGACGCTCGATGGATTGCTTTTGTCCCATCTGATATTTCAGTGACCAACATTAGCACTGTGAAATGTTTGATTTCCGAGCCGGCCGGAAAACTTAACGGCATTGGGCCAAAGCCTGTGCCACCACTCGCTGCCAAGCTCACGACGGTGGCATGGACTTTTCAAGCTGAAAGTCTGTGGGCGCTCCGAACCAGCAACCCTTTCGGTTAGCGGCGCGGCACGGGGACGAGGGTGATTGCGTAATCGTCGACGTTCCCGTCGATGGTAGTTTCGAGCCCTTGCTGATACTTCTTTAATTTGTCGGGATCCAATCGGTAACCGCGGACCGAGGTGATGATTTCGTAGGGACCGGTGGGGAGACTCCTAAATTCGAAGCTGCCATCGCGGCCGAGGACCGTCGTCTGGGTGTCGAATGCAAGCCTTGATCCAATGGTCACACGCATCCCATCGGCCATGGTTGCGCCGTCGCTGAGCGTGACTTGTCCGCGGAGGCGATGGCCGGGATGGATCTGGATGTCGCCAACATCGATTTCCTGGCCGTCGCGCGCGGTGGTGCATTCCACCGGATCGGCTGCGCCGAGCGAGGCGATGGATTCCATCTTGCCGTAGACGTACCAGTCCACCGGTGTCGGAACATTGGTGATGGCGAAAGTGCCGTCTTGCTGCGTGCCGATGCGGATTTCCTCATAGGGGTTTCCGATGATCTTGAGATTTCCGCCATATCCGCCTCGTTCTCGCGCAATCAGTCCGACCTCAACGCCGGGAACGGGCTTGCCATGATTCATCAGGCGGCCGTGGATCGTCGCGCCGTCGGAAACTGCGATGGTCTTGCGTTCCGCCGCAGTGGGCATTGCAATCAGCTTCGCCGCCATGCCACGCGCCTCCACTTTTACCAAGATGCCCATAGCGGGCTTGTTGTATGCCAGCTCGAAATCTCCTTGTGGGTTGGTGACGGCCACGGGCTCGAGACCGTCGATTGTTCCGTATTTGCTCATGCGGCCGCGCTCCGATACTTCATCGACTCCAAGAGGCTCGACCACGGCTGCGCGCAATGGCTGACCATGCGAATCGACAACATGGCCGCGCACAATTCGAGCAGGGTCATCGACAGCCGCTCGTGGGGCCAGGGCGGCGGTGTCGGCTGGTCCGTGCGATGGATCCACTTTCTTGACGAACGTAGCGGTGTAGCCGTCCCGGATCACCAGTAGCTCGAACAGCAGATCGGGATCGAGGCTCTTGATGGTGAACGCGCCGGTTCTGTCGGTGAGGGTGCGTTTACCGCAGTCCACGTAGCAACTCGGGCAAAAGGTGCTGTAGCCTTTTTTGACGCCGGCGTGGTAGACCATGACGGTGGCGTCTTGGAGCGGCTTGCCGAGATTGTCGGTAACTTTTCCGGTAAGGGTTACGCGGTCGGCGGCGAAGGAGGTGGGAGCGAGAATTAGAGTCGCGATCAGGAGTCGCTTGCGCATGGTGGACTCTCTCCTTTTGATGATTATATGTGTTTCAGGTCGTGTGACGGCAGGTGTCGACACGACTGTCGACACGGCACGCTAAGAGCCTGCGCCACAGGGGTACGCCGAGGATTATTTCATCGGCGCGCAACACGGGGTTTGGACTGGCTTCGGTTCCATCAGTTCCGCGCGCGTGAGATTTGGGTCGTAGAGATTCAGTTGCCACTTGCCGTCGCGGCCGATCTTTGGTTCACCGGATATTTTGACGCCGCGGTCGAGTAGCGACTTGTAGGAAACGGCTACATTGGGGACGCCTAGCGCCAAGTGATGCATCACGCCGAGCGTCTTTGGCGTCGGATTGCGAACGTTGAGCATGTACTCGAGCCAGTCGGTTCCTTCGGGGACGCGCATGTCCACCCAATCGGTGCGATCATCGGTGCGGCCGCCGTGCCACATTTCGCCAAAGCCCAGAATGTCTTTGTAGAACTGGTCGGCGGCGGCGCGGTCGGCAACGGTCACGCCGACGTGGATTATCCGCTCGGAAACGCGCGTCGGGGGAAGCGACTTGCCGAAGTTGCGAGTATAGCGATCCGGGCATGTATTGGACGAATTCGACGTTGTGGCCGTCGGTAGTTTCGAAGCGATGCGCGAGAGGCGGTCTTCGGTTTCGCTTTTCAGTTCCGGAGATTTCGATGTACTCCTGGTCGTTGATCTTAAAATACGTTGACATCAGGCGCAAGCGGCGGGACTGATTGCGGGAGGTGAAGTAGCGTTCGACGGGGCGCCGGGGCCTTGCCAGCGCTTTTTTGGGAAGAACTCGACGGCTTAGCGCCAAAAGTCGGGTTCGGGGGATTCTGCTTTTGGCGCGGTGGGGAGATTGGCGATTGGCCTGGTCTTCCGGGCGGAGCAGGAGATGGTCAGAAGTAGTGTTACGGACGCCAGGCAGGTCCCAACTCTGGTCATAGGCGGGCTTTCTGGGATTGTACCTTAGGAGGTGTGATGGAACAGCCGGACCAGGGGGTCCGGAGCGGACGAGGGCGTCCGCCCCACCTCAAGCACTAGGAGAGGCGGGTTGCGCCTGGTGAGGCGTGGATTTGGTAGACGGTTGGGTCGATTTGGAATTTCTGTTGGTAGGCGGCGCGGATGGCGGTTTCGAAATTTGCTGCCGCCGCGAGCTCGATTAGGGCGACGATGCAGCCGCCGAAACCGCCGCCGGTCATTCTTGCGCCATAGACGCCTTCGATGGAGAGGGACTTGTCGACCAGGAAATCGAGCTCGGCGCAACTGACTTGATAGTCATCGCGCAGGCTGGTATGAGAGTCGACCAGAAGGCGGCCCATGATCGCAGGTTGGTTCTGACGGCAGGCTTCGACGAAATCGAGCACGCGCTGGTTTTCGGTCACGATGTGGCGGGCGCGCTTTTGGGTTATGGGCTCGAGGATCTGTGGGAGTTGGCCGGGAGTGGCGTCGCGGAGGGATTCGAGGCCTAAGGCGCGGGCGGCTGCGGCGCATTCCTCTACGCGCTGTCGATACGCCGATTGGCCTAGCTGGTGTTTGACCATGGAATTTACTGCGATGAAGGCGACACCCCGTGGGAGATCGACGGGTTCGGCGGTGAGGCTGCGGCAGTCGATGCAGAGTGCGGCATTTTCTCGGCCGAAGACGGAGGTGTACTGGTCCATGATTCCGGTGGGGAGTCCGATGAATTCGTTTTCAGCGCGGCGGGCGAGCTTGGCTAGTTCGAGATTTGGGAGATCGCCTTGCCATCCTAGGGCGAGGGCGGTGGAAACTTCGAGCGATGCCGATGAGCTGAGGCCGGATCCCAGAGGCACGGTGCTGTGCACCAAGAGATTGCGGCCGCGGCCGAGTGGCAACTGGCGGGCGATCCCGATGATGTAATCGGACCAATCGCCCGTGGGTTTGAGGTTGGGGATTTGCTCGAGGGGCCACTGGCGGGCTTGCTGGAGATTTTCGGAATGGACGCGCAGGAGTCCATCGCGATTGGGGGCGGAGGCGGCGTAGCAGGCTAGGTCGATGGCGATGGGGAGGACGAAGCCGAGGTTGTAGTCGGTGTGTTCACCGATGAGGTTGACGCGGCCGGGGGCACGGGCGATGTCGGGAGTGCTGCGATAGCGGGCTTCGAAGGCCTCGATTACGCGCTGCGCCGGGCCAGCCACAACATCACTCCTCCAAAGACCAGCATAGTTGCGCCGCAGTAGAGATTGATGTTCGCGGCTTCGAGCGGGGCGCGATTGTCCGTCAGCAGGCCGGTGGCGAGCAGGATCAGGCCGACCAGCGAGAAGAAAAATCCGATGGGTGTGCGCAGGTCGTTCATATCACCAGAAGAGAAGATTTAAGACAATGAGCGCTGTAACTACGATAGCGGCCAGTGGCATGGGGCGCTTGTACCAGGGGAGGCCGGCGTCGTGAGGGATGTCGGTGAGTCCATAGACCAGGTTGTGAAGATCGGCTACAGGCTTGGGCGCGGTGAGGAGGCTGACCAGGATGGTGACGGCGAAGCAAGTGGTCCAGGCGAAGATGGCGATCCAGAAATTTTGGGCCATGGTGGAGGGGAAATTGTGGATTGCGCCGAGCCAGCCGCCTTTGTTTTCGGCGATGGTTAGTCCGTGCGTGGCAGCGGCGGCGGCGGTGCCGGCCAGCAATCCGGTGAAGGCTCCGTGACCGGTGGCTCGCTTCCAGAACATGCCCAGCAAGAAGGTGGCGAATAGCGGGGCGTTCACGAATCCGAAGACGAGCTGGAGAAAATCCATGATGTTGTTGAACTGGCTGGCCAGGAAGGCAGTGGCGAGAGAGAGGGCGATGCCCGCTACGGTGGTTACGCGCGCCACCCAGAGATAGTGAGCGTCGGGAGCGTGCTTGCGGATGTAGCCCTGGTAGAGATCGTAAGTGAAGACGGTGTTGAACGCGGTAACGTTGCCGGCCATGCCGGACATGAAGGAGGCCATGAGCGCGGTAAGCCCGAGGCCGAGCATGCCGGATGGATAAAACTGGGCCATCAATGTTGTCAGCGCGAGATCGTAGTTGAGGCCGCCGCCTTCTTTTGCGGGGATGGAATAGCCGAGCGACATTTGCGAGAGGGCAAGGGCAGCGATGCCGGGGACGATGACGATGAAGGGCATCACCATTTTGGGGAACGCAGCGATGAGCGGTGTCCGGCGTGCGGCGGACATGGAGTCGGCGGCCATGGCCCGCTGGACTACCAGGAAATCGGTACACCAGTAGCCGAAGGAGAGGACGAAGCCGAGTCCGGCGACCAGGCCGAAGACTTCGACGCCCATGGGGTTTTGCGATGCGTCCGACAAGTGCGACCAGGTGTGAGTCATCACCGTGGGAATCCGCGAGGCCATGCCGCTCCATCCGCCGGCTTTGTTGACGGCGAGGATCGACAGGGGAGCGAAGCCGAGGACGATCAAAAAGAATTGCAGGACTTCGTTGTAGATGGCGCTGGTGAGTCCGCCGAGGAAGGTGTAGATAAGGACGATTGCGGCGCAGAGCAGCACCGATTGCGTAAAGGTCCAGCCGAGGACGAGTTGGAAGAGGAGGCCGAGGGCGTACATGGAGATGCCGGAAGAGAACACAGTCATCACGGCGAAGGTGATGGCGTTGAGGCCGCGCGTTTTTTCATCGAAGCGGAGCTTGAGGTATTCGGGAACGCTGCGGGCGCGGCTGCCGTAGTAGAAAGGCATCATGAAGACGCCGACGAAGAGCATGGCGGGGACTGCGCCGATCCAGTAGAAATGCGCGGTCATGATGCCGTACTTCGCGCCCGAGGCGCACATGCCGATTACTTCCTGCGCGCCGAGGTTGGCGGCGATGAACGCCAGGCTGGTGATCCAAACGGGAACGGACCGGCCGGAGGTGAGGAAGTCGGAACTGGTGGCGACTTTGCGTTTCACCAGCCAACCGATGCCGAGGACGAAGGCGAAGTAGATGGCGAGGATGGTGTAGTCGACGGGAGCGAGTTGCAAATTGGAAGGATAGCATCGGGGAGGTGTTAGGTGTTAGGTGCTAGGTGTTAGGTGTCAGGTTTCAGGTGTCAGGGGTGGATTGCGGCTGCGCCGCCTTCTTTGTTTAATGTTCGGGGCTGCGCCCTTGTGCGATGATTGCTGGTTACTCCGATGCTGCTTTATGCTTGCACCATATTTTTGAGCGCGTTTTTGTTGTTTGAGGTGCAGCCGCTGATTGGGAAGATCATTCTGCCTTGGTTTGGCGGGGCGGCGTCGGTTTGGAGCACTTGTTTGCTGTTTTTTCAAGTGTCGCTGCTGGCTGGGTATTTGTATGCGCACTTTTCGACTCGATGTTTGAAGCCGAAGAGCCAAGCGATGTTGCACGTTGGGCTGATGGGTGTGAGTCTGGCGCTGCTTCCTGTTTTTCCCGCGGCGTATTGGAAACCCGCGCAGGCGGGCGATCCTTCCTTGCGGATTCTGCTGCTGCTGACGGTGAGCATCGGGCTGCCGTATGTTTTGTTGTCGACTACCAGTCCGTTGTTGCAGGCTTGGTATGTCGCGCGGAGGCCCGGGGTGGTTCCTTACCGGCTGTTTGCGCTATCGAATTTCGGATCGCTGCTGGCGCTGTTCAGTTTTCCGGTGCTGGTGGAGCCGTGGCTGACGTCGCATGCGCAGGCGTACGGATGGTCGGTGCTTTACGCCGGGTTTGTCGTGATTTGCTCGGTGGTGGCGTGGCGGGCGTGGAATGCGGGCTCCGGAGATGGGACCGAGGCGGTTCGAAGCGCGAAGATATCTTTCGGGCGACTCCACGTGTTGTGGGCCGCGCTGGCTGCTTGCGCGTCGGCGTTGCTGCTGGCATTCACTAATCACTTGAGCGTGAACGTGGCGCCGATACCGTTCCTGTGGGTCCTTCCCCTGGGGATTTACCTGGTCAGTTTCATCATCTGCTTCGAGCACGATCGTTGGTACCGCCGCGACGTTTTTCTGCCGCTTCTGGCGGTGACGTTTGGGACCGCGGCTTTCGGTCTCTACTACGATCAAGGCAATCTGGGAATCCGTTGGGCTGTGCCGCTTTTTGCGGGAACGCTGTTCGCGTGTTGCATGGTTTGTCACGGGGAACTGGCGCGGCTGAAGCCGGACCCGCGGCATCTGACCAGTTTCTATTTGATGGTTTCGTTGGGGGGCGCATTGGGAGGAGTATTCGTGGCCATCGGCGCACCGCATTTGTTCCGCAGCTTCGCGGAGATGCCGCTGCTGATGGTGGCGGCTCCGGCGCTGGCGGCGATTGTTTTGTGGGTGGCGCCTGGCGATTGGCCGAGCCAGCGGCGGCTGCTGGTAGTGCGCATCCTGATGGTCGTGTTCGCTCTGGCGCTGGCGGGTTACCTCGGTTATCGCAAGCACGCCGAGGAAAAGAAGTTCTCGATGGCCCTCCGCAATTTCTATGGAGTGTTGCGGGTGAATGACGCTCCCGACACCGACTCACAGACCGGGGTTCGTCGGCTGGTTCACGGAACAATCACTCACGGGGTGCAGATCGCCGATCCGAAACGGCGGCGTATTGCGACCAGCTACTACGGCCACAAATCGGGTATGGGGCGGGCGATCCGCTATTTCCAGCAGCGTTCGCCGGTGCGAGTGGGAGTAATCGGGCTTGGCGCGGGCGTCACCGCGGCGTATTGCCGGCCGGGCGATTTCTTTCGATTCTATGAAATCAACCCTTATGATTTCGTAATGGCCAGAACGATGTTCACATTCCTGGCGGATTGCCCAGCGGACCACGAGGTGCTGATGGGCGATGCGCGGCTGACGATGGAGCAGCAGCCCAGCCAGCAGTTCGATGTTCTGGCGGTGGATGCGTTTGCCAGCGACGCGATTCCGGTCCACTTGCTGACGCGCGAGGCGTTCGCGGTATATTTCCGCCAGCTCAAGCCGAGCGGGATTCTGGCGGTGCATGTCTCCAACCGTTATCTCGACCTGATTCCGGTAGTCGCGCAGAATGCCAAGGAAACCGGTAAGGCGGCGATTCACGTGGACGACAATGGTGAGGATGAGGATTACCTGACGCCGAGCGACTGGGTGCTGGTGGCGGGGGATCCCGCGGTGTTCTCGAATCCGCTGTTTCAGGATCCCGATATCCATCCGGTGAAAGCGCGGCCGCAGTTTCGGCCTTGGACGGACGATTACAGTAATCTGTTTCAGATAATGAAATAAAGGGCTGGCTAAGTTCACGGGCTAGAGCCTGTGCCATCACTTGCTGACAAGTTTCTTTGGACAAGTGAAATGGGGTGGAGGAAGACGATGATTCGGCGGATGGCTGCAGGAGAAGAAACGCTGGCTTGCGCCCGGCTGATGTGTTCCTCCGAACCTTGGATCACTTTGCAGCGCGACTTCGACGAATCGCTTGGCGTTTTTGAAAATCCCGGTTATGAAGTGTATGTAGCCGTGGAGAACGATCGGCTGGGTGGTTTTATAGTCCTTAACCTGAAAGGCGACTTTGCGGGATACATCAAGAGCATTTGCGTCGCACCGGAGTTGCGTGGTCGGGGGATGGGCGCCGAACTGATCCGTTTCGCCGAGGAGCGAATCTTTCGCGAACATCCGAATGTGTTTCTGTTGTCGTCGTCTTTTAATCCGCGTGCGCGGGCGCTCTATGAGCGGCTAGGTTATCGAGTGGTGGGCGAGATCGCGGATTACGTGGTGCGGGGGCACTCGGAAATTCTGATGCGCAAGACGTTGGGACCGATTCGGGAATTCCGGCGGGATCAGTGCTCTTAGTGAACGGTGTAGCGAGCTCTTAGGGCGAACGGGGCGATTTCGATATCGAACTCGCCGCCGCCGGCGCGGACCATCTGATAGGTGCCGTGCATTACGCCGGTTGGGGTCTTGATCGGGCACCACGATGAGTACTTGAACGATTCGCCCGGCGCCAGAACGGGTTGCTCGCCGACTACGCCTGGACCTTTCACTTCGTGGATCTGGCCGAGGCCGTCGGTGATGATCCAGTGGCGGCTGATCAGTTGAACTGTGTCGGAGCCTTGGTTGGTAATGCGGACGGTGTACTGGAACACCCATTGGTCTTCGAGCGGCTTGGAGTTTTCCGGGGAATGTTGCGCGAGAACCTCGACGCGAATATTGTCAGTGACGGCTTCCGATATGGGCGCGAGTTGGGTGGGCAGGTCGGGCATTGAAACGATAGGATAGCAAGTCCGGGAACAAAGCATGGCAGTTCCTGCGTATCCTATTCAGTAGTGCAATCAGAATACGCAATTGAGACCACCGGTCTGACGAAGATCTATCGCTCGCGGTGGAAGCGGCGCGAGGTGCGTGCGGTGGACGGTATTTCGCTCAACGTACCGCGCGGCACCATCTTTGGGCTGCTGGGACCAAACGGGGCGGGGAAGACCACGTTCGTAAAATCGCTGCTGTCGGCGGTACACCCCACCAGCGGGAGTGCGCTGCTGTTCGGCCGCGACGCGCGGGACCCTGAGGCGCGGCGGCCGATCGGTTACTTGCCGGAGAACCATCGCTTCCCGACTTACTTCACTGGTGCGGGGATGTTGGATTTTTACGCGGCGTTATCGGGCATGCAATCGGCGCAGAGGAAGAAGCTGATTCCAGAGCTGCTCGATTTGGTTGGCCTGGACAAGTGGGGCGACATGCGCCTGGGCAAGTATTCCAAAGGTATGCTGCAACGCGTGGGGCTGGCGCAGGCGCTGATTCATTCGCCATCCATGTTGATACTGGACGAGCCGACCGACGGCGTGGATCCGGTGGGCCGCCGCCAGATCCGGGAGATTCTCACGCGGTTTGAGGAGAAGGGCGTCACCATTTTCATCAACTCTCATCTGCTGGTGGAGGTGGAGCTGTTCTGCCACGAGGTAGCCATCCTGCATCAGGGCAAGG
>DASQGY010000053.1:0-20821 GCA_035632375.1 Bryobacteraceae bacterium | reverse complement strand
TATCGCGATGGCAGTCCAAGTTCCGAGGAGAAGAGCAAGGCCAAAGAACGAGGTCAAGCACCCGAACCCCGCAACGGCACTCTCAGTGCGCTTCAGTTCCGCATAGACGTGAGACCGGAGGACTTTCTTTTCGAAATCCGTGAGTTGTTCTTGGAGGGCGAGTTTGGTGCCGCAATTCTGGCAATGAGTGTTGGTGTCAGACTGGTTCAGATTACAGCGTACGCACGTCATGTCGTCTCCGGTCCGCGCCCGGCCGCATCGACCGCGCCGCGCGGGAACTCATGTTGAGCGAAGGCCGAGCGAGAGCGAGGCCGAGCACCGGAAATAACCCGTCGTTCGGCGATGCCCGGTGGGGCATCCGAGGTCGGACGATAACCGCCCGACTGCGTTCACGTTAGGGCGAACGCCAACACGAGAGAATCTTTTCGCAATAGGACTCATAAACGACGCTATCGCGACATGCAAATTGTGATAAAAGTATATCAGGCCTCTACCCGGCAGGGTAGGGGTTACTGGCGGAATTGAGCGCCAAGCGAATCAATTCAGCCAGCTTCTCGTGTTCTCCCGAAAGGGAGAGGTACTTCACTTCCGAGGTTTGGACATGAGTACCGATGAGAAGATGCTGTCCGTGAAGGAAGCCGGTGGACGGCTCGGAGTGGGCCGCGATTCGGTCAAGCGATTGATCGTTCGTGGGAAACTCGGAGCTATCCGCTTTCCAGCGATGGGAGGCCGGGGGATGAATATCCGCTACGGCGTTCCGGAGTCGGAGATAAACCGGTTTTTGGACCAGAATCGGACGGGACGGGGGCGCTAAGCCCCCCGTTTCTTATACATCCACACCCTTGCGCGGAAACTGGTTCAGAGTAAATGCTCGTTTCGACTACGGGATTCTCGAAGCCGGTAGTCCCGATTAAGTCGATTGGCGCACCATTCCTATTGAGCCGGAAGACGCTTTAGATTTATCATTGGACGAATCCAAACTTTCCGACTTCCCCGGTAATGGGGGGTCGGGAGGCGTACGGTTACCGGCTCGCACCATCTGCCGGGGAAGTCGCACTCAAGGAGTAGCGTATGCCCCAACGATGGGATGAGTTGAAGTTCTACACCGTCCAGGAAGTCGCAAGGTTTCTTGGATACGGCGAAGACTGGGTGCGGGCGGAGTTCCGGCGGGACCTGGGAACATTTGAAGACGTTTTCCAGTCCGGCGGCCGCCACAAGTTCCTCCGCATCCGTGGCTCGGCGATAAGCCGGGTCGTTCGTCGGTTAGCGCAGGTTGCCGCATGAGGGCGCGGGGCTTCGGCCCCGCTTCTTCACTTCACGCGGCGCAATCTCGGCTCGGCATAGACCTTCATCACCTCGTCTTCCAGCTTGGCTTGCAGCGCCTTCACGAAAGGCCGGTAATGCCGCTCGGTGATCTTGATCGAGGAATGCCCCAGCAGGAGCGAGACGCTTTCCAAGGATACCGGGTGCAGCTTGTCGGTGAGGAGCGCAATCGCGAACGTATCCCTGAATCGGTGGGGGTGGCCGTTCGGGATTCCCGCATTGGTGAAGACTTTTGAAAGGGCTCGTCTCCAGAGATCGGTGACGGTTTCGAGCCTGGTCGATTGGCCACGCAGGAAGTAGTACCGCGAACGGAGCGGGGTTTTCGAAAGGGCGTTTTGCAGGATTGCCGGAATCGGCACGAACACCCACTCTTTGGTTTTTGCCTGGTAGAGCGAGATCCTCTTTCCATCGAAACGGTCGCAGGTCAAAAGCGCGGCGTCAGAGATCCGCAGTCCCGTGTAGCGCAAGGTGAGGACGAACGTACGCGTCCATTCATCCGGGCAATGTTCCAGTATGCTTTGCATCTGATCGTCGGTGAACGGCAAGGTGGGATTCTCTTCCGCGTCGCCGATCTTGATGCCGCGTGTAGGGTCCCGTTCGATCCATCCGCTGTCGAGACAAACACGGAAGAACGATTTGAGCCGTTCCAGTTTCTTCCTCGCAGATCTGTTCTTGTCCTTCCAGGTATGCCGGAATTCGCGGACGCGTTCATGCGTGAGCTGCTTCAGGGTTTTGAAACCGCTGCAGTCGGCGTAGTCCTGGAGATCATTCAATAGGTAACGGTGTTTGCGGTAGGTCGAGGCGGCCAGGCGCTTCTTGGCGTCTCCTTTAAAGAGGCGGATCGCTTCCGGGATGTTCTTGTCCTCGGTGGCGCGCTCCGGAGTCATCAACTGCCGCGCCTTCGCTTCTGCCGCTTCCCAGGATCGCGTCTTGAGCGATTCGCGGATCAGTGTCCCGTCGGGCAGGTTCCCTTGCACCCAGCAAGTGCACTTGCAGCGCTTCCAGAATCGGTCTTCCGCGTGAGGGCACGCCTTGCGGCCGGTGGCCAGATGGGCCTCGGTGTGGCGGCGGTAGACCGTGAGCATTTGTACCCTCTGAGACCATTTTAAGGTACAACGCAAGTACAACGGCTCTACCGAGAGTCGCTAAACCCTATAAAACAGGAAAGTTAGCTCTGGCGGTGAGGGTGGGATTCGAACCCACGGAACCCGCAAAGGTTCAACGGTTTTCGAGACCGCCCGATTCAACCACTCTCGCACCTCACCGGCACTTCTAAGCTACCTTGTTTTGCTCGCCCGCCGCAACGAATCCGATCTGCTAATTTGAGGCTTGGCGACCATCTGGACCATCGGGCACTCCACGCGGCCTATCGGCGAGTTTGTTGAGTTGCTACAGGCGCACGGCATCCGGCAACTGGTGGACGTCCGCACCGTGCCGCGCTCGCGGCACAATCCGCAATTCAGCCGGGAGAACCTGCCTGGCAGCTTGCAAGCCGCTGGTATTGGGTATCGGCACTTCCCTGCCCTGGGCGGTCTGCGCCACGCGCGTGCGGATTCCATCAACACCGGATGGCGCAACGCCTCGTTCCGCGGCTACGCCGATTATATGCAGACTCCGCAGTTCGATGAGGCTGTCGGAAAGCTGGTGGGAATCGCGGCCATCTCGCCTACAGCGATTATGTGTGCCGAGGCGGTGCCCTGGCGGTGTCATCGTTCCATGATCGGCGATGCGCTGCTGGTGCGAGGCGTCACCGTGTTGGACATCATGAGTGTCGCCCATGCCAAGCCCCACTCGCTGACTCCGTTTGCGAAGGTGGACGGAACGGGGATCACTTATCCGGGAAACAATCGCGACGATGTGGGGAATCTCAATCTGGAGTTGAAACTCGAATAGCTGCCGTTACTGAACCTGCACCAGACCCCGCGGATTGGGACCCACCGCCACGGTCTGCACGTCTCCATTCGCCAGATCGATCACCGAAACCGAACCGCCGCCATTGTTGGTTACGAATAGAAACCCATCGTCGCTGGTGATCATCACGTCCACCGGCGCGGTGCCCACAGTGTACGACTTCACCGTCTGATAAGTCGTGGTGTCCACAACTTGGATGGCGTTTGTGCCGGAGTTGGCGATGTAAGCTCGAGTGCCCGTGGAATTGAACGCCATTCCATACGGCGAGGTCACGCCAAGCGTGCGGGCGATGGTCTGCGTGAGTGTGTCGATGACGTAGATGGCGTTGTTGAACGGCAGAGTCACCCAAGCGAGAAGGCCATCGGGTGTGAAGTAAACCGATTGCGGAAATGTCGGGACATCGATTGAGTTGACGATTTTGCGCTGGGCGATATCGATCACCAACACCGAAGATCCGGTATCGAAATAGTTGGTGACGTAGGCCTGCGAGCCGTCGGGCGTGATATCGATGCCGGAAGGATGTACGTCCGGGCCAGTCGGGAGAGTGAAGATCACCTGGTTGGAATTGGTATCGATAAAAGCGACTCCGCCGTCGTACATGGTGACTAGGGCAAGCGTCCCATCCGGTGTCACCGCCACCTTGAGCGGATTCGAGCCTACGGGGATCCTGGCCAATATCTTGCCGGTACACGCCGCCATTTCCACCACGGTGTTGAGAGTGTGATTCACCACGTAGACCATCCCGGGACTCAGCGGGTCGCACGGCTGCTGAGTCAGGAAGCGAGTTTGATAGATGGGCGGGAACGCCAATGGCACATAAGGCTGCGGCGATGCGCCGACCGCCTCTGGCTGTTGCGCCTGACCTGCGGCGCGCTTGACTGTCGAGAAGGGTTGATTACCCCGGCCGGAACCAGTGGAGGGGCTGAAATAGCTCGATCCGCCCGGATTCCCTTCCGGATAATCGCACATGAAATTCGGGTCCTGCGGATAATCGAACACTGTAACTTCCTGGCTGACGATCTTGCCCTGATTCACGATTTCGGTAGTACACACTTGGATCGGCTGACTGCCGCGGCAGGTATCCACGCACTCGGTGTACACCTTGGCGATCTTCGAGTACGGATCGTCGTTCGGATTCGGACCTGGCTTCGGATCCAGGTGGTTGCCGGTGATCCAGTTCCACATCGGCTGCCAATAATTGTTGAAGAAGCCATTGTTCGAAAACTGTGCGAAGGCGGGCATCGCAGCCAGCCCCAGGAGTCCGATGCGAACCAGTCGTAAGAACATGTGGTGTCTTCCTCTCATTTCAAGGTCACCGTCTTTCCGCTCATGTAAAGCGAGGTTACCGCCGCCGCATCCAGACCAGAAACCGTGAACCTGGTGGCGTTGGAGACCGGCAGATTGCCCAAATAGAGCACCGCTTTGGATTGCTTCGCGTTCAATCGTGAAGCCGGGAGCGCGGACAGTACCGCGGGCGGTACGGTGATGCTGCTAGCTCCACTGGGAGCGACACAAACGAACACCGCCGATGAGTTGGTTGGCAGATCGGCAGACACGCCCACGATCGCCAGCGATTGGTTCGCCGCCGCTCCAGTCCAGGCGATATTCAATGGCTGGGTGCGATCGATCACCCCTAGCTGGTTGCGATTGGTCCAGGTGAACGGATTCGGAATGATCAGACTTGTTTGAAAGGCCGGCGCGTCCGCCCCTCCCGCAGCCGCTACTGAATAGCTTCCAGGATCGAGGTAGAGCTGATTTGGAAGCGTCGAACCCGACCACGCAGATCCGAAGTGAGCTGCTTGAGAACCTGATCCCAGAGATTGCGGCCCGCTGATTCCCCTTGGCCCATTAATGGTAAACGCTCCCACATCCAGCAGCTTTGCCGCAGTCGAGCCTTCTATCAGTAGTCCGGTGGTGGTCCAATCTCCGCCAACTCCATAGATAGTGCAACTGCCGGCGGGCGGCATGGAGAACCACGGTGAAAAATTGAAAGTTCCGCCCTTCTGCTGGGTCAAGTCGTAGACGAAGTAATCGGTAGTGATATCGCTGGGCGTCTTGACCCCGACATCCTGCCGGACTGCCGTGCGCACCAGAGAAAGGATTCCTGCCTTGCCGCCGTTGAGAAAGGTCTGGGTCAGAGCATCGGTCGCGCACGACGATCCTTGCGCATCGACAGCCATCGTTACTGCGCTGCTGGTAGTGGTCCCTGCCGTGCGCAAATAAACCGGCACCCAACATCCCGATGGTGTGTTATCGGGAACCTGAAAGACTATCTGGTCCAGTCCCGAACAGCAAGGCGACCGGCCGCTGTACAGCACTTTCGCCGGCTGGCCGCCGACGGTGACCTCCACGGGTGTTGAGAGATTCCCGGGAGTGGGTGCGACGTTGTCGACGGCTACGGGTCCTAGGCCTGTGCCGTAGGCGGTGATCACCTGACCGGGCTTGGCGGTCACCAGCGGCGAGTTGACTGGCTGGTTATCGCTGGCGACGAAATTCTGGAATACACCGGGACCCACTCCCGACGACGCGACAGAGAAGAATGCGAAGCTACTGTTCACGACGCGCACGGTAGACGGATTGGTGCGCAGATTGTTGAATGTGACGCGTACCGATACCAGTCCCAGCGGAGTATTCGACGGCATCAGGGCGTTGATTTGCCCCGCGCTTACGTAGAGAGGCAAGGCCGCAACCGTGGCGGCGCCCTGCGTCACCTGAATAGACACGCCGGCCAGCGTTGCCGCAATCGGAAAGGTCGAGACCTGTACTCCGGTGGAAGGGCCGATGTTCGTGCCGAAGATTGCGAAGATCGACCCGCGGGCAATACTACCTCCGGGCAAGCCGGCTGGTGTGTAGCTGGCGACATTCACGATGCCGTGCGGAAAAATCGCCGTTTGTGCCGAGAGGGCGATTGGAAGCGAAGCGAATAGCGAAGCCACCAAGAGTGGGCGCATATGAAGGTTCCTATCGAATTACAGGTAGCCGGGCGTTCGGGAGCCCGGCATCAAGCTCAATTTACCAAATCGCAAATTGCTTTTGCTATCGTTGGAGGTTACGATTCCGACTGCATGAAAATTCCTCCTCATGGCGCGCTGGACTTGCTATCGCTGGGCGCTCTGGTTCACCGCCTGGACCCCGGCGTTATTCCGTTCCGCAAGGCCACCGAGTGCCAGATCCACGTCAGCGGCGGGGAGTTCAACGTGGCCGCCAATCTAGCCGACGCGTTCGGTATGCGAACAGGCATTGCTACGGCGATGGTCGATTATCCGATCGGCGATCTGGTGGCCGAGCGGGTGAGGGCGATGGGCGTGAAGCCGTTCTACCGACGCTTCGCGCACGACGGCGTCACCGGTCCGAATATCGCCACGGTGTACAGCGACCGCGGATTCGGTGTCCGCCCGCCGGTAGTTTTCTACAATCGCTCGAATGAAGCCGGGGCCCGGCTGAAGCCCGGCGATTTCGATTGGCAGGCGATTTTCGCGGGCGGCGTGCGCTGGTTTCACAGCGGAGGAATTTTCGCCGCGCTTTCGGAGACCACCGGGGAGCTGATCATTGAGGGCATGCAGGCGGCGAAGGCGGCCGGGGCCGTTGTCTCCTTCGATCTGAACTTCCGCGAAAAGCTCTGGAAGGTTTTCGGTGGGCAGGATCGCGCGCTTGCAGTGATTGAGCGGATCGTGAAGAACGTCGATGTGCTGGTGGGCAATGAAGAGGATCTGCAGAAAGGCCTGGGCATTGCCGGACCGGAAGTAGCAGCGGTGTCGAAACTGGACCCGAGCGCTTTTTTGGGGATGATCGAGCGCGTGGTTCACAAGCATCCGCAAATCAAGGTGGTCGCTACGACATTGCGCGAGGTCCATTCCACCAACCGGCACGATTGGGGCGCGGTGGCCTGGATCGAGGGCCAGACTTACGTCTCGCCTACGGCGGAACTGCAGGTGCTGGATCGCGTGGGCGGCGGCGATGGCTTCGCTTCTGGATTTTTCTATGGGTTGCTAACGGGTGAACCGCCGGAAGAGGCACTCAAGCTCGGATGGGCGCACGGGGCGCTGCTGACGACGTTTCCTGGTGACACTACGATGGCGACGGTGGATCAGGTGCGGGCGTTCGCCAAGGGTGGGTCCGCACGGATTCAGCGGTAGTAATGTCCGATTGAGAGCCGCCTGGAAAGGCGGTTGCAGCCGGATTGGCTGCTCCACAGGACAGCACGGCCGCAACTCAGACAAGGCCGACCGGGGACCACGAATCACGCGCGGAAGTCGTCTAACGCTGCGGACAGACGCTCCAGATTTTGCTGCAACGCGGCGGTCTCGATGGGGATGCCGATGCGAAAATGGTCTGGCATCTCGAAAAACGATCCGGGCACTACGGTGCCGTCGTACTTCGAACGGAATAACTCGCAGAACCGATCCACGGGTCCGGTCAGCAGGCGGGGGAACGCCACGGTACCGCGTTCCAGGGGCCGCGACTCCAGGTCGTTGCGCGAGGCTAGAAACTGATTCAGCAATGGCCGGTTGGCATCGAGGAGCGCACGCGACCGTTCTCGAACGCGCTCGATGTTTTGAAACGCAATTACGCTCAGCCGCTCCGCCGGGTGCGCGGCGTTCACTTCGAAGAGATCGTTGAGCAGCCAGATGCGGCGCACCAGGTCCGCATCCGCGAGTATCCATCCGCAGCGCAGACCGCTGAGCCCGTAGACTTTGGTCAGGCTGTTGGTGACCACGAACTCCGGCCCGAGATGAACGGCCGAACGGGGCGACAAATCGAACGCCGCCTCCAGATAAACCTCATCCACAAGCACGCGCGCACCCACGCGGCGCGCGATGTCCCCGATCGCCCGGAGCTCGGTCTCACTGGCATACGCGCTCGATGGATTTTGCAGGTTCGCGATCACGATCAGGCGGGTGCGAGATGTAATGGCGCGCGCCACCTCGTCCGGTTCCAGCGCAAAGCCCGAGGCGGCGTGCCGCGGGAAACGGCGAATGTCGGCCTGCAGATGCCCCAGCGCCGACAACAACAATTCGTACGTCGGATGTTCTACCAGCACCTCGTCGCCCGGCTCCAGAATCGCGGCCATGGCGAGATAGTTGGCCATCGAAGTTCCTAATGCGGAGACAACGTTTTCCTCCGCGACGCCGCAATGGCGGGCGATGGCCTGCTGCAACGGGGCATATCCATAACCGCCGCCTCTGTTCAACGGATCCAAATCTTCCAACTTTATGGGCAGCCCGGAGAATGGATAAGCGACCAAACCGCTGGCCGCCAGATTGAAGCGCGCACCCGACCGTTGCTTGGCCCATTGCATGTACGGCGAACTCATCACACGATCCTTCATGCAGCTCCTTTTCGCGCGCCGAAGCGGCTCCAGAACAAGTACACGGGAATCCCGGAGGCGAGAATCAGCCAGCCGGTAAGGCTTTCCCTGGGATGACTGTAGACCGTCCCGGCGACGATCAGCGCGCTGGCCGTGACAAAAAGTCCGGTGGTCCAGGGATGACCGGGAACGCGGTACCGCACGTTTTCACCGGGTTGCTGGCGCCGGCGAAAGACGAATAGAGTGGCCGCCGTCAGCCCGAAGAAAATGAAATCGGACGAAATAACGTAGTTGAGAATCTGTTCGTAACGTCCCGATAACGCGATCGCAATCGCCAGGGCTCCTTGCAGCGCGATGGCCACTACCGGCACTTGCGTGCTCTTCGATACGAAGGCCACGCTGCGGAAGAACAGGCCGTCTTCGGCCATGGCGAAGTAGACGCGCGGCGCGGTGAGCATACCCTGGCTCAAGAATCCTAAGGTCGAAATCGCAATGACGATCGCCGTCACCGCGCCGCCACGCGGGCCGATGGCGAGTTGCATCGCAGTGGAGGCCGGCGTGGTGGTGGCCGCCAATCCATCGGGGCCAAGCACACGCAGATAGACGAAGTTCACCGATAGATAGAGAACCACGACGCCCAGCACGCCGATCAACAGGCCGCGCGTGAGATCACGGCGCGGATCGCGAAGCTCTGCCGACATAAAGCTCGACGTCTGCCATCCGCCGTAAGAGAAAGCGATCGGCGTGAGCGCCGCGCCGGCCGTGCTCCAGGAGAGATGTGCCGGCGTCGAGGCCGGTCCCGGATGTCCGGCGAACACCAGTCCACAAACCACCAGCCCGGCGATGGCGCAGATCTTGGTGGCCATCAGCAAGTTTTGCGCAGTGCTGCCGGCGCGGACTCCCAGGCAATTGATGATGGTCAGGACTGCAAGAACCGCCACCGCAATCCAGCCGTCGGCGACTTCCAAACGAGTGACATCCAGGAAATATCGCGCGAATGTAACCGCTACGGCCGCCATGCCACCGGTCTGCGTGACTAACAATAAGGTCCAGCCGTATATGAACGCGACCGATGGATGATAGGCCTCGCGCAAGTACGCATACTGACCGCCGAGCAGCGGCCGGCGCGCAGCAAGTTCAGCCCAGATGAATCCGCCGCTCAACGCGATCAAGCCGCCCAGCGCCCACGCGCCCAGAATCAAGGCCGGGGTGTGAAGCTGCCTGGCAACGATGTAGGGATTGATGAAAATGCCCGATCCGATGATGCCGCCCATGACAATCATGGTGGCGTCGAAAAGGCCAAGCCTCCGGGCGAGCTGACTCACTCCAACAATTCTGGCACGCTTCGCTGGAGGGGTTGCTGAAAGAGACTTTCACAGGCTGAAGCCTGTGCCACCAGGCAACGTCAAGATTGGATTTAGTTGGCGTCTTTGGCCTGTGGGCGCTCGGACCTCCTAGCAACCTCTTTAGAGAGCGCCTAGAAAATCCTTCTCCAGGTTGCCGCGGAAGCGATGACTTAAGCGCAGTTCCGTTCCGTCGCGCAGCACAACTTCGTAGTCGCCATGAAAGCAGGGACGCAATTCGCGGATAGCGTCGATGTTGACGATAGTCGACCGATGGATGCGCCGGAACTTGCGCGGGTCCAGCTTCGCTTCCAGGCTGCCGATAGCTTCTCGGAACAAATGCCGCGCGCCGCCACCGTGGACATTGACGTAGTTTCCCTGTGCTTCGATCCAATCGATCTCCGTGGAAGACAGGAAAAACACCCGGCCCTGCGCGCGGATGATCAGCCGTTGCAGATACTCGCCACGTTGCTCCCGCAGCAAGTCCAACACTCGCTCGTTCCAATCCGAACCAGCCAACTCTTTCCTGGCCCGATCCAGGGCGGCGTCAAACCGTTCGCGATCGAATGGCTTCAGCAGATAGTCGAGCGCATGAACCTCGAACGCCCGCACAGCGTATTGATCGTAGGCCGTGACAAAAATCACGCGCGGCAGACGCTGGCGGCCGATCGCCTCCAGCACGCCAAACCCGTCCACCTCGGGCATCTGGATGTCGAGAAACACCAGGTCGGGCGCAGCCGACTCAATCGCCGCGATCGCCTCGACGCCGGTCTCACACTCCGCGGCGATCTCCACTTCGGGATGACGCCGCAGCATATTGCGAATGGCAGTTCTGGCGAGAGGCTCGTCGTCCACAATCAGCACGCGAATGGGCCCGGGTTTCATTGCCGGTTAACGAAAGGCATTTCGATGGTCACCTCCAGGCCGCCGCCGGCAACGTTGTCCAACGATAGGCGGGAGGCGTCGCCGTACATACGATCCAAGCGAGCGCGCGTGTTACGCAGGCCGATGCCTTCCGCCGAATGGCCGTTCCCGCCGAGGCCGGGCCCTGTGTCCCGCACGCGCAACAGCAACGATTCGCCGCGGCGCGCCGACCCGATCTCGATTCTGCCGGGTGCAGCCGTGGCCGCGATTCCGTGCCGGATGGCATTCTCCACAATCGGCTGCAGGATCAAGTTCGGAACACTCGCATCCAAGGTTCCCGGATCGATGTCCAGGCTCACCGCAAGCCGGGGAAAGCGGACGCGCTCGATCTCCAGATAGCGGCTCAGAAAATCCACTTCCCGCTCCAACCGCACTTCGTGGACTCCGGAGTTCTCCAGCGTGAGGCGCAGAAAATCCGCCAGGCGAGCCATCATACTTTGCGCGCCATCCGGATCTTCTGTCTGCAGCGCCGAGATGGCGTGCAGCGTGTTGAACAGAAAATGCGGATGGAGTTGCATCTTGAGAGCCTCCAGTTGGGCCTGAGCCAATTGCGTCTCCAAGTGCGAGGTTCTCAGCTCCTCTTCGCGAAGCCGCAGATAGTAGCCGCGGGCATGGGCGAGGCCCAGCACCAGCCCACACACGACAATCCCTGTGAGGTAATCCGTCACCAGGACGAATGAGCGGTACCGCAAGAAGGCGGCGACATGCCCGGCCACGAATGGAAAGTAAATGGCGACCAGCAGCGCCGAGTGGATGGCCGGCGCCACCAGCAAGGCCCCGCCGTACAGGATCGCGATACGAGCCCGGGCCGGACGCCAGGATGGGAGCCGGCGCTCCCACCGCAAGATCAGCCCGGCGAGAGGAGCCCAAAGATTCCAGCGCAGCAATTCCCACGCCAGCGCCTGATTCCAATCCGGCCCGTAGCCTCCCGCCGAACGCCGGACCGGGTACCAACTGAACACGCTGCACAGCGCAAACAAGGAACACGCCAAGAGGAGTCCTGTCCACAGCGCCCATCGCCGAGCGATGGGAGTGGCAGGCGCGCGAGGACCGGGGTATTTCTCCATCGTCCCGATTATCCTACCGTGCACCGGTATGGCAGCCCAAGCAGAAGCGTTCCTGTTTCCCCACTGCGGAAAGATCGGCCAACCATCGACGCGCTTGTTTTTCATATGGCGAATTTGGGAGCTCCACGGCCATCCGCTGCAGGTACTCGCGCGCTTTGTCAGTATTTCCCAGCCGCCGGTAGGCATCGGCCAAGCCGCCCATCAACTCGCCGCGGCCATGCACGCCGGCGTTTCCGAAGTACGGCTTCTCGATTTCCATAGCTTTCTCGTAATCCGCGACTCCGGTTTCCAGCAGCGGCTTGGCCATCGCATCGTCGATGAATCGCGCGCTGGCGATCAGGATGGCGCCGCGCGGAATGCGCGTCTGTAAGCTCTCCGGGGCGAGCGCAACGCCGTCGTTCATCTCTTTGAGCCCGCGCCCGTTCAATTCCAGCCCCTTTGCCGTGTCGCCGGCGCGAAACGCCCGGCCCGCTTGAAAATACAATCCGCCGCCGTGCCAGACCAAGGCCGCCGCATCCCGGGGATTCGCCGCCAGCGCCTCCTCGCAGGTCTTCATACCGCGGGCCAGCCGTGCGCTGTCGCCGGCGTAACCGGCAAAGAAATCCTCCCGGACCCGGCTGTCGAATCGGCCATCCCCGGACTTCGGCGCCTGCGCGAAACCGATCGCCAGCGCGAGGAACACCGAGAGGGTAACGCCACTCGCCAGTTGTTTCATGATTAACCTCCTGTAACCGAGGATGCGTGAACGCGCGCCTGAAGCATACCGATTTGTGACTAGCGGGCACTGATTTGGACGAACGGGCCCCCAGCGAGTTGGTGAATTAGAACCTCCCTATCGCCTTCTTAACTCTTTGCTCACGCTGTTTTTCCAAAGAACCACCCAAACCTCTCCGTTCATGTGGCGTTAGACGTTCGCACAATCACCAGCGATAGAGCAACTTACGGCGTTGGATAGAACTTAGACCCGATCCATTGCAACCTCGAGTCTGGCATGGCACACTTCCGGCACTAGTCTCGAATCGTGCTCGCTACAGCCGAAGTACAGCAAAGAATGGAATCGTCTTATGAGCTGTCGGAACAGCTCTGTCCAGCCGGAACGCGGCTGAAACTATGCGGTCAAGGCGCCGTAAATTTTTGCTTCATGTTGGATGGCTTAGCTCCCCGGATCACCTCACCGGTTGCCACCGCTGTGTCAACGGTCGGGCCGCTCCTGTTTTTCCCGCCGGACCGTGATTTTGAGCTGGCGTTCGAGGAGTCCGCGCGCTGCTTCCTGGTGTGCGTCGGGCCGGCGATACTTGGCCGATTCCCGGTAGACTGGCGTGGATTTCACGATGCAATAGGTCTCCAGGATTGGGAAGCGAGCTGGCTGGTCAAGAGACTCCAGTCGGAGTATGTGGGACACCATCCATCTCGAGAGATCGCCATTGAAGCCATCATCCTGCAACTGCTCGCATTGACCACACGAACCGGCGGCAACGGCTGCCATAACGGCGAGTCCCTGTGGCTGAAGAGGGTCCGCGCGGTCCTGGATGCGCAATATCTCAGCGAACACCGGCTATGCGACCTGGCATCCTTTGCGGGAGTGCACCGGGTGCATCTGGTGCGAGAGTTCCGCAAACACTACGGAGTCACCATCGGGCAACACATTCGCAAGCGCCGCATCGCTCATGCCTGCGAACTGCTGGCGCGGACCGATCTTCTATTGCGGGAAATTGCCAAAGTGTGCAAGTTCGTCGATCAGAGCCACTTTTGCCGGCAGTTCAAGAAAATGTCCGGCTTGACTCCGGCCGAGTATCGCGACCTGGTCCGGACCGCCTGATTCTCTCCTAGTTGGAGGAACGCAGGCTGGTCAGAATCGCCCGAGCTTCCGTCGACGGTGGACCTTCGGATTTGCCGTAGAACGCGAGAATGTTAGCCCGCAGCTCCGGGGAAATCTTCTGGAGTGGGCCGGCAAGCTTTTCCAGAAGCTTGGCGTAGGTGCTGTCCGCCATCCGATAGTCGCCTATCCGCGTTGGCCGTCCAGTGTCGAAGTTCTCGTTGCGTAGTTGCAGGCGGTCTTCGCCCACTTCACTCAGCAACGCGCGATAGCGGGTCATCGTCTCGTTGAAGCTGGAGATGAACAATTTCTCCGCCTCCACTGGGGGCACCTTAAATGACAAAGCCTTGAACGGGCCGACTTTCGGCACGATCCGGAAGAGAAAGGCCAGGAAGCGCGCCCCCGGACCGGGTTCCTCGTGCTGGTGCCCTTCCCGATGAAAGTCCGCATGCGAATACCGGTACACAAACTTCCGCCGCGTCATGCCGTCCTGCAACTGCTGGATTTCCTTCTTTTTCGCAGTCCAGGCCGTTTTCGTCATTTCCGGAATCACCTGGCTCACCGAAAAGCGGTAAGTACCCACCGCCAGGTCGAGATTGGGGAAGGTTTGCTTCAACGGCAGCGAATAGGTATCTTCGAAGGCGCGTTCCAGCAGCGGCTTCGCGACCTTGAACCCGATGAAATCGTGATACGCCTCCGATGCATACTTGCCCCGGGCGACCTCGATCACGTCAAAACCGAATTCCGTCTTGAGATGTTCCGCCGGACCTTCCTCATAGGTGACCACGGAACCATATTTATCGCGCAGCTTGGGATAGACCATGGGCACGGCCCGATTGACGGCGATCGGATGGCCCGAGTTGTCGGCGGCATGGTGGGCGAGCGCGCCGAGAGCGAAGGCGTATTCGTTAAGGTCCTGCGAATCGTGGATCAGGGTAGCGATGAAATCGCCGCTGCGGGTGTAATGCAGCAAATCGCTGAAGAACCTGCTGCCGAACGGATAATAGCCCATGTCCTGGATAATGGCGCCTCCGTAGGCGTAAGCGTGCGCCTGGCGCAATTGTTCTTCGGTGGCGTCGGGGAAGCGCTTCAGCAGCAGCGGTTTGATGGCGGCATCCCAGTTGCGGTCGATGATGGCCTCGTGCGTGAGCACCGAGTAAGCGGCGGCGGGAGGACTGGCTACAACCGCTACCAGGAGCAGCGGCAACAGGCTGCGTGAGAATCCCATCTGGGCATGAGAATACCATGCTCTCCGCCGGCCTTGCGAACAGGGAACGGTGCACGGCGGAAAGGGGGTGTTCGCTGCCGTGCCTCGTTCCGGACGACCTGAGATATGAGACAAGCCTACTTCCGGCGCACTGCCGCTCGTTTCCGGTCCGCAAACGCTGCCACCTTGGACCGGTTTCCACACATATTCATGCTGCACCAGACGCGCGTGCCCTTCTTGCTCGTGTCCCAGAAATGCAGAACGCATTGCCGGCACTTCCGGACGCGCGTCCAATCGGTGAGGGTCAAAAGCACGGCGATCGCGTCTGCGAGAGGAGCAAAAACATCTTCAGGTAGCTCTGGAACAAACTGTTTATGGCGCTCCAAGCCGGAGTCCGCTTCGACGATCTGCTCCACGACGGGATACTCAAGGAGCAACCGATTGATGCTTTTGACAAAACCTGATGGCGGAGGCTCGCCCGCTTCTCTCAAGAGAACAACCCTGCGAAGGCTCTCCCGGAGTTCGTGAATTTTCGTAATTGCGGCAGTATGTTGCGAGCCCTTCCACTGGCGGCCCAACCGCGCTGCCTCACGGCCATTGACTAGGCCGGCCGCGGACATCCACCTAGCCAATGCTCCGCCATCAAGCAACATCTCCACCGGCTCCCCGCCCATCACCGGCCTGGTATTGAGGAAATCTAACGCCAGGTGGTTGCCCACGAACGGAAACCCGTCACGCCAATCGCTGTCCATAGCTCACCATGTCACCCCAGCTTCTCTTGGTCAACACAAATCCTCAAAAACATACTAACCTATCATGAATCCTTTTACAGGTTAGCACATCTGAGGGAGTGTGCAAGCAACGTCTTAGACAAAGGAACCAAAATGCAGACCCTTCCAATCATCGATCCGGCGAATGCGACCGGCAAAACCAAGCAGATCTTTGACGGCCTCCAGAAGAATCTGGGGACCGTCCCGAACCTCATGCGCACCCTCGCCAATTCGCCCGCGGCGCTGAATGCCTACATGAGCTTTAATGGCGCGCTGGGTGAGGGCAAGCTCCCAGCCCAGTTGCGCGAACAGCTCGCTATCGCGGTAGCCAACGTCAATTCCTGCGACTACTGCCTTTCGGCGCACAACGCCTTAGGGAAGCTTGCCGGACTGGCAACCAACGACCTGGCCCTGGCCCAGGATGCCCAAGCAAGCAATGCCAAAACCGCCGTCGCGCTGCGCTTTGCCGTTGAAGTGGTGCAGAAGCGCGGACAGCTTGCCGAATCGGAAATCGTGAAGCTGCGGAATACGGGATATACCGATGGCGAGATCGTGGAAATCGTTGCCGTAGTGGCGATCAACATCTTCACCAACTATTTCAATCACCTCGTCAAAACCGAAATCGATTTTCCCGTGGTCCGGTCCGTATCGGCCCGCTAACCCCACAACTCAAAAAGGAGACTAAACATGACCTACCATCGCTACGCTACCATCGAAGGCCACAAGATTTTCTATCGCGAAGCAGGACCTGCCAACGGCCAAACCATCGTGCTGTTGCACGGATTCCCCTCATCCTCGCACATGTTTCGGGACCTGATCCCTCACCTGGCGGACCGATTTCGCATCATCGCGCCCGACTACCCCGGTTTCGGCTACAGCGCCAAACCAGCAGCAGACCGGTTCGAGTATACATTCCACAATCTGACCTTGCACGTCGAGAAGCTGCTGTTCGATGTTTTGGGGCTCCAGAAGTTCAGCATCTTCGTTCAGGACTACGGCGCCCCGGTAGGATTTCGGATTGCTTCGCAGCATCCGGAAGCCATTGAGGGCATTATCGTCCAGAATGGCAACGCGTACGTCGATGGCATCGGCCCCGCATTCGAACCGTTGAAGGCTTTCTGGGCAGACCGGAATGCGAAGACCGAGGAGCCGGTTCGAGCCCTGCTCACGGCCGAGACGACACGGTTTCAGTACACTCACGGCGCGAAGAATCCTGAGGCGATCAGCCCGGATTCCTACACCGTCGACCAACACTTCCTCGACGAGCCCGGCAACGATGCCATCCAGCTCGATCTGCTCCACAACTACCCATCCAACGTTGGGCTCTACGACGAGTGGCATCGGTACTTCCGCGAGCGCCAGCCCCGCACGCTCATCGTGTGGGGTAAGAACGATCCGTTTTTCACCGTTGCCGGCGCGAAGGCGTTCCTCACTGACCTGCCGAAGGCGGAGCTTCACTTATTGGACGCCGGCCATTTCGCTCTTGAGGAGTACAGCCAGTCGATTGCGGACCATATCACGCGTTTTTTGGGCAGCCCGCAACAGACAAGTGCGTGATAGCGAATCAAGGCAGCCGCTTAACAACAAATCATCAACAAAAAGGAAACCATAGTTATGAAAAAACTCGATGGAAAAGTCGCCGTCGTTACCGGCGGCAATAGTGGGATTGGCCTGGCGACAGCAAAGCTGCTACGCCAGGAAGGAGCGAAGGTGGCAATCTCCGGGCGGGACCAAGCCACATTGACGGCGGCGGCCAAGGAGATCGGCGGTGACACGCTGGCGATTCGGTCCGATGTATCCGACGTCGCAGACGTTGACGCCTTCTTCTCAAAGGTCGTACAGGCGATCGGCAAGATCGACATTTTGTTTGCCAACGCAGGCGTTGCGAAGTTCGCCCCGATTGGAGATTCCGCCGAATCTCTGTATGACGAGGTTTTTGACATTAACGTCAAGGGTGTCTTCTTCACCATCCAGAAAGCCCTACCTCATTTGAACGACGGGGCATCCATTGTGCTGAATACGACGTTCTTCAATCAAGCCGGGACTCCTGGTACCAGCGTTTATTCGGCCAGCAAAGCGGCGGTTCGTTCTTTCGCGCGAACTGCCGCTGCCGAACTGGTGGGACGGGGAATCCGGGTCAACGCCGTCAGCCCCGGGCCGATAGCTACTCCTATCTATGGCCGGCTCGGCCTTCCCAAAGAGGCGGTGGATGCCATGGCGCAGAGCATTCTTTCCACGATTCCCATGAAACGGTTCGGTCAGCCTGAGGAGATTGCCACCGCGGTTTTGTTTTTTGCCAGTTCGGACGCTTCCTATATCACCGGCGTGGAGATCAACGTGGATGGAGGAGTGGGGCAGGTGTAAGCCTGCTCTTGCAAAGGACATCGTCATGCCAATCATCACAGTCAAAGTGTTTGAAGACGAACTAACCGAAGTGCAAACGGCCGATTTGATCAGCGGCGTCACGGAGGCGGTGATTCCGTTTGTCGGCGAGGCGTTACGGACCAGCACGTGGGTGCTGGTCGAAGAAATCAGGAGCGGCTCATGGGGGATCGGTGGAAAGCCGTTCGGCTTGCCGGACTTAAGAAAGATCCAGCAAGAGGCTGCGCAGAAGAAGCGGTAAGGGAGATTCGACATGATAAACGCCAAATATCAACATTTGACGGCCGTGCTGGTGCACGCTGCCTGGGCCGATGCGTCCAATTGGAACCGGATTACCTTACTCCTGCAAAGCCTGGGCTTTAGGGTGCGTTCCGCGCAAATTCCCTTGACCAGCCTGGTTGACGATATCGCCGCTCTGCGGAGACTGCTGCGGCGCGTGGAGGGGCCGGTGCTGCTAGTCGGCCACTCCTATGCGGGTGCCGTAATCACTGCCGCCGCAACTGATAATCCCCAGGTCAAGGCATTGATATATGTCGCCGCGATTGTTCCGGATGAAGGGGAAACTGTTGGGGCTTTGTTTCAGATGGCCGAACCGCAGCCCGGCGTGCGCCCTCAACTCGATCCCGACGCCGATGGCTTTCTGTGGCTGCCGTCTGGGGCATTCGCGAACGCCGTCGCGCCGGACGCTTCGCCCGAGGAGGCGGCTCTGATGGAAGTTAACCAGCATCCGATCGCATTGAAATGCCTGGGCGAGGCGATGACGGCAGTGGCCTGGAAGCAGAAGCCTTCGTGGTTTCTCATTGCTGAGAAGGATCGGATGATTTCGCCCAAGAGTCAGCGCTTCATGGCGCAGCGGATTCGAGCCCGGATCCATTCTCTCGACGTTGATCATACACCGATGGTATCGGCGCCAGAGTTGGTGGTGCGGATAATTGTCGAAGCTGCCGATGCGGTCGTTTCAGAATTGGACCCATTGGACCAGTGAAGGTCCGTGCTGTGATGCAGGCGCTCTATTCCGAAGGTCAGGCGACGTCGTCTAAGTTGATCGGAGCACGATGTTGTAGACTGACCCCAAATGAAGTGGCTGATTCTTTTTCCGCTGCTGGCGGCCGCCGCTGAGCCTCCGGTGATTCCCACTGGCCTGGATGCGTATCGGATGTGGGATCGTTGGGCTTATCAACGTATCGGGGAGCGGGCGTACATGCGCAGCACTTATGACCGGCGCGGCGGCAACGAGCGGGCCGATGCTTCTCACTTCCTCTACCAGTTGGCCGACGACAATAACGTCACGCTGGATGTGCAGGGCCCGGGCATTCTCTACTTCGTGCGCTACAACCATTGGCACGGCAGTCCGTGGCACTACGAAGTGGACGGCGTCGATCACTTGGTGCGCGAGACCAGCACGGCCGATCCGCTGCATCCGGCGGCAGATTCCGTGTTCATCCCCGAGCGTGTGTTTCCGCCGCCATTGGCCTGGACGTGGTCGGAGACCAAGGGCGCGGACCTGAGCTGGGTGCCGGTTGGTTTCGAGAAGTCGTTCCGCATGGGCTACTCGCGAACGTTTTATGGAACTGGTTACTACATCTATCACCAGTTCACGGGCGGGGCGAAGATGTCGCAACCGATTCGTGCCTGGGACGGCGCGACGCCGCCCGATGCGGACGTGCTGGGCTTGATTAATCGCGCGGGCTCGGACATCGCGTCGGCGGCAGGAATGCGCGAGCAAGCGGGTCAATTGGATCTTCCGGTGCGAGCACCCGTCGTCGTTTGGTCATCGCGCGGCGCGTCGACGATTCGGGCGCTGGAGTTTTCGGTTCCCAGGGACCAAGCTCTCGCCTTCCCCGCCGCGCGCCTTCGCATCACCTGGGATGGCCGCCGAGAGCCGTCGATCGATGCGCCAATCTCCTTGTTCTACGGCGCGGGCGTCCTATATAACCGCGACAATCGCGAGTACCTGGTCAAGTCGTTCCCAATGGTGATTCGCTACGGCCAGGATCGCGTGTATCTCAGTTGCTACTTTCCGATGCCCTTCTTCCATTCCGCGCGAGTGGAATTGATCGGGCCGGCTGAAACGCGAATCACGGACGTGCGTTGGAAGATCCGCTCCGCGCCGTTCAAAGGCCCACCCAATCACGCTGGATATTTCCACGCCACCTATCGCGACCATCCAACACCGGAGTTGGGCAAGGACCTGGTGCTGCTCGACACGCGCGCGGTGGAAGGCGGTGGCGACTGGTCCGGTCAATTCGTCGGGACATCGTTCATCTTTTCCCACGACGCCTATCTCAATACGCTGGAAGGCGACCCGCGCTTTTTCTTCGACGACAGCCAGACTCCGCAGGCTTACGGCACCGGTACGGAAGAGTGGGGCGGCGGCGGCGATTATTGGGGCGGGCTGAACATGACCATTCCGTTCGCCGGCCACCCGGTGGGAGCGAAGAGCGCCAAGGACGCTGTGAGCGCCGAGGACCGAATCGAATCGGCCTATCGTTTTCTGCTCGCCGATCTGATGCCGTTCGGAAAGAACGCAGTCATCCGCCTGGAGCACGGCGGCATCAATGAATCGAAGGAACATTATGAGACCGTGACCTATTGGTACGGGCTGCCCGCGCCTTCGTTGATCAAGACGGATGAGCTGGCGATCGGCGATGACGCAAGTGAGCGCGAGCATCGCTACACTTCACCCGATGCCTCGAAGCCTTACGATCTCACGTCGCGATACGAGTGGGGGCCGGATACTGTGGAGGGCAAGGAGATTTACCCGGCGACT
>DASQGY010000052.1:0-5874 GCA_035632375.1 Bryobacteraceae bacterium | reverse complement strand
TGATCGCAATGAAAAGGTGTTGCATGTGTTTGGCCGTCCTCGGCGCCGGCTGGACTACGCTGTTGGCTCAAACCCCGGCAACCATCGACATCGACACTAGCACTACCATCCCGGTGAATCCGAGATTCTCCGGCTACAACGACGAAGTGTCGGAACCCATTGAATATTTCGATTACCGTTTCAACACTCTTGTCTCCGCGTTGAGACCGGGCTGGGTGCGGTTCCCGGGTGGCATTTCCAGTGACGCATACAACTGGCAAACCGGCCAGGAAGAACCGTCCTGGGTAAAGCAATTTGCAAGCAACGCCACGTCCGGTGTTCTGCTTCCTGAGATGCAAAAGTGGCTGTCGGGCAAGGGCGGAGGCAAATTCATCGATGCCGCCGATCGCGCGAACATGCTGGGTGCGCGGCTGATCTACGCCGTCAACGCTTTCACGGAGACGCCGCAGTCGATCGGCCAACTGGCTGCATACGCGAAGGCGAACGGAATTCCAGTAGGGGTGTGGGAGCTCTGCAACGAAGCGTATTTCTTCTCCGACTTTTTCAAAGGTGGCGCCGATTACCTGGCCAAAATGAAACCGTTCCGCGATGCGATCAAGGCCGCCGATCCGGACGCCATCGTCGCCGTCTTCTTCGAGGATCCGGCCAGGGCCGGCCCGAACAACCCGTGGGACACGGCGCTCGCGGCGGCCAAGGACAAGTATTGGGACGCCGTGACCTATCATTACTACCCGCCGCAGAGCAAGGGCGATATTAGCAACTGGATGGCGGACGAGAACGGCGTGCTGGCAACCAACACGAATGCGTACATCACCAGCCACCTGGCGCCGCTGAATCCTCCAGGCATGAAGTTTCTGGTGAGCGAGTTTAATCCTTCCATGGGTGACGCCGGTGGCACGTTGCCAACAGCTTCGCTGACCAACGGAACGCTGTACGGCGGGATTTATGTGGCCGAATTCACCATGCGCATGTCGACGGTTCCCTCGGTTCTTTACGTGGGTTCGCACGAGATTTCCAATTTCTCCGGCGTCGACTCCTCCGTTTCACACTACTCGGACGTGACCGCTGCCTATAATGCCGGGACGTCGATTAACACCCTTTCGCTCAATTTCGGCTACTTCTACGGAGCGCAAGCCGCCGGCGTGGGCATCATGAATGGCGTGGTGAACAGCGCCGTGAAATCCAACAAGACTACGGTGACGGGTGGCATCACGGTTCCGGCTACTGGCGTGGGCCAGATTCCCGCCTTGTACGCGATGGCGTACACGAACGCCGCCGGCGGCCTCTCAGTGGTGGTGACCAACAAGAGCTCGACCGCGCATCAGATCACGATTCGAGTGAATGGGAACGCGGCGGCCGGCCCATTTCCAATTCAGTTTATCACCGGAACGGATCCGGGCGCGATGAACACGGCGGCGCACCCGAACTCGATCGCGATCCAGACTGCCACATCCGCGAACCCTGTGGTCGTGCCTGCTTACAGCGTGCTGCGCGCCGACATCGCGGCTCCTCCCGTGGCGACACTGGTGAATTCCGCCAGCTACCAGACTGGATCTCTGGCGGTCCAGCAATTGGTAACGGCGTTTGGGTCGGGCTTCGCGTCGCAGACCATTTCGGCGCAAGCGCAACCGCTGCCGGCGACCCTGGGAGATACATCGATCGCGGTCACCGACAGCGCCGGAACCACGCGCCAGACGCCTTTGTTTTATGTATCGCCGAGCCAAGCGAGTTTCCTGCTGCCCGATGGCATGGCGGCCGGCGCGGCAACGGTGAAAGTGATGCGGAGCGGGGCAATCGCGCTCAGTGGATCGTTCAACGTGGCGGCGGTCTCGCCTGGGATTTATGCGGCCAACGGCAACGGCGCGGGTGTGCCGGCCGCGACCGCCCAAGTGGGCGTCACACCTTTGGCCGTTTTTTCATGCCAGGCGGGCGTCGCGCTGAGTTGTCTTGCCACGCCGCTGCAGCTTGGTGCGGCAACCGATACAGTCTACGTCGTTCTCTACGGCACGGGAATTCGCGGAGCGGCATCGGTGCAAGCTTACGTCGCTGGACAGACCGTGCCGGTGCTCTATGCCGGCGCACAAGGGCAGTTCGCCGGGCTCGATCAGATCAATATTTCGCTGCCGAAAAGTCTGACGGGGACCGGGACAGCGAGTGTGTATTTGATAGCGGACGGAAAGATGTCCAACGTGGTGAGCTTGAACATCAAGTAGCGGATCGTTTTGCTATGCCGGCCGGCGAATCGGCACAAAACGGATCTCGACTCGTTGATTCAAAGCGCCCGCGATCCTGCGCAGCATGGCCAGGGAGTGGCCTTCGTAGTCGGCGTCTTCCAGGCGGCAGATGACTGATGCGGTGGTGCCCACGAGGTTGGCAAGCTGTGTTTGAGTGAGGCTGGCCGCGGCCCTCAACTCGTGGATCTTGCGGGCTATCTCCTCATTCGCGCGCGCTTCCTCCAAACTCTTCAGGCGGGTGGGCTTACCGTGATACATACGGCGGTGGAGGATCTCCAGTGCCTCGACCGCGGGTTTCGTTCTCTTGACCATGTCAAGCCTCCTGGTAAGTGTGCCGAACTTATGCCGCGACTGGACCGTGGAAACCCGGTGTATTCGCAAGATTGCGAAAGTGCAACCGTGCTCTACTCTACCATCCTTTACAGCATCTAACGGAGTGTACGCGGAGCGGATTTGTTCCGTGTGCAGGAATTCCTGTAACCTTGCTTAGTCTCAATCGTATTGTTGGCGAGACGGAACAGGATGGACTTTTCCGAGATCTACGAACGCTACGCGCGCGATGTCCACCGCTTCTCGCTGTACCTTTCGGGCAATCGCGCGCTGGCCGAGGACCTTACCGCCGAGACTTTTGTCCACGCATTGTGCGGAGCATCGGAGCTGCGTGTGGATACGGTGAAAGCATATCTATTCGCCATTGCACGGAACCTGTATCGCGACGGCGTGAAGCGGCAGAGCAGGCAGTCGCCGATGGAAGGGTCGCCGGAGCGCGCCGATCGCGCAGCACTGCCGGACCGCACCATGGAAGAACGCCAGACGCTGGCCAAGGTACTGAAGGCCATTCAAAAGCTGCCCGAGCCGCAACGCGAAGCCTTGGTGCTTTCGGTGGACGACGAACTGCGGTACGACCAGATCGGCGCGATTCTGGGGTGCTCCGTGGCGGCCGTCAAGGTGCGCATCCATCGAGCGCGCTTGCAATTGAGATTGGAACTGGAAGGACGGGAGGGAGTATGGAAAACGTAACGCGGGATGTGATTGTAGATTTGTGGCCGTTGTATGTCTCCGGCGAGGCCAGCCAGGACACGCGAGGACTGATTGAAGCCTTTCTGCGCGAGGACCCGGAGTTTGCACGCGAGCTCAAGCAGGACGCCAGGGGGGCGCTCGCGGCGAACGAGGTGCCGGATCTTGCGCCGGACCATGAACTCAAAACGCTAGCGCGGGTTAAGCGCCGGTTGGCCGGTCCCAGGGGGCTCTTGCTCCTGGCCATGGTATTTACCATGATGGCCTTCGGCAGGATTGTGTCCGATACGTCGTTCGACGTTCCGCCGCGCAAGTTCATCGCAACCGCAGCCGTCGCGGCGTGCTTTTGGATCGCGTTCTTGGTGAGGCTATTCCGTGGGCGGCGGGAAGTACTGATTCGGATACGGCGGTGACTAATTCAGGAAATAGGTCCGATACAAAGTATCGCGCTGCTTGGGAATAAATCCGGCATCGCGAATCAGGCGGCGCAGTTGCTCTTCCGTCGCCTGGTGGTGCGCGCCTGCGGCCGACACCACGTTCTCCTCAATCATGATGCTGCCCACGTCGTTGCCGCCGAAGCGGAGCCCCACCTGGCAAGTCTTCAAGCCCGGCGTCACCCACGAGGATTGGATATTGACGATGTTCTCCAGATACAGCCGCGAGATGGCCAGAGTCTTTAGATATTCAACGCCGGTCGCCTCTTCCTTGACGAACCGGCCGAGCGACGTATTCTCGCGCTGGAACGACCAGGGGATGAACGCCGTGAACCCGCCCGTATCTTCCTGAATCTCGCGCACGATATCGAAGTGGTTCATCCGCTGCTCGACGGTTTCGCCGCAGCCGAACATCATGGTGGCCGTGGTGCGCATCCCCAGCGCGTGCGCCGTGCGATGCACGTCGATCCAGTCCTGCGCCGACGATTTCAACCGGCTGATCCTGCGCCGGACATCGTTGTCCAGAATCTCCGCGCCGCCTCCGGGAATGGACTGCAAGCCCGCGTCGCGCAGCCGCGCAATAGTGTCGCGCAACGTCAGTCCGCTCACCTCCGCGATGTTCACAATCTCCGGCGCCGAAAAGCAATGGTTCCAGATCTTGTCGCCAAATTGCGCCTTGATGGAGCGCAGCAAATCCTCGTACCATTCGATCTTCAACTCCGGATGCAGCCCCCCTTGCATCAGGATGCCGGTGCCGCCCAAGTCGATAGTCTCCTGAATCTTCTGGAAGATCGTTTCCTTCGAATGGATGTACCCTTCGGCATGGCCCATCGGCCGGTAGAAAGCGCAGAAGCTGCAATATTCGGTGCAGAAGTTGGTGTAGTTGATATTGGGATCGATGATATAGCTGACGATACCGTGCGGATGGTGCTTACGGCGCACCGCGTCGGCGGCCATCCCGATGCCAATCAAATCGTCGCTGCGGAAGAGGTCCGTCGCCTCCTGTCGCGTCATCATACGGAAACCTTTCTCATATCTATCGGGCTGCGTAGCTCCGAAGCATATTGTAGGAAAGTCGAGAGGCCGGCGTATTCGCGCTCGCCTAATTCAAAAATGATATTGCGCGTCAGGTATTCCAGCGCCAGCGATTCCGAAATCCCCACCTTGGTATGCTCCTGGCGCGCGATATCCTCCACGTGCTCCATGCCGAAACGCAGCGATCTCAGGAACGGCACCGGGTCCTGCGCCGGCAGTTCCGCGCGTGCGGCCCACACCGCGAATACCATGGGTAAACCGGTCATGTTCGTCCACTCGTTGCCGAGGTCGAGGACGTGGAATGGCAGGGTAGCGGGGTCCAGCAGCAGCGCGGCATCGCCGATGATCAGCGCCGCATCCGAGTGTTCCAGCATTTGACCAAGGTGCGGAACCTGCGAAGTGAGCCGCGGTTCGACGCCGTACTTCCGCGCCAACACGATCCTGCTGAGCGCCACCGAGGTGCGGGAAGAGGCATCGGTAGCCAGTGTGCGGATTTCCGCGAACGGCACTTTGGAGATCAACAGAATGCTGCGAACGGCTCCCTGGCAGGCGATGCCGGTGCCGCGGATGATCTCCAGTTTCTGCCGGATCAATTCCACGGAAGGCACAATGCCGATGTCGGCGCGGCCGTCCGCCAGCCGGTCGGCGCATTCGGCGGGGATCGCGAACGAGAGGTCGAACAGCCCTTGCTGGTCGCCGTGGAGCATCCCCCAAACCAGCGGAACTGTGTTCAGGTAGCTGACCACGGAAACCCGTGGCTTCGTTTTGTTGGTCAAGAACCAGTCTATCAAGCGGATCTTGATCACGAAAGTCGCAGAACTCGATTTGCTTCATTCTCATGGATTTGTAGGAAACCGATTGGGCCGGCGAGAGGGGGCCGGGTGGAGAATTTTCGTAGCCCGTAGTAAGAACCGCTCCCTCAGAAGCTGTGAAATATTTCATGGGCTGACCGCTCCCTTACGGTCACGGCTCGGTAACATGTTTCAAATACGCGACAGACCAAACCGAGCCGCGACCGTAAGTACCTACGTAGTTAGGTTCTTGCCGAAATTGGCAGAATTTTGAATCAGCGCGCCAGTGCAGCAACAGTAAGCTCTGGGATGATGACGAGTTCCTTGAGTTTGAGGCCCAGTGCGACGACCTGTTTGCCGAGC
>DASQGY010000051.1:0-30845 GCA_035632375.1 Bryobacteraceae bacterium | reverse complement strand
GTTGGCAGGGACGGAGAGGCGGAATTCCATCATGCGGTCGCCAAGCCTCTGGTGGGGATGGGTGCTCTCGGTGATACTCCACTCGTGGCCATAACCTTCGACACGTTCGCGGACGAACGCGGTGGCGGGGCTGGGGGTGCGGTTGGTAATAATTATTTCCACTTGAGTGACCAGTTTGGTGCCGTTGAAGGCGGACGGGTCCGGGATTGTTCTACGTTCTACCACGCGGCGCGTGCCTTGCAGCAGGTTTGAACGGCCTTGAGTGACGCTGAAGTCCGCCGCGGCTGGGGTCAGTGGGATCTGATCCTGGCCGACTACTTGCGGAACCTCGTCCTCCTGTGAGTAGATTGTGACCAGTCCTGAGGGGAGGGGCGACTCGGACTGGTTGCGGCTCACCAGTCGGACTTCGAGACCACGCGGCGCCAGCATGAAACCTCCACGCCCGAGCGTCTGAGCCGCGGCCTCGTTCTCGAAAATGTGACGCTCTTCCACAGGCAGCTTGAGATGCTGAAACAGGGGAAAGCGGCCAATGGAAGCGTTGGCGGCCATGGTGATATTGCGGCCGAGGCGGAGGCGGCTGAATATGCTCATGCTAGTGACTTCGGCACGAGCGCCCTCGGAAGCGGATGCGCCGGTACCGAGATTGGCGACCTGGGCGTTAGCTGTGAACGTGCGCGGCGTGCTCGTGCCAGGGAGGAGCAGTTGGACTTAGCCGGCCACAAGATCCACCGAGGCGGCGCAGATGTCGGTGCCGGTATCGTTCTGGACACTGACCCAGCCGTCGAGTTGTAATTCCGTGGGTGTGCGGCTTGCGCCGAGCGAGTCCAGCAGTAGGGCGTAGTCGGCTTTCCAACTCAGTCCAGGGGCGAGATAGTCGATTTGCACTTGGCGAGGACCAGCGGCCCCTCCGTTCCGTATGACGAGGTGGAGTACAGGCGACTTCTGGTTGTGCAACTCGGGACCGTCGTAGGTGACGTCCTGGCGCGCGACGGTGAGCCCGTCTCCTACCGTGACACGGATGGTGCGGACGTAAGTCTGGGGCATGAGGCTGCGCCACTCGATGGAGTTCGCTCCGGCTTGCAGATCAAGTGTACGCTCCTCGCGGAACTCGGCGAGGTTTGCGTCGAAGATTGTCAGATGGGTCGTGCGACAGGGAGGCTGGGCGCACAAGGCAAGTGGAGTTGCTAGGAGAATGGCCAGTTGCAGACGATGACGGATCACAAATCTCACCTCGAATGGAAATGTCGCGATGAAGGATTTCCTTTCAGTAGAGGCTCGGTCTATTGCTTGTTTGTGGCGAGCGTTGGACAAAATGAAGTGGCTACGTTTATTCGACGCTTTCTCCGTCACCGCGACTTCGATACTCCGGCGAAGACGAATGCCGGCCTCGCGATCTGGCACCTGCGGACACAGACCGAAACTCACACCGCTTGGAGTCGGGCCTAGAGTGTGTGCACGAGGCAAGGCGAAAATGGAGTGTTCGTAGTATCGCTAGCATCCAGGTCCGCAAGATGGAAATCATCTACGCGATGGAATAGCGGTTCGCGCGGCCCAGGTTCCGGCAAATGATGGGTCTTAAGCACTGCCGCATCAATGAGACCAATCGCGGTTCCGGCTATAATCATGCCAGAGGCTCTCACTGTGGCAAAGCGCAAGCAGCAGTTGGCCAAGCGAATGATAGGGCGGTTCATCGTCGCCGATCCCGCGATCTGCCACGGCCAACCCACGTTTCGGGGAACTCGGGTCATGGTAGCTGACGTCTTAGAGCAGGTGGCCGCGGGCATCGCATGGGAGACGATCGCCGAGGAGTGGCGCGGCGACGTGTCTTCGGACGCCATTTCGGAAGCGGTTCGATTGGCCAGTCAGGCGTTTCGCGATCATTCTGCTCAGTACACGGCACCTGAATACGTGCTCGAACGAGCTCAGGCTTGATCATCCTCGACGAGAACATCCTCGATGGACAGCGTCTGCTGCTCGAAGCGTGGCGGCTGGCGGCGAGGCAAATTGGAGTGGACCTTGGCCGCAAAGGTCTGAAGGACGAGGAGATTGTCGTCTTGTTGCGCCAGCAGCGCAACCCCACTTTTTTCACCCGCGACGCGGGCTTCTATCACCCCGGCCTGAGGCATCGAAGCTATTGCTTGGTTGTGGCGAGCGTTGGACAACACGAAGTGGCTACATTTATTCGACGCTTTCTCCGTCACCACGAATTCGATACTCGGGCCAAGAGGATGGGCCAAGTGGTTCGCGTCTCGCATGTCGGTCTCGCGATCTGGCACCTGCGGGCACAGACCGAAACTCACACCGCTTGGAGCCGGGCCTAGGCTAACGGACTGCTGGTCAAGACCCGCGACGCCGACAAGTTTTATCTCATGCTGAACTACACCGCGCAAAACATCGTGGTTCGCGGCGTCTGGCTTTCTCGCTCCTGATCCTGGCGATCGCCAGTGTCCAGGTCCGCAAAATGGAAATCAACTACGCAACCGAATAAGAACCATTTCAGTCCTTGATTACCGCGTGGTAGATCAGGTGGGCTGAAGAGTGTATCCAACGGTTGAGTTCCGCTTTCTTCATTTGGCCGGCCTGCGCGAGGAGGCTCCAGAAGAAGCTGTCCATGACCCATGCCAGGCTCCGAATGTCGACGTCCCGGCGAGCCTTGGGGTGTTGATGAAGCAGCTCAAAAACCTTGCGTATGCGGGCAGTGGTCCAAGCGTGAATTTGTTGCTGCTTGCGCGCCAGGCCGGGATCGGAGAGCGCGGCTTCCTGCCAGGCGCGATATGCGCCCAAGTAGCGCAGGTCGGCGGAGAATGCACCGACGAGCAATTGCTCGATTCCCGATTGAACATCGGGAGCGGACGCCTTCGGGCGAAGTTCCAGACGGCTGAGTTTCTCGAGCAGTTCGTCCATGAGCGCGAGAAGTAACTGGCGCTTGGAGCGGAAGTGCTGATAGAACCCGCCCACTGCGAGATTGGCGCGGCGGGCGATTTCTTCAATGGAAGCGCCCTCATAGCCTTTGTCGCCGAACACAGCGAGGCCGGTCGCTTTCAGACGCTCGCGTTTGTCCCTGCTGCGCTTTTGGCGAGGCTTTGCGGGCAGGTCCTCACCGGCCAGCAGATTGGGGCGTTGGGTCATGGCCGCCGCTGATAGTCGCGCCGAGCAGCGCGCCAGCGCAGCAGATCAGCATCCAACCGCCGAATAGGCCGGCTGCTTCGGGCGCGAGGTTCGGGAATACCTGTGGAAAGAAGGCGCTGGAAAACGGATCGAGCAGCAGCGTCGGGAGCAGGATCGAAATCGCGCCGGCGGGCCAATCCTCGCGGCGAAGGAGAAAGCGGCGGCAGAGGCGGCGCACAAACCAGGCGGTGGCGGCGAAGCTGAGCGCGAACAGCAGGAGTGTGCGGATCCAATTGCCGGGTTGAAGCGCGTTCGGGCCGGCCAACCTGAGGGCAAGGGTGGCGGCGGTCCAGACGGCGAGGCCGATGAGCACGAGTCGCGATTGCATAAATAGAACCTGAATTCATATTCACATAACTGATCGGAAAAGGCAATACCCCGGCTCCTGCTACCGCCGCTGCTCGAAGAATCGTTTGACCAAGACCAGGCAGTCGCCCGCTAAGATGCCTTCCACGATTTCCACCCGGTGGTTCAGCAGCTCGGAATCCGCCAGCCGGAATTTGCTGCGGACTCCGCCGAACCGGAGATCGCGCGCTCCGAAGACCAGTTTCCCTACTCGTGCAGCCACCAGCGCCCCGGCGCACATCACGCACGGTTCCAGCGTGGAATAAAGGGTTGCGTCTTCCATGCGGTAGTTGCCGATCGCCGCTGCCGCCTCGCGGATAGCCATCATCTCGGCATGCGCCGTGGGATCATTGCGGCTGATGGGCGCATTGCAACCGCGCCCGCGCACTTCACCGTCGATTACGATAACGGCGCCAACGGGCACCTCGCCCTTGGTTTCGGCCTGACGCGCCAGTGCCAGCGCTTCCCTCATGAAAAACTCGTCGTTCGGCATGGTCCCTGTAGAATAAGGAGAGAGCTATGTTCCGCTATCTGCCCCTCATCATCAAGAATAGTCTGCGCAACCGCCGGCGGAGTATCCTCACCGTGGGCAGTATGGCCGTTTCGCTGTGCCTGTTGGGCACCCTGATGGCCATGTATCACGCACTGTTCATGGGCGAACCGACGCCGGCCCAGGCGCTGCGCCTGGTGTGCCGCAATCGCGTGTCGCTTACACAGCCGATCCCGATCTATTTTCGCGACAAGATCCAGCGGATTCCAGGAGTTCGCGAAGTGATGGTCTGGCAGTGGTTCGGCGGAGTCTACAAGGACAATCGCGATCCCAAAAACGCTTTTCCGCGTTTCGCCGCCGAACCGGATCGTTTGTTCAAAGTACACGGGGAATTTCAGATGCCGGAAGATCAGAAGCTCGCGTTCCAACGGGAACGAACGGGATGCGTGGTATCGCAGGAGTTGGCCGACAAACAGAACTTCAAGATTGGCGACCGGATTCATTTAGTGGGCGATTATTTGCCGGTCAACCTGGATTTGAAGGTGGTGGGCATCTTCGATGAGCCGGAGAAGATGGCTGTTTTGTATTTCAGCCGGGAGTATTTGAAGGAAGCGCTCGGTCCGCAGAGCAGCCGGCAGGACCTTGTCGGAGCTTTTCAGATTCAGGCGGACAGCGCCGCCGATGTCCCGAGAATTGCCGATACAATCGACCGGGAATTCGACAACTCGCCATTCCCAACCAGAACCGAATCGGAGAAAGCTTTCCAGCTTAGCTTCGCATCGTTCCTGGGCAACCTGAAGCTTTTCATCATGGCGATCTGCGGAGCGGTGACTTTCACCATCCTGCTGGTGTCCGGCAATACCATTTCGATGGCAGTGCGCGAACGCATCGGCGAGGTGGGCATCTTGAAGACTCTGGGATTCACGCCGGGCGCGATTTTGGGCATCGTTCTCGGCGAGGCTGCTGTCATTTCGCTGATCGGGGGATTAATCGGGGCGGTGCTGGCGTCCGGGATGTGCAACATGGTCAGCCACAGCCCCGGGGCCAACTTCATGGCTGGGTTGCGAACTCTGGCCATTACGCCGCCCATCGGCTTGTTGTGCCTGGCAGTAGCCCTGCTGATCGGAATCGCCAGTTCTTTCATTCCGGCTTGGGGCGCTTCACGAACCAGCATCCTCGATTCGCTGCGCTACACCGGTTAGGTCATGGCCATTCCACTTTCGTACAACCTGCGCAATCTGGTGGTTCGCAAGACCACCACCATCATGACCGCGCTCGGGATCGCGCTCACGGTAGCAGTGCTGTTGGCTGTGCTGGCCCTGGTGGATGGACTAAAGAACGCTTTCCAATCCACAGGCAATCCTCAGCAGATTTTGGTGCTGCGCCAGGGATCGAACGCGGAGCTGAACAGCGGGATCACGCGAGAGCAGTTTCAAGATATTAAATCGCTGGCGGGTATCGCGCGCGAAAATGGCGAGCCCATGGCTTCGCTCGAAATGATGACTGTGATCAACCTGCCGAGTGTCGATAGTCCGGACGGCATGAATGTGAACCTGCGCGGGATTCTTCCGCTCGGCATCAGGATGCGCGACGGGCTCAAGCTGCAGGCCGGGCGCTGGTTTGAGACGGGAAAACTGGAAGTAGTAGTTGGCAAATCGATCGCCAAGCGCTATCCCGGCGCGCAGATGAGCAAGAAGCTGCGGTTCGGACGCGGGGAGTGGGAAGTGGTGGGCGTGATGGACGGTGGACAATCGGCCGTGAACAGTGAGATCTTCGGCGATCTGAATGCGGTCAGCGCTGGCTTTAACCGCCCCGACGGTCTCAGCTCGGTGTTGGTTCGCGCGACCGATGCAGCCACCGTTCCGGCGCTGATTAATTCGTTGAATGACGACCGGCGCCTCGGCGTCGCGGCGCAAACCGAGAAGGCTTATTACGAAGCGCAGACCAACTCCGCCGCACCTTTGCAATTCCTGGGAATTTTCATCGCCATCATCATGGCTGTCGGCAGCAGTTTCGCCGCGATGAATACCATGTACGCAGCCGTGGCGCGGCGGGCTCGGGAGATCGGGACTTTGCGAGTGCTCGGCTTCTCGCGGGGTAGCATTCTGTTCAGCTTTTTCCTCGAATCCCTGCTGCTGGCGGTCGTGGGAGGCGTGCTCGGCTGTCTGCTCGCGCTGCCTTTGGACAATTTCACCACCGGTGTGGGTAGTTTCGTCACTTTCAGCGAGATTGCTTTCAATTTCCACGTCAGCCCGGAGATTATGCTCACCGGTATTATTTTTGCGTTGGTCATGGGCGCGCTCGGTGGTCTGTTCCCCGCCAGAATGGCTGCCAAGAAAGAGATCCTGGTGGCTCTGAGAGACATCTAAAGAAGCGATGGAGCCTGAACTCAAGAGCCTACGCATCGACCGGGCTAAGAAGCGCAGCGAGGAACCATCCCCCTGGGCCGTTCGCTGGATCGTTGCCGGCGTTTCCCTTTTCGTACTGCTGGGCGCTGGGCGGTTTGTCTACGGCAAGCTCACGGCGGCCACGGAGGTGGAAACCGTCCGAGTTCATGCGGCCGCGCCGCTGACGGCGGGCGAGGGGAGTGTGATCCTGAACGCTACGGGCTACATTGTCGCCGCGCACAAGATCGAACTGGCGGCGAAAGTGGTCGGCAAGGTGGCCTGGATCGGCGTCGACAAGGGCTACAAGGTGAAGGCCGGCCAAGTGCTGGTGCGGCTGGAAGACGATGAGTATCGCGCGCGTCTGCTGGAAGCGAAGGGCAACCTGGATATGCTCAAGGCTCGATTGGCTGAAGCGGAGCATGGCTCGCGGCCGGAGGAGATCGCCAAAGCCAAGGCAGATGTGGAGCAGGCGCGCGCGGATCAGCAAGACGCGCGCACCACCCTGGACCGGACGCGCGAGCTGGTGCAGGAGCGCGTGATGGCCAAACAGGCGCTAGACGACGCGCAGGCTCGTTACGATTCGGCGGCCGCGCGAGTAACATCGCTTGACCGCGGATACGAACTGGTCCGCCTGGGCCCGCGCAAGGAACAAATCGACGCATTGCGCGCCCAAGTGCAACAGGCCGAGGGCACTCTCAACTACGCACAGGTGCAGTTGGACAATACGGTGATTCGCGCGCCGGTCGATGGGACCATTCTGGAGCGCAACGTGGAGAAGGGCGAGTTTGTCACTACGGGTTTTGTCGGCGATAAGGGCGCGAAGGGGTACGTTGTCTCCATGGCGGATCTGCACGATCTCGAAGTGGAGTTGGACATCAACCAAAACGATTTCGGCAAGCTCAATTCCACCCAGCCGGGCATTATCACCACGGACGCCTATCCGGACCGCAAGTACCAGGGCGTGATTCGCGAAATCTCGCCGGAGGCCAATCGGCAAAAGGCTACTGTGCAGGTGAAGGTGAAAGTGGTCAGTCCGGACGATTTTCTGCGGCCCGAAATGAACGCCAGCGTGGCGTTCTACTCCACTGGGAAATCGGCAGGCAGTCAGCAGGAGGCAAAACCCATCGTCATCGTGCCGTCGTCGGCGGTGCGCGATGGCGCGGTGTTTGTCGTGGTAAATGGGAAGGCCCTCCGGCGAGTGGTGAAAACAGGCGGAAGCACTTCGCAAGGGCTTCAGGTTTCAGACGGCTTGATCGGCGGCGAAGACCTGATCGTGAATGCACCGGCCGGCTTGAAGGACGGGCAGAAAGTACGGCTCAAAAAAACCAATGGCTGAAACCGTAATCGAAACGCATCAATTGACCAAGGAGTTCGTCCGCGACGCGTTCCATGTGGTCGCGCTGAAGGACGTGGACATCGCCGTCACGCGGGGCGAGTTTATCGCGCTGATGGGGCCTTCCGGCTCGGGCAAGTCGACATTGCTGCACCTGATCGCCGCCATGGATCGTCCAACCAGCGGAGAGATTCTGGTGTTGGGAGAGAATCTTCGCTCGCTCAGCGATCGGGCGATTGCCAATTGGCGCAACGCGCACATCGGGTTCATTTTTCAATCGTTCAATCTGATTCCGGTGTTAAGCGCGATTGAGAACGTGGAGCTTCCGCTGAAGCTGACCAATCTCAAGAAGAAGGAGCGGATGGAGCACGCCGCGACCGCTCTGCAGTTGGTCGGGTTAGGCGACCGGCTCCATCACTTGCCGCGGCAGCTTTCCGGCGGCCAGGAGCAGAGGGTGGCGATTGCGCGCGCCATCGTTACCGATCCCGACCTGATCCTTGCCGACGAGCCCACTGGAAATCTGGATGCCGGTTCCGCGCAGGAGGTGCTGAGCCTGCTGTCGCGTTTGAATAAGGAATTCGGCAAGACCATCGTGATGGTGACGCACGATCCGCATGCTGCGCATTTTGCGACCAAGGCGCGGCATTTGGAGAAGGGTGAATTATTGCCGGAAGGTCAAGTGCCGGCGGATTGGTCCGCGTCGGCGAAGGCATGAATTTCACAGGCTAAAGCCTGTGCTACCTCTTTCTGACAGGTTACTGAAAAGAACTTGTCAGCAAGTGGTGGCACATGCTTTTAGCTTGTGCTAGCACTTGCCGACAACATTTGGCGGCCTAAGGGCAGCATTCCATGGAACAGGAAATCGGTGAAGGAAAGCGAGCCGACGTGCATCGCGAGAAGGTTGGCGAAAATGGCCGGCTCTGCCGCCATAGCGCGCAGCGCTCTCGGCCGCATAGAGGGAAAGCGGTCGAGCGACAACATCAGGCGGGCCATCAACACCGGTCGGCGCTCCAGGCACCGGTGCTCGGCTTGGTAGCTCTCCAGGTCGCCCGAAACAAGTGCACCGCCGAGCGCGATGGCCTGCTGCAGTGAGAGACATAGGCCGTCGCCCGCGATGGCATCGACGGACCCCGAGGCGTCACCAATCAGAACGGTGTTGTCTCGATAGACCCGCCGCAAGCGCCGCGATGCCGTAACCGCTCCACGCTCTGTTGAAGAGAATTCAGCGCCGGCCAGCTTTTGTTGGAGTTCGGGGAATTGCGGAAGCGCGCCGGCCAGCCGCAGGTGCGCGTCGCGGCAAAGCAGCGCGATGCACACCTCACCCGGACTCACCGGCGTCACGTAAATCTGGCAGCCGGTTCCCCAGTGAATCTCGATGTGATCGGACCACGGCGCGATGCGGTAGTGGCGTCGAAATCCGTAGCGGAAGGATTCATGACGCGCCGCTTCGAGTCCCGCCCATTTCCGCACCTGTGAGTTTTGGCCGTCCGCGCCGATTGTCCAGCGGCTTCGCACCGCTTGTGCGTCGCTAACACGCGTGCCCCAAAGCATCCGCACGCCGAGTTCTGCGGCGCGATTCACCAGGAGTTGATGCAATTGAACGCGCCGGATTCCCACGCCGGGTTTTTCCGGAAAGCGCGACTCCACGGAAACACCTGCACCGAAAAAGCGGACGCCGCGCAATGGGAAACATTGCTCAACGCCAGGCGCGATTCCCAGATGATCCATCGCGGCCAAGGAATCCGGCATCAGCCCTTCGCCGCAAGCTTTGTCGATGGAAGGCTGCGCGGCGTCCGCGACAGTAACGTCAAAACCCTGAAGCCGTGCGGCGATGGCCGCAGCCAGCCCCGCGGGTCCGCCACCAACTACGAATACGTCTGTATTGCTGCACAGCGCGGGCAAGCTACCACCTCAGCAACACGAGTTCGGCCGAAAATCCCGGGCCCATGGCGATCAGCAAGGTGTGCGTTCCAGTGTCCGGGCGATTCCTGGTCATCAGCTCTTCCAGGATCACCAGAACAGCGGCGGATGAGATGTTGCCGTTCTTGCGAAGACAATCCCACGACGGGCCGATTTTCTCTTCGGACAAATTCAGCGCGGCGGCCGTCGCTTCCAGCACACGCGGGCCGCCAGTGTGAAGTATCCACGTTCCGATATCGGCGCGCACCAAGCCGTTCGCTTCCAGGAACGCGTCCACATCAGGCGCGAGATTTTGCTGCACCAGGTCCGGCAGTTCGCGATCCAGGACGATACGAAAGCCTTTTTCGGAAATGTCCCATCCCAGAATATGTTCGGTATTCGGGTAGATTACCGAACGCGTGTCCAGGATTTCGGGGCCAACGTTTTCCCGCTCAGCGCCGGTGACCACAGCCGCGGCGGAGCCATCGCCGAACAAGCCGGATGAAATCAGGTTGGCGACCGAAACATCGCCATGTTGGAGAGTGAGCGAGCAAAGCTCGACGGAGAGAACAGCGGCCACCTGCCGGGGATAAGCGAGCACGTAGTCGGCGGCGCGGGCGAGCCCACACGCGCCGGCCTGACAGCCGAGTCCAAAAATCGGAATGCGCTTCAGATGGCGCGACAGGCCCATGCGATTCACCAGACGCGCATCGATGGACGGGCAGGCGATGCCTGTGATGGAGGTGAAGAACAGCGCGTCCAGCTCCGGTGGTGCGACGCCCGCACGAGTGAGTGCGCGGCACAGCGATTTCTCGCCCAGATCCTGCGCGACCTCGATCCAATGGTTGTTCGCTTCGCCCCAATTGGTGAGCGTTTCGTAGCGCTCCAGAGGAAGCGCGAGACAACGCTTGTCCACGCCGACGCGCGCCTGCAGCCGTTCCATGAAAACCGGATTCTGGACCTTGGGCCCCCAATGGCGTTGCAGCGCGGAGAGGACGACGCTTTGATCGTATTGGTGCGGCGGAAATGCGCTTGCGACGCCGGCGATTGTCATGATGGGTGTTAGAGCCCCTCGGATTATTCTACTGGAGTCGGGCCAGCTCCTCCGCGTAGAGTCGATTGTGTGGGAACTGGCGCGCCAGATCGCTCAGGAGATCGCGTGCGCGCGTACGGTCCTTGCTGCGCAGCGCGGCCACCGCCAGCAGCAGCCGCGCATACGGCAATAGATAGTGGCCTTTTTCGGCGGTGAGCTTCAAATTTTGGATGCCCTTCTCCCGATCGGTTTCCGCTCCGCCCATTTGCAGCATCCAGCGGACCGGGGCGGGCTTGAGACTGAGCAGATAATTCTCGACTCCTATGGCCAAATAGGCGTCGTAGTAGGACGGTTCGATGGTCAGCAGTTTTTCCGCCGTTGCGCGACCCGCTTTCACTACTTTCAACGAGTCCAGGTAGTGCCGGTCGATGAGGGCTTCGAAATCGGAGCGCAGACCAAGGGTTAGAATCTTCGCGAACATGGCGTCGGTATCTTGCGGCGAACGGGCCAGAATATCATTGGCCAGTTGCTCGGCCTTGGCGAGTTCGCGATCGAACGCGGCGCGGACCGCCGGGTCGGCGATCACCTTGGGCCTGCGGCGGAAGACACTATCTTCGACGAAGAATTCCGAGTGCAGGATCTTGAGCCGGTCAAACTCGGCGAACAGATACGCAGCCGCGTTGGAGGCGAAGCCCAACGGGTCAGTGGGATGCTCGCGTTCCCAGCCGGTGAAAGTCTTGTGGGCGTCCTCGAAATCCAGGTTGTACATCTGACGATAGCCCTGTTCCACTTGAGGCACACTCTGAACGGAGCCAGCCAAGGAGACCCCAGCAGCGGTGAAGACAAACAAGGTGCAAAGGACAACGAAGCGCAGCATCTCAAGGTGGGGCGGACGCCCTCGTCCGCGCCGGACCCCCTGGTCCGGCTGTTCCATCATTCGACAAACTGAGGCCGACGAGGGCGTCGGCCGCGGACCAGGGGGTCCGCCCCACACCGCGCTAGTGAACTTCTCCCAACTCATGCTAGACTCCCACCGCACGCCGCGCCAGCCCTAGCGCTTCCGTCCAGAAGGCTCCGGGCGAATGCATCAACTCCACCACACCTGCGACAGCATCCACGAATTCGTCAATCTGCGATTCTTCAATCATCAAAGGCGGTGCCAGCTTCAGCACCATGAAGTTGTTGGCGCAAATTTGGGTGAGGAAGCCCTGGCGGAAAAGCCGCATCACCAGTACTTGTCCGAACATGCCGGGGTGGATCTTGGCGAAAGATTCAAAGGGGATGCGCAGCGTCAGTTTCTTGGGCGACGTGAATTCGATGCCATTCAGCAATCCCACGCCACGGATTTCCTTGACCATCTCGTAACCGGCGAGCCGCTGGCGAAGACGATTACGCAGATATTCACCGCGAGCGACCGCACGCTCGCCCAGCCGCTCGCGCTCCAGCACTTCGATGGTGGCAAGTCCGGCACGTAAGGACAGTCCGTTTTCGCTGAAAGTGGACCCGTGAACGAGCGCGCGCTGGAGTGAACTGTAGACAGCCTGGTACACGTCATCGGACATGAGCACCGCGGCGGAAGGAATCAGGCCGCCGCTGAGCGCCTTGGCCAGCACGATGATGTCGGGTTCCGCGTGATGATCGTGCCCTGCGAGAAAAGGACCTGTGCGATACAGTCCGGTTTGCGCTTCGTCGAAAACCAACAGCGCGCCGTAGCGGCGGCACAGACTCTGTGCGGCTTCGAGATATCCGGGCGGCGCGATCTGGATTCCGCCTTCCGTCTGCAAGGGCTCGACGACAAAAGCGCCGAATCGCCTGGTACCCAGCTTCTTCTCCAGCTCCGGCGTATCGCCGAAGGCGACCTCTTCGGTATCGGATAGAAGAGGCCCGAAGCCCTCGCGCCAAAATGGATTGCTCATCAGCGACAGCGCTCCGCAAGTGAGTCCGTGGGATGCACCCGAGGCGTAGAGCAACCCATTTCGACGAGTAGAAGATCGAGAGAATTTGATGGCGGCCTCGATCCCCTCAGTGGCCGAACAGCAGAAGTAGACTTTCTTCAGCCGCCCGCCGGCGCGATCGCAGAGTTTCTCCGCGAGTTCGCCCGCCAGCTCGGGAGCGTGGCTCTGCACCATGGCCGGCCCCGAGCGATCCAGTTCCTCTTTAATGGCTCCGATGATATCGGGGTGATTGTGCCCCGCGTTGTGGACACAGTACCCGGAGAGAAAATCCAAAATGCGGCGGCCGTCTTCGGTGAACAGTTCAGAACCCCGGCATCGGGTGTAGTGGACGTTCATCTCCAGTACATCCAGGAGCCGCGCCCATTGCGGATTGACGCGTTCCCGATAGAGCGTGGTGGCGGCGGAAGTGGGCGTCAGCGGCAAATAGCGAGGGCCTCCTGGGAAGCGTTCGTAAATAAATTGTTACTGGACAACGGTTTTCCCTCGCCATCTACAAGACGCCCGCAAATGTAAAGAGGTTTCCCAGCCAATCGATGGCCCAGTCCGGCATCACAGAGTATAGTCGAAACGCGTCAGATGCGCTTGGCTTGACGAATTGGGTCAGTTAAAATGTCACCAAGAGAGGGCCGCTTCCCATAATGAAGAGCGTTCCGGAAGTGCTCACGGGTAGAATCGACGAGGAGCAGAATCAATCGCCGTGAGCATTGTCGATAGAGGATTAGGCCGACCTCGGATCAGAACAATTGGCGTGTGTGGGTTCCTTTTTATGGGGACGACGACAGAACAAGCCGGAAGCGAAATTCGACCCTCATTATGATTGGTCATTCCGACCCGATATGTTAACCTATACTGTCATGATTCGGACTTTACCATGGTGGTCGGCCTTCACGTTTTTGTTCGCCATGCCAATTGTGACGCACTCGCAGGTGCTCTACGCCTACGGATTTTTGAATGGCAGCTCCACGGTGCAGGTAGACAGTGTCAACCTATCTACAGGAGCGCTGACCCCGGTCGCCACCACCGATGGCATTGTAGTGGGCCCTCAGGCCGCCGTTGACCCCATCGGCCACAGGCTGTTCTTGTTCGGTGGTCCCACTCCGAGCGCCAATACCTTGTACACCGTCAATCTGACCACTGGTAGCATCTCCAAACTGCTCGGCTCCTTCGGATCGCTCGTGTTCGACTCTGGTGTTCCTAACACCCCCGTTCCTACGCCGGTCGCGTCTACCCTGAGTCTGGTACTGTGTGGGTTCGCCATCCTGGTCCTCGCTCGGGGTGTTCTCAAGATACGCGCCCGCATGCGTCCGCTATTCTAGAGATCCGTTATTCGTGTCGAGATCCATCCAATGACGTCACGGACCGGTTACTGGCTGGCCGGGCTGGCTCCAAACATTCCCGAGAGAAGCACATCGTAATAGGAGCCCGAACTAGCTACCGATAATGATGCTATAAAACCGCTGTAGCGGGGTTTTGCTTAGACTGCAAGCAAACCCCTAACCGAAGGACGTGCTGCAGCCTTGTACGACGTGAATCACCGTGCCGCAACGCGAATCTTGGGCCCCGTCCATAACGCTCCGGTAGGATGGAGTATCCGGGATTTCTACTTTTGCTCCGATTTCCAAGTAATATACACCCAATTCACTAAGGCTATCTAGTGAAATGACTTGACAGGGCACAGGTTGAGCCACCAGGAGAGGATCAGGTAACCGATGGGTACTGGCAGTGATGCCAGGAGCCACGGCCTCCGCGCCTGGTCGGGTAAGGCTAAAATCACGATCAGTTGAATGCCCCAAACGGCGGCCAGGATGCACGCAGCGCGGTTCCAAACGCCCGGTTGCGTGGGATAGAAATAGCGGAGGGGTACGAAGGTGAGAACGGCAAGCGTGAGCAAAATTGTCAAGCTGAGCCGCGGGTCGAGCTCGAGGAAGTAGAGATAAAACGCCACAACATTCCAGTAAGAGGGAAATCCGAGGAAAAAACCGTCGTCGGTTTTGGCGTTCACTTGGGAGAATCCGTAGATGCTTGCCAGCAGCGGCGCGAGTAGCCACCAGGCCTGCGATTCGGGCAGCACGCCGGCGCGCCAGATCAGCAGCAGAGGGAGGCAGGTGTAGTTCAGGAAATCGATCAGGTCGTCCAGGCGGCGGCCGTCGAACGAAGGCAGCACTTCCTGCACGCGCGCATAGCGGGCCAGCGGGCCATCCAGCGCATCGATCGCTGTCGCCACAATCATCAGCCAGAAGGCGCGCTCGAAAGCTTGATCGCCGCCTCCGACTAGCAGCACGGCGATTGCCGCGGCCGCTACCAGGCCCAGCGCAGTAAAGGCGTGCACCGCCCAAGCCAGCACGATCCGGCTCATATCGATTCGGACGCGCCGGCGGCCAGTGCTTCCTCGTGCGCGAGATTCGACAGTTCCTGTGCTGGCTTCCACTGCGCCGTAAGGCGGGACACCAAGGGCAATACGATAAAACCGGCTGTGGCCGCGAGTGTCTTGAATGGAAACAGGAGAGCGCCGGTGGCGGGGTCATACCAATCCTGCGGACGGCCCGGCAAAAATGCGGCGAAGATTTCGGGATACGGAATCAGCGGCTTCATGCCGAGCAACGGTTCCCCTCCGCCCAGGCGCAGCGCCAGCGAGAGAAAAAACGCGGCCATGGATCCGATGCGGTTCGATTTCGGATCGAAAATCGCATAGACGAGCTGTGGGAACAGCAGCACGAAAACCAGGTCGCTGGTGAAGAACCACAGCGCTTGTACACTCTGCACTCGCAACGCCATCACCAGCGCGCCCGCACCGAACAGCACGATGGACCAGCGGATGACCCGCTTCATTTGCGTCATCGAGAGCGAAGGAAGCATCAGCCGCTTGCAACAGTTCCAACTGAACATCGACGCAGCCGAAAGGATGGACGCGCTGAAGCTCGACGTGACAGCGCCGACGATCGCGCCCAGGCCAAGCAGCGCCACCCACGCCGGTGCGGCTTGACGCAGCAGGAGCGGCAGCGTTTCCGATGGTTGTTCGCGCAGTCTTGCCGCCAATTCCGCCGGCCAGGGATAACTAAGCGCGGCCATTCCAAGCAGTAGCGGCGGCGCGACGAACGCCATGGTGAGCAGGCCCGAGAGGATGGACATCGACTGCGCTTGCCTCGGCGACTTGCAGGACAGGACGCGCTGGAAATAGCAATTCCACGGGATGCCGCCCAGCATCAGCATCATGCTTACGTCCCACCAGTTCACGGTGGCGGGCAATCCCCACGAGGATGCGTGCGGAATCAGAGCAGCACCCTGCGGCGCATGGGCCTTGTAGCTGGCCAATGAGGCATCGAAGCCTCCCACCGATTGAAGCACGAACGGCAGAGCGATCAGCAGTCCCAGCGCGACCAGGCCGAGCTGCACCAAATCGGTGTAGGCAACCGACCACAGTCCGCCGGCCATGGTGTAAGTGGTTACGACGAACGCAGCGAGCAGAATGGCCAGCACCAGTTTCATTCCCAGCAGCGCAGCGAAGCTGGAGCCGAGAGCGGTCAGCAACTCCGCCCCCCAGAAAACTTCCGCGAGCATCGCTGGCGCGAACAGCACGATGGCCCAATGTTTGCCATAGCGCGATTCGAAGGGATCGATCAGCGTGGTGAAGCCGAGGCGTCGCATTGGACCCGCGAACAACAGCCCGCCGAGAATCAGGCTGCATCCAAAGCAGAGCCCGCCCTGGACGCCGAGCGCGAAGCTGGATTTGAACGCGCCTTCGGCTGTGCCGAGCAAGTAGCCGCCGTCCACCCACGTCGCGGTCATGGTGAGCAGGGCGAGCAGTAATGGCATGGATCGTCCGGCAACGATGAGGTCCGTGGGTGTGCCGCCGCGGACTTTCCGCGCAGCAATGATGCCGATCAGCAGAAAGCCGGCCAGCATGACGAAGATGACGGTGGGTGCTAACAATGGATTCTCAACTCGCCGTGGTCAGAACTTCGCTGGTAACCTGCACCTCAGGAATCTCGATCCCAGTCCGCGTTCCCTCGCCGGGTTTGCTGTCGATCCACATCCGGTAGTCCTGCCCGAACAAAACTTTCAGCCGCTCGTTCACGTTACTCACGCCGATCCCTTGTTCGAACAGCGTGGCCAGGCGATTCTCGGGAATGCCGATGCCGTCGTCCTCCACCACCAGTTGCAGCTTTCCATCGGCCAGCCAGCCTTTCACGCGAATCATGCCGCCGTCCACTTTACTGCTTAGGCCATGCCGGATGCTGTTCTCGATGATCGGCTGCAGAAGCATGCTGGGCACCAGTCGATCCAGGGCATCAGGTTCAATTTCTTTGGTGAAACGCAGCTTCTCGCCGAAGCGCACCATTTCGATGGCCATATAATTGTCGATGAAAGCCAGTTCGTCGCGCAACGGAGTCAGGTTATCGGTATTGCGCAGCAGCCGGCGCAAAATACTCGACAAGCGATACACGACACTCCGCGCCTGTTCCGGATTGCTACGGATCAGCGAAGAAACCGAGTTGAGCGTATTGAACAAAAAATGCGGATTGATCTGGCTGGTGAGCGCCGCCATCCGCGCTTCGTTCAACCGGAGCTGCTGCGCCTCCAGCTTTTTCTCATTGCGCGTGTTGTTCCAAATTTTGAGCGGTAGAATCACGGCGAAAATCGAGCTTGAGTAGATGGCCACCACGGTCACCAGATGCGTAGCGCCCCACACCTGCGTCAGCGAAAAGACCCGGGGCGGATTGGGGAACAGATGTGCCACCGAGTGCCGCATCAGCTCGGCGAAGATCACCGTGAACAGGCAGCCGAGCTGGTAGAGGATGCGAAGCTGTTGCTGCCGTTGCCGCAGCAGAGCCGGCTTGAGAGGGAACAGCGGAGAGAATCGCCAGACGTCTTCCTTTTCGGGCGCGATGTCGCGCAGCAATCCGCCCAAAACGCCGACGCCGGCCAGGAGCGGCATAGATGCAAACTCTCCGTTGAACAGAGCGGGGATGGAGATCAATACGCCGGAGAGCAGCCCAGTGACATATCCGCCAACCATGCCCATCACCAGGCTGCCCTCCAAGCCGAGGTCGACCATTTGATAGGCCGGAATCTTCATGAAGACGCGGATGGCGACTCCGGTGCCGTAGAACGCCGAGCCGGCCACGGCCAACTTCACGCGCTGCACCAAAGTGCGCTCCTCGCGCATCAACATCCGCTGGAATCCGCTGAACCGCGACAGAATACTGGCCAGCGACGCGGCCACCGCAAGCCTCAACAGCAGGATCACTAATTGTTGCGGTTCCAGCATGGCGCGCCTGCCGATCATTATAATGAAAGCGCAATCTCCTCCCAATGCTGACCAAAGTAGCGGAAGCCAATTTTCCCACGCGGTTCGGACACTTTCGGATCTACGGATTCGAAGGCTCCTACGGCGGCGACGTCGAGGAGTGCGTAGTGCTTCGCATGGGCGACGTGACGTTGGCCAACGATCCACCGTTAGTGCGGATTCATTCGCAATGCCTGACTGGCGACGTGTTTCACAGCCTGCGCTGCGATTGCCGGTCGCAACTGGAGTTGTCGCTCAACCTGATCGCGGAGGAGGGCCGGGGCCTGCTGATCTACGAGCACCAGGAGGGCCGCGGCATCGGGCTGTTGAATAAGCTCCGTGCTTACGAATTGCAGGACGGCGGCGCCGATACGGTGGAAGCGAACGAGCGGCTGGGGTTTGAGGCCGACCTCCGCCACTACGAAATGCCCGCCGACATTCTGCGCCACTTCAAAGTGAAGAGCGTACGCCTGTTGTCTAATAACCCCGACAAAATCGTAGCGCTGGAAAACGCGGGAATCCGAGTGGCCGAGCGTATCCCATGCATCGTGGCCCCGCACGAATCCACCGAGGGTTATCTCCGCACCAAGAAGCAAAAAATGGGCCACCTCCTAGACTGACCCGACTGCCTTCTTCGAATTCTTGGATTCTTGAATTCATGAATTCGGTTTTTTCTGCTATCCTACAATTTGTCCTCGTAGAGGCGCGGAGGCCATGAGTAGACGGTTGCGCAGTTCCGGGAGCTTCGGAGCAGCCGGTTGAAAGGGGCAAGAAGTTTTTCTCCGCCGAAATCGGCCGTGGCAGCTCTCGCCCGGTGCGATTGGGGGGTAAGGATAACACCTGCCCACTGTCATCCGGATCTCGTTGGACCGGGATCGGATGGAGCGCTACCGGGAAGCACGCGGCAAGTACCGTGTCTCTCCGCTCCATCCCTCCCATTTATCTATGAATGTTTTTGAACTGACGCGCGCGTTGGTGGACGTGGAGTCCATCACGGAGAACGAAGAGCGGATCGGCAACGTGCTGTTCGCGCATTTGGAGGACCTCGCGCGGCGATACGGCGGTCAAGTAGAGCGCATGCCGGTGGAACAGAACCGCTTCAACGTTCTGGCCTGGTGGGGCGATCCGGTGGTTACGCTCTCCACCCACATAGACACGGTGCCGCCGTTTTTCCCCTCGCGCGAGGACGACGAATTCATCTGGGGACGCGGCTCTTGCGATACCAAGGGAATCATTGCATCGATGATTTTCGCCGTCGAGCAGTTGCTCGCTGAAGGCGTACGCAACCTCGCGATGCTGTTTGTGGTGGGTGAGGAGCGCAATAGCACCGGCGCGTTTATGGCGGCCAAGCATCCGCGCGGGTCGAAGTTCCTGATCAATGGCGAGCCCACCGAAAACAAGCTGGCGCTCGGGTCGAAGGGCGCGCTTCGATTGGAATTCACGGCGACGGGACGCATGGCGCATTCGGCCTATCCGGAGTTGGGTGAGTCGGCGATTGAGAAACTGCTCGATGCGCTGAATGCGGTGCGCAGCCTCTCCCTTCCCGCTGATCCGCTTCTCGGGCCAAGCACACTCAACATCGGGACTATCAGCGGCGGGCGCGCACCTAACGTGATTCCCGATCATGCGCACGCGGAAGTATTCGTCCGGCTGGTGGACGATGGCGACGCAACGCGCTCCGCTGTGAAACGCGCAGTGGATGGCAAAGTGGAAGTGCGCGAGGTGCTGGTCGTGCCAGCGGTTCACCTCGGTTCGCTCGATGGTCTGGAAACCACCGTCGTCGCGTTCACCACCGATATCCCGGCATTCGGCGAAAGCTGGGGCCGCCCGTATTTGCTCGGGCCGGGTTCTATTCACGTAGCTCATACGTCCGAAGAGCGGATTCCCAAGCGTCAAATTGAAGAGGCAATTCAAATCTACAAGAGGATGGTCAAGCAGTTAATCAGGTGAATCGGAAAATTGAAGTGGGAGTGCTCGGCGCCACCGGCATGGTGGGCCAACAGTTCGCGAAGTTTTTGCAGGGACATCCCTGGTTCGAGATCACATGGCTCGGCGCGAGCGATCGTTCGGCGGGGAAGCCGTATCGAGAAGCTACAAGCTGGCGACTCGATGGCGCGATGCCCGCGAACGTCCGCGACCTGGTGGTGCAGGAGTGCAAACCAGAGAACGCTCCGCGGTTGGTGTTTTCGTCGATGGATGCGTCGGTGGCTACCGAAATCGAGCAGGCGTTCGCGCAGGCCGGCCACGTAGTGGTTTCGAATTCACGCAACTTTCGCATGGATGCGGACGTGCCACTGCTGGTTCCCGAGGTGAATCCGGACCACCTGAAGCTGATTCCACTGCAGCAGCGCCACCGCGGCTGGAAAGGCCAGATCGCGACAAATCCGAATTGTTCGACCATCGTGCTGGCCATGGCGCTGGCGCCGCTGAAGCAGTTCGGAATCAAGCGCGTGATGGCGACCACCATGCAAGCCATCTCCGGCGCGGGCTATCCGGGAGTGGCATCGATGGACATCAACGGCAATGTGGTTCCGTTCATCGGGAGCGAAGAGGAGAAGATGGAGCGGGAGACGCAGAAGATCCTGGGCGATTTCTCCGGCGACAGTATTCATCCGCTGGCCGCCCGGGTGAGCGCCCAGTGCAATCGCGTGCCGGTGGTGAATGGGCACATGGTGGCCACCAGCGTGGAGTTGGAGCAGAAGCCGTCGGTGCCCGAGATGATCGCGGCAATCGAAAGTTTCCGCAGTGTCCCGCAGGAAAGGAAGCTGCCCAGCGCTCCGGCGCAGCCGCTGATTTATCTAACGGAAGCGGATCGGCCGCAACCCCGCCGCGACGTGGAGCGCGAGCGGGGCATGGCGGTGTTCATTGGACGCTTGCGCGAGTGTCCGGTGTTGAATTACAAATTCATGGCGCTCGGGCATAACACCATTCGAGGCGCAGCGGGTGCGGCCGTGTTGAACGCCGAACTCATGTATTCGGAAGGACTGCTGGATTGATGTCCCTAGGATTTTGTGGGTTAAGAATGGGCTTGAAGAAAAACCGCCCTTTGGGCCGTTCAGTTGCAGAACCAGCGCAAGGCGTTGATGTAGCGCACGCACTCGTGCGTGCCGCGTCGGCACTCATGCCGACGCCAACATTCCTTCCAGTCTGTGTTCACAGGAGTGTGAACACGGCACGCATGAGTGCGTGCGCTACATCGTTCTTTATTGGCCCATGGTCACTCGCTCACGAAACGGAAGCGTTCCACTGATGATCGTCATGAAATTTGGCGGTACCTCTGTCGAGTCCGCCGCCGCGCTGGAGCGCGTCACAGGCATCGTCAAATCGCGGCTGGACCGCAAGCCGGTTGTTGTCGTTTCCGCCATGGGAAAAACCACCAATCGGCTGCTGCACATCGCCAATCTCGCAGTCGGCGGCCAACGCGACGAATCACTGCGCGAACTGCTGGAGTTGCGCGATTACCATCTGCGCGAGTCCGGCATGGAGCGCACCGTCGACGAGCATTTCCAGGAGCTCACCGAACTAGTGAAGGGACTGGCCGTACTTGGCGAGCTGACGCCACGGTCCGTTGATGCGATCTCCAGTTTCGGCGAACGGCTGTCCAGCCTGATCGTCACCAATTTCTTCCGCCATCACGGCCTGAACGCCGTTCACCTGGATTCCCGCAAAGTGATTGTCACCGATCGCCGTCACACCCAAGCCACTCCGCTGTTCGAGCAGACCTACACAAAACTGCTGGCCACCGTTCCGCCGCTGCTGAAGCAACAGGTCGTAGTGATGGGCGGCTTCATCGGTGCGACGGAGGATGGAATCACCACAACGCTCGGCCGCGGCGGCTCGGATTACACGGCGTCCATCGTGGGCGCGGGCATCGGCGCGGAGGAGATCCAGATCTGGACCGACGTGGACGGCATGCTGACCGCCGATCCGGCCATCTGTCCGGATGCGCACCGGGTGAAGGTGATCTCCTTCACCGAGGCCGCTGAGCTCGCCTATTTTGGCGCTAAGGTTCTGCACCCGGCCACAGTGCTACCGGCTATCGATCGCAATATACCTGTACTGATTCTCAACTCACGGCGTCCACAAGTGGATGGCACGCGCATTGTATCGGAGAGCGTGGCCAGCACGAATGTCGTCAAGTCCATCGCCTGCAAATCGAAGGTGATCGTGCTGAACATACGTTCCACGCGGATGTTCATGGCCCATGGATTCATGCGGCGGATCTTCGAGATTTTCGACCGGTACAATACGTCCGTGGACATGGTGGCGACATCGGAAGTGAGTGTATCGCTGACCGTGGATCAGCCGGAGCAACTGGAGGCCATCGTCGGCGAACTGCGCGGGTTTTCCGAGGTGTCCGTGGACCACAATCAAGCTATCATCTGCATGGTGGGCGAAAATATCCGCCATAGTCCCGGCGTCGCGGCCCGAGTGTTCAACGCACTCGGGGAGATCAATGTGCGGATGGTGTCGCAGGGCGCATCGGCGCTGAATCTGGGATTCGTGGTGGCGGGCGACGACTTGGCGGCAGCGGTGCGCGCCCTGCATACGGAGTTTTTCCGGGAGTTGGATCCAGCGGTGTTCGATGCCTAATCTGGCCATTGTCGGTTACGGAAAAATGGGTCGGCTGATCGATCAGCTTGCGCCCGAGTACGGATTCACCGTCACCGCCCGCATCGATATTGGCCGCGAGGAATCGCTGGACAAGGCCGATGTCGCCGTGGAATTTTCCGTGCCATCGTCCGTGGTCGGCAATGTTGCCAAGGTCGCGGCCGCGCGCGTTCCTATCGTGGTGGGAACTACCGGCTGGCTGGAGCACTTGGCCGAAGTGCGCGCGATCATCGAGAAAAACAATACCGCTTTGGTATGGAGTCCGAACTTTTCGATCGGCGTCAACGTTTTCATTCGGCTGGTAGCGGAGGCGGGGCGGCTGTTCCAAAACGAGAAGGAATACGGCGCGTGGGCCTGGGAAATCCATCACCACACCAAGAAGGACGCGCCTTCCGGGACGCTGCTCAAGCTGGTGGAGCAAATGAAGGCAGCGGGATTCGATCGCGCCATCGACACCAGTTCCAACCGTGCCGGCGCACATCCAGGTACGCACGAGATTGGCTTCGATTCATCCGCCGACACCATCACTTTGCGCCACACCGCGCGCAGCCGCGAAGGCTTCGCCCGAGGCGCACTCAAAGCGGCCCAATGGATTATCGGCCGCAAGGGTTGCTACGAATTCAGCGACGTTTTATTTGGAGGTTGAAATGTTGTTTCAAGGATGCGGTACCGCGTTAGTAACGCCTTTCCGGAAAGACGGTTCTCTGGACGAATCCACGCTTCGCTCGCTGGTGAAGCGTCAAATCGAGCAAGGCATCAACTTTCTAGTCCCTTGCGGGACCACGGGCGAGAGCCCAACCCTCACACACAAAGAACATCTGCGCGTAGTGGAGATCGCACTCGAAGAAGGCAAGGGCCGCGTGCCGGTGCTTGCCGGCGCGGGCGGCTACAACACCGCCGAGGTGATCGAACTCGGCAAAGAGCTAAAGGCGATGGGCGCAGACGGAATTCTCTCGGTCACGCCTTACTACAACAAGCCGACGCAGGAAGGGCTGTATCAACACTTCAAGGCCATCGCCTCGGCGGTCAAGTTGCCGGTGATTGTCTACAGCGTGCAGTCGCGCACCGGTGTGAACGTGGAGCCGGCGACGTTGAAGCGGCTGTCCGAAGTCGAGTACATCGCCGGCGTGAAGGAAGCTTCCGGCAACATCGGCCAGATGGCGTCGGTGGTCCACCAAGTTCCCGCGAGCTTCGCCGTGCTTTCGGGCGACGATTCCATCACCATTCCGCTGATCGCGCTGGGAGGCCGCGGGATTATTTCCGTGGCATCGAACGAGATTCCGCGCGAGATGACCGCGCTCGCCCAACACGCGCTGGCCAACAATTTTGCCGCAGCGCGCGAGGTGCAACGCAAGTATCTACCGCTGATGGAAGTGAACTTTGTGGAATCGAATCCGATCCCCGTGAAGGCGGCGATGGCGCTGATGGGGCTCCTGGAACCGCACTGGCGGCTTCCGATGTGTCCGCCCTCCGCCGCGAATCTGGCCAAGATCGAAAAGGTGCTGGAGCCGCTCGGACTGCTGGCCGGCCGGAGCGTGCATGCAAGCTGAGATCGAGAAGCTGTTCGAGGAGAAGCCGCCCAGTTACACCGACCAGCATTTCCGTCTCTTCCAACAATTCAAGCAAGCGCTGAACCAAGGCAAGATTCGCGCCGTCGAGCCCGATTCATCCACCAAGACAGGATGGCGCGTGAATGTTTGGGTGAAGAAAGGCATCCTAATCGGCTTTCGCATGGGCGTGACTGTCGACATGTCCATCAACCCTGCCCGCCAGCCCTGGCTCGATAAATCGACATTCCCGGTGAAGCATCTCACGCCGGAAGACGGCGTGCGCATCGTGCCCGGCGGGTCCAGCATTCGCGACGGCTGCTACATCGGCAAAGGCGTCACCTGCATGCCGCCGATGTTCATCAACACCGGAAGCTGGGTGGGCGACGGCACCATGATCGACTCGCACGCGCTGGTCGGCAGTTGCGCGCAGGTGGGCGCGAACTGCCACATCTCCGCTGCGTCGCAGATCGGCGGCGTGCTGGAGCCGGTGGGTGCCATGCCAGTGATTATCGAAGACGACGTGCTGGTGGGTGGCAACTGCGGCGTCTACGAAGGCACGGTGGTGAAGCGGCGCGCCGTGTTGGGTACCGGAACCATCCTGAACCGCTCTACGCCGGTGTACGATGTGGTGCGCGGCGAGATCCATAGCGCGTCGGGGGACGAGCCGCTGGTGATTCCGGAAAACGCCGTGGTGGTTCCCGGATCGCGCGCCATCGCCTCGGGGCCCGGCAAGGACTGGGGCATTTCGCTGACTACGCCGGTTATCGTGAAGTACCGCGACGCGAAAACAGACACGAAGATTCAGCTTGAAGACTTGCTGAGATAGTCCAGCGTCTCGCGAGCGGTCTTTTCCCACGAAAACTCCGCCGCCCGATGTTGCGCAGGTCCGGTAGGTAGCGAGCCCGCGGCCAGCTTCAGCAGCGCTTCACGGATTCCATCGTCGCTCGCTGCATCGAAGTACTCCACCGTGTCTCCGGCGATTTCCCTCAGAGGCGGTATAGCGGAGCAGGCCACCGGGACTCCCGCCGCCATGGCCTCCAACACCGGCATCCCGAATCCTTCGAAGGTCGACGGATAAATGAAGCCTCGCGCGCAGCGAAACAGCTCATACAATTCCTGCCGTGGAATCCAGCCCGTGATCTTCACTCGGTTCCCCGCCAACGCCTCAATTTCCCGCGCCGCAAAACCACGCACGCCCGTAATCACCAGCGGCGGCAAGTCGCGCGCTTCCGCATACACTCGCAAAAGCCGCTCCAGATTTTTGTGAGGATGCGTGGTGGAAGCGCACAGCAAGTAGTCTCTAGGCTCCCGCTTCTTCGCGATGTCGAAAAACTGCTGCTCCACACCGTGATGGATCACTTGTGGGTCAACACCGTAATATTGCTGCAAATCCTGACGCGTCGCTTCCGACACCGCAATCAACCCGCGCGACCGCCGCACCGAAGCCCACAGGAAAAACTGCCAGAACGGCAGATCGAACCAGCGAAAATATTCCGGATGCCGCTTGTGCTGCAAGTCGTGAAAGACAGTCACTTGAGGGCAGCCACAAACCAACGGCGCAGTGAATCCGGGGTTCAACAGAACATCCAGCCGATGCTTGCGAACCGCATGAGGAAGCACGAACTGCTCCCACAAAATCCGCCCGGGCCGGAAGGAACCGCGAACCGATTGTGGTGCGTATAGAAAATTCGGCCGCTGCGGAACCAGTTCCGCGCCGGTCTCGCGGTTGGTGAAAACCACGTACTGGTTAGTTGCGTCAATTGCCGCGAACCCCGCCAGCAGATTGCGCAGATAGATCTCGGTGCCACCCACCCCTCCCGGAATCAGATAGAGCGCGTTGACGCCGATGCGAAGCATTTACCGCTGCATCGCCAGGCGGCTCAGACCATCCTGCGCCGGCTGATTGTGCGGATCCAAGGCGAGCGCGTGCTTGTACTCCACCTCAGCCTGCGGCACGTTATGCTGCGACTCGTTGACGTTCCCGCGGTAAACATAGGTCATCGCAAAGTTCGGATCGAGTTGCTTCGCCATGTCCAGCGCCTCCAACGCCTGCGCGTACCGGCGCGTTTTGCCGTATTCCATGCCGATTTGCGAATAGACATGCGCGTTCGGCTCCAGCGCCGCGGCCTGCTTCAGTTTATCGATGGCCTGATCCACTTGCGCGTCACAGTCGTAAGCCAGCGCCCAATCCAGCAGAAGATCGAAGTTCGGTGTTTCCAGCTTGGCCGCCTTGGCGTACGCTTCAGCGGCTTCGAAACAGCGCTGTTGCCGATAGAGTGTGTATGCGAGTTGGAACTGCGGACGCAGCTTATGGGGAGATTTCGCCGTGTTGTCTGTCCACAACTTCACCGCGTCACCCCACAGTTGGTTTCTCTGATAGGAAAAGTATCCCTCGAAAACAAGCACTACGCCCAAAACCGTGACCAGTGTGACTTTGCCAGCTTTCCACCGGCGAAGAAATTCCACGGCGATGAGCAGGAGCCCGATGAACGGCAGGTACATGCGGCGTTCGGCAATGGGGTCTCTGAGTGGAACGAACGAAGACGTCGGCGCAAGCAGGATCAGGAAAACGAGCCATCCGTATGATGCCAATGGGAACCGGCGACGGTACATCCAGGCGAGGACGGTTATCGCCAGCAGCGCGATCAAGCCGAAGATCGCGCCGTGATCGGTAATGCCGTGCGAGGTCGGAATGTCGTAGTCGAGGTTCTGGTCGAAGGGAATAAGGAACAGCCGCAAGTAGTGCCAGATGACGCGGCACTCGGTGAAGAAGTATTGGTACCAGGTAAATTCCTTAATATGGAACCCCGCGCTGGTAGCAGATCCGAGCACGCGCCAAACGAACACTCCCGCAAATGCCGCACCGGCCAAGATCGGTAGATACAGTTTCCAATTGCGCCGGATACCCTGCAGCGAGAATCCCGGATTCCAGTAATAGTCGGTGAGCAACAGGACCGCGGGAAGAACAGCGGTGTGCTCCTTCACCAGCACGGCCGCGCCAAAAAGTACCAGCACACCGGCGGCAGTCCCCCATCCTACGCCGTCGCTCTTGCGATACAGGAAAAGGGTGAACGCACCGAGCAGGAAGAAAAGACTCAGCGTCTCCGATCGGCTGGCGACATAGCTCACCGACTCCGTCTGCAGCGGATGCAAGAGGAAAAGGCCCGCGCCAAAAATCGGCAGAACCTGCAGCTCCCATTTCCCCGCCGGAACCCAGCTCAGAGCTTTGCGCAACACCAGAAAAATCAGGAATCCGTTGCACAGGTGAAGAAAAACGTTGGTCAGGTGATATCCATACGTTTCCTGACCGGATTGCTGGAAATTCAGCCAGAAGGAAAACGCCAGCAAGGGGCGCAGTCCGCTGACCCAGAGCCGTAGCGGCGCGTACATCAGATCGGGCCGGCCATACGGAAGATAGGTGTCATCCAGCAGGAATGGGCCATTCATCGCTGGTCCATAAACCTGAAACACAGCGCACAATGCTACAAAAGCCGTCAACGCGTACGGCCACCATTGGGGCCGCGGCTCCGGCGTTACCACAATGGGCTTGGACTGTTTCTGTTTGGCGGTCTTACTTTTCTTCATGCAAGCTCTGGATCCGGAACTCCAGGATCGCCACCCGCTGGGCCATGGCGATATTCGCGTCCTTGAGATCGGAGATGATCACCGACAAACGGTAGATCACCACCAGGAAGACGCAGAATACCAGAATGATCAAGGCTAGCGGGGAGTCCTTTAGACCAAGCTGTGACGCGATCCAGTTGAGTGTCGCGTGCGAGCGCGACAGCAGCAGAAGAATCGCCGCCGCGCCCAGCCAGCTAACCGAGTATTCCACTCGAATGTGGGAGCGGCGTACCGAAAACAGCACAACAACCATCAGCAGGATGCTCAGGATGGTCATGGCATTCAACAATCGTTCCATGAGTTATTTCTTTCTCCGGCGGCCCTCGAACTTCAGGATATTCACGAAGACGCCCAACAAAACGTGAATGATGTAATAGAGCGATTTTACCGCCGTGATCGTGCTGCGGCCCGCCTTTCGCCTGCGCATACGGCAAGGCACTTCTTCAAATCGGAAGTGCTTGCGCTGCAGCACTACCAGGGCTTCGATTTCAGGGTATTCCAGCGGGAAGCTCCGGGTGAAGACTTCCAGCGCCTCCCGATTCACGCCGACGAACCCGGAAGTGGGATCGCGAACCGGCTTCCCCAGGATGGGGCGCAGTACCGTGCGGAAAACCCAGATGCCCATGGCGCGGAGAGCGCTGGTATGTTCCCCATTACCTTGGTAAAAGCGTGAGCCGATCACCATGTGGCAGCCGGTTTCGCGGAGCACCCGCAACAGCTCCGGAATGTACTGGGGATCGTGCTGGCCGTCGCCGTCGACCCGAATCACGTAGTCGTAGCCCAGCCCGTAAGCCAGCTTGTATCCGGCTTGCACGCAGCCGCCGAGCCCCAGGTGGTAGGGCAACTGCAGCACATCGGCGCCGGCCGATCGAGCCTTTTCGTAGGTGCTGTCCGATGACGCGTCATCTGCCACCAGGATCGGCGCCCCCGGCACCACTTGGTGGACCTCGCGTATCACTTCCGCGATTGCGCCGTCTTCGTTGAAGGCGGGAATCAGAATCAACAGCTCATTCGGACCACTCGCTTGCCTCACAGCGCAGCCACCTGGCGCGGGCCGATGGAAAACCTGCGGATGAGCCGCCGGAACTGCTTGGGCGTAAACCGCCGCTTCATCCGGCGGCGCTGTCTCCACAACGCGGGCAATCGCGGGAGCAAGGCGAAATGGGCGCGCAACACGTAGAGCGGCAGCCGAGCCACACTGTTTCCGGCCCGCTGGAAATCGGCGGCTTTACCGCGGCCTTGCATGGCAAATGCGAAATGCCAGAAATATCGCGCCATCGCGTAGAACGGCACCAGCAGCAAGTCCGATATTGGAAAATTCTTCACGATCAGAAACAAACGGTTCCGCTCTACATAGTACGCTTTCAAGGCCGAGGCTTGACCGGCCGAGTGCGAATAGCGATGTTCCACCATTGCATCCGGCACGTACAAGCATTCCCACGCCGCCCAGCGCGCGCGCAAGCCCAAATCCGTATCCTCACAGTATAGAAAGAAACTCTCGTCGAACAGGCCGATTTCTTCCAGCATCTCGCGGCGGTAGAAAGCTGCGGATCCGGAAGGTAACAACACCTCCTGCCGCCGCGGGTACGATTCCGGCGGTTCCCCGTGCCCGCGTTGTTTGCTGCTACCGTCGCGGCAGAGGAGCATGCCGGCGGAATCCAGCTTTGCCTCGCCGGCCAGCCGCACTTGCGATGCGCACATGCCGACGTCGGGCCGGGCTTCCACCGCGCGGAGCAGAGCTTCCAGCCAGTTCGTTGCGGCGATCGCATCGTCGTTCAAGACGGCGAGGAACGTCGCGTGGGAGCTGCGAAACGCCTGGTTGAACGCCGCACCAAAGCCGACGTTGTTCTCGTTCGCGATGACGCGTACGCCCTGGCGCGGCTGGACTGCATTTCGCCCGCTATTGTCCACCACCACCACCTCAAAATCCCGAAACGTCTGGCGCTCCAGAGAGTCCAGGCAATCGGCCAGAATGTCGCCGGCCACAAGAGTCGGCACCACTACGGTCACCGTGGGGTGGACTTCGCCGTACCCAGATTCTCGTACCATTTCAGATTGTGAGTGGCCGAACCAATGCAAGCGATGTCCGGCCTTCCGTCGCCGTTCAGGTCGGCCACCGCGCAGGCTGCTGCGGACATGTCGCCGTCATCGAGGACTTGGCGATTCCAGCCCTTCGCCTCGAGCTTGTAGATGTAAACCCGCTGCGGCTTTCCTCGGAAACCGGCGACGATTTCGTCCACGCCATTGCCATCCAAGTCGACCGTGACAATGGTATGTCCATCCACGAGGCTATCATCGATCACCTCGCGCTGCCATCCAGCGCCCTTTTGCCGGTACACGGCCACCTGGTTCCCGTGCCAGGGCTCGATCGTCGCCAGAAAGCTCTCCTTCCCCGCTTTGCCAACCGCGACATCGCTCGATCCGCTCTTCGGCCAAGGCGCTGGGTCGCCCTTCGCAAGTTCCCTACGGCTCCATTTCTCGTTCCTGCCAAATTTGTACAGCAGGATGCCGTTGAATCCAGCCAAAAGAATTTCATCGCGCCCATCGCGATCCCAATCGACGACCGTGATGCAGTGAACCAGCCCCTCGCTTGAATCGTCGATCACCTGCCGCTTCCAATCGCCAGGCCGGTAGTACACCAGCGGCACACGATCCCGATAATCAGGCGCCTCCGCTTTCGCGCCGATGAGCGGCGCATTCACCACCACCTTCTTACCGCTGCCGTCGATGTCCGCCCATCGCAGCCGGTGCGATGTCGGTAGCCGGTCGATTTCCGTCACCGTCCAGGGCTGCCGTGGATCGCCATTGTGCTTGAGCACCGACACGATCCCGGCGCTGTCCTTGGCCCGCATGGAGAACTCATGCGCCAGAACAATCTCGGGGATGCCGTCGCCATCGATGTCCAAGGCCGCCAGATTAATCATGCGCGCCAGATTGCCGGCGATAACGTGGCGCTCCCAGGTTGGGTTTTCGAACCACACCAGCTCCGTCATTCCGCTGGCCAGCGCGATCAAGTCGATCTTGCCGTCGTGATTCACATCAATGGCCACCACCTGGTAACCGCCCTTGAGATCGGTAGCGATGGTGTGCGCACGGAATTCGGGCGGGGCGGCCGAGAGAGTAGCCATGAGAAGTATGCAGACCAGTACCTGGGTTACGATAG
>DASQGY010000050.1:0-59296 GCA_035632375.1 Bryobacteraceae bacterium | reverse complement strand
GACGTCCTGGTCTTTGAGGGCGAAGACCAAGACCTCTTCGTTGTCGAAGCGGACTTGCGTAACCCACGACAGGCGGTTTTCCGGGGGCTTTTCGGTGCAGACGAATTCGTCTTTGTTGGCGCCGTCTTTTTCCTTGCCATCGCCGCGCTCCAGGTACGGGACCAGCATGATGGAGACTTTGCCGAGGAGTCCGGAGATGGCGGGGGGCAAAGAGGCGATGGGCTCCTCCAGGTATTCCTTGAGGTCCTCTTCGCTCAGGGGAACGGAGGCGCAGAAATAGGAAAACGTGTTGCTGAGCGGGATCATTTCGCTACGGAAACGCTCCGCGAATTGGCCAACACTCAATTTGGAAAGGTCTGGTTGGGCGGCCATCTGGTGGGTTCAATCACAGTCTAACATGCGGTTGGGCGAGTGCGCGCTAAACTAGTGGTAAGTGCCCCGTAAAGTCCTGATTTCGGCGGGAGAAGCGTCCGGCGACCTTTATGCGGCCGGATTGGTGGAGGCGCTGCACCGGCGCGACCCGGCGACGGAGTTCTTCGGGTGCGCGGGTCCACGGATGCGGCGGGCGGGCGTTCGGGCGGTGGTGGATGCGGCGAGCCTGGCGGTGGTGGGGCTGGTGGAAGTGGTGTCGCACATTCCGCGGATTTACGGTGAGTATCGGAAGCTGCTCAAAGCGGCGCGCGACGAGCGGCCGGATCTGGCGATCCTGACCGACAGTCCGGATTTCCATTTACGAGTGGCCCGGCGGTTGAAGGCGCTGGGGATTCCGGTGATCTATCTGGTGGCGCCGCAGGTGTGGGCCTGGCGCGAGGGGCGGCTGCCTGGGATGCGGAAGGCCATCGATCGATTGTTGTGCATTTTTCCGTTTGAGCCGGAGTTCTTTGTGCGGCACGGGATGGAAGCGACGTATATCGGGCATCCGTTGACGCGAGTGGTGAAGGCGTCGGCCGGTCGCGAGGAGTTGCGGAGGCGCTTCGGAGTACCGGATGGCGCGCCGGTGGTGGCGTTGCTCCCGGGGAGTAGGAAAGGCGAAATCGAGCGGCATTTACCGGTGTTGATGGAGACGGTTCGGAGGATTCAGGGCGAGTGGCAGGGGCCTCCGCCGCGGTTCATTTTGGCGCTGCCCGCTGGGGCAAGTTTTAGGGAACGGAATCTTGAGCCATCCATCCAAGTACTTGAAGGGCAAACCTGGGATGTACTTGCCTGCGCAGAGTTAGCGCTCGCCGCGAGTGGGACGGTGACCATCGAAGCAACGCTGTTGGGTACGCCGATGATCGCTTTCTACCGCGTGAATCCAATGAGCTGGCTAATGGGCAGACATCTTTTGCGGGCGCCATTTTTATCCATGGTGAATTTGGTGGCCGGGCGGGCGGTGGTGCCGGAATTGATTCAGGACGATCTTACGGCGGAGACGCTGGCGGACCTGGCGTTGGGGCTGTTGCGCGATGGGTCGCTTCGCGAGGACATGCGGCGGGAGCTGGCGGCGGTGGCTGGGAAACTGACTGGGCCGGAAGATCCGATGGAAGTGGCGGCTACGATAGTGGAAGAGCGTTGGAAAGAGGAAATGGTACATGCTTAGGAAGTCATTGCTGGCGGCGGTTGCGATCGCTTCGTTCGCTTGGGCGCAGGACAAGGGCGGGAAACGCGCCCACATCGACGTGGAGAGCTACGTGATCAACGCGGAGATCAATCCGCACACGCAGGCGCTGACGGCCAACGTACAGATGAAGTTCGTGCCGGTGGATCCGGACATTTCGTCGCTGACGGTGGAACTGAACAACGGGATGAACGTGTCGCGGATTGTGGACGACGGCGGCCGGCAGATTCCGGCGTCGCGCAACACGCAGGACTTCAGTCTGCGGCTGAATTTTCCCGCGCCGCTGGTGAAGGGCAAGGCGATGACGCTGACGTTCACCTACGATGGGCGGCTGACGGGCGAGGAAGAGTCGCCGGTGTACGGCATCAAGTTCGCGGCGATCCAGAACGATTTTGCTTACCTGATGTATCCGTCGCGCTGGTTTCCGATCAACGATTACACGGTTGACCGCTACACGGCGAATTTGAACATCACGGTGCCGGCGGGCTTCCGTGTGGTGGCGGCCGGGCTGGAACATTCCGAGAAGAGCGGCGATAAAACCGTTTACAGTTTCCAATACAACAAGCCATCGTTTCCAGGGAGCATCGCGGTGGTGCGCGGCGATCCGCAGCGGGTGAGCTCGCAGGGCGTCACCACGGCGGTTTATTTCCGGACGAAGCAGAACATGGCGCAGGCCTATGGTGAGGAGACGGGGAAGGTGATGACGTTTCTTACCGGTACTTATGGGCTTGCGCCGCAGGCCAATCTAGCGCTGGTGGAGACCGAGGACGGGACTCCGAACGGGTACTCCGCGCCGGGCGTGATTTTCCTGTCGCCGAAGGGGATCGGGAATCAGGTGGCGACTTCGCTGCTGGTGAACCAACTCGCGCAGCAGTGGTGGAGCACGATGGTGTCGCCGATCAATCGCGATCACCTGTGGCTGGAGAACGGGAATGCGCGGTATGCGGAACTGCTTTACGACGAGCACACCAACGGGCCGGGGAATTTCGAGCAGGCGGTGCGCAGTACTTATGTGCAGGCGCTGACGGTGGAGAATCCACCGCTGATTCAGGCGGGACGGCTGGAGGATTATTCGCCGGAGTATTGGGCGGCGACAGCGGGCAAGGGTGCGGCGATCCTGAACATGCTGCGCAGCGTGATGGGGAACGACGGGTTCACGAAGCTGATGGCCAACTTCACGCAGAAGTATGCCTGGCAATCGGTGAGCACCGCGGATTTTCGCAAAATGGCGGAAGAGATTGCGGGACAGAATCTGCAGTACTTCTTTTTGCAGTGGATTGAATCGAGCGGCGCGCCGGAGTTCAAGACGGAATACACGGTGTTTCGGACACAGAAGGGTTTCCGCGTGATGGGCAAGATCACGCAGGATCTGGATACGTTTCATATGCCCGTGGATATCAAGATCGAGACCGAAGGGAATCCGGAGGTGAAGCGCGTGGACGTGGTGGGGACTTCGTCGGAGTTCACCATCGATACGTTCGGGAAGCCGAAGTCGATTACTGTGGATCCCAACGGGGCGGTATTGCGCTGGAATCCGTTGATGCGGATTGCGGTGGCGATCAAGCGGGGCGAGCAGTTCGTGGAAGTGGGCGAGTTCGGCGAGGCGCTGAAGGAGTATCAGAAGGCGCTGGATGTGAATCGCGCGAATTCGCTGGCGCACTATCGAGTGGCGGAGATTTTCTTTCTGCAGGCGAACGATCAGTCGGCTTCGAACGAGTTTCGCGAGGCGCTGAATGGGGATTTGGATCCGAAGTGGACGGAGGTGTGGTCGCACATCCGGCTGGGGAATATTTACGATATTCACGGGCAAAGAGATCGGGCGGTGAATGAATATAACCAGGCTATTCGGACGCGGGATAATTTTCACGGCGCGCAGGAAGAGGCGGCTAAGTATTTGAAGACGCCTTATGAGCGGAAACGGAATAACGTTTGATGGAAGCTCACAGGCTGAAGCCCAATGCCGTTACGTTTTCCGGCCGGCTCGGAAATCAAACATTTCACAGTGCTAATGTTGGTCACTGAAATATCAGATGCGACAAAAGCAATCCACCGAGCGTCGGCAAGAGTGCCGAGGCGGCACGCAGGAGTGCGTGCGCTACAATCTCGACGAAGCAGAATCAATAGCTTGCGCGGGCGCGCGGAAAACTTAACGACATTGGGCTGAAGCCGGCGCCACCAAGCTCGACCGGGCTGCTTTGAATTATCCGGCGTCTCGTTGAGGCTGAAATATCCGTCGAATCTTTGAGAGCAGGGTGAGGCCGTCAGATTCGCGCTGACGGATCTCGAGTTCGAAGCGGTCGAGGAAAGGCTCGATGCCCTGATTCTCTCTCCAGAACGACGCGTTTGAACGGGCCTGCCTGGAGAGCGCGGGCAATTCGGCAACGCAGCGTCCGATGGCTGCAGCGATAGATCCGGCATCGTCGCCTTCGAAAACGATACCGGCGGCCGCACCAGAGTCTACCTGGCTGGCGAGCCAAGTCTCGCTCGGCACGACAACGGGCAGGCCCATCAGACAGGCCTCAATGAGGACGTCGGAGTTTCTCTGGCGATACGGAATCCGATCATAGGGAAACAGGAGAAAATCCGCCTCGGCGAGCATGGCCCGATACGGGGCGCGATTCAACCCCCCGTGGATGGCCCGAATGCCGGGTTCCTGGGAAAGGCGGCATAGTTCTGCAAATACGTCCTGGGGAAGTTGCTCGTTGAGGAGTTGCAGGAGGAAATCGACCTCGATCGAGCGGCGGCGGCACTCCGCAACGATTGCCGGGATCTTCTGAAATCCTTTTTCCGGGCGTGCTCCGCCCGCACAGCAGGCAACGGGTCTGCTGCCCGCAGGGCGGTGGGCCTCCGGAGACATGAGGTCCAAATTAACTGTAAACGGCATTTGCAGAAGGTCCATACCGAGGAGAGTGGTGAGTTCTTCTCGAAGGCCGTCGGTATATGTTGCAAAGAGGATTTTTCGCCGCACATCCGGACCCAGGCCAGCCAAATCCGCGGCAAGCACGTGGAACTCACGCAATTGGCGTTCGCGCTCGGCGATCCCGTAACGATTCCAGCGATCGCTGACGAAGAGAACCACGGTCCACGGACGCTTCGCCTGCGGAAGTTCGGCCAACCATAGCGCCAGGGCGCGCGCCTCGCACTGGGTGGCCACGGGATGGAAGAATCGGTCACCGGGTTCTAGTTCGGGATCCACGTGCCGATGAAGCATGGCGACGAGATCGGCCGTGCGTTGGTCGAAAGAGCGGTCCAACTGGAATACCGGATCGTGCAGTACGGGACGGCAAGGCAGAGCGCTACGAAGTTCGGGAGTAGCCGACTCACTGACGAACAGCAGGGCAGGAACTCCGCGGCGCCGGGTGGCAGCGAGGAATCCAAGAGCCTGGGCTAAGCGGTGTCCGCTAAAGTCCCACAGGCGCTGGTTAAAGAAAATCAGCCGAGTGTTCATTGCAGAGCCAGCAGTTGCAGCCAGCGGGCGCCCACCCGAGAGCGACCGGCCCGCCGGATGGCGCCAGGCGCAATCGTTTCCGAGCGACATGAAAAACATAATACGACACATATGTGCTTCATGCCAGCTCGAAAGTCCGTCTGTGAACCGGGAATGCGAGAAATCGTGATGACTCAACCTGTGAAAGGGTCCAGATAGCGAATTATTTTAGCGACACTCTCGGCTTCAGTTTCCCGGTCCGTATCACATTGAACTTCGGGCGAGGGCGGCGGTTCGTAGGGGTCGTCGATGCCTGTGAACCCCTTGATTTCTCCGGCACGCGCTTTTTTGTAGAGACCCTTCCTGTCACGCTGCTCGCAGACAGCGAGAGGCGCGTTCACAAACACTTCGATAAAATTCCCGATCCGCCGGCGTGCCTCTTCTCTCGCGGCACGATACGGTGAGATGGCGGAAACCAGCACGATCACGCCGTTCCGAGTGAGTAGGTCCGCAACAAACGCGATTCTAAGGATGTTCTCATCCCGATCCTGTCTGCTGAAACCGAGATCCTTGGATAAGTGACGGCGTACCTCATCCCCATCCAGCAATTCAACTCGCTTGCCACGCGCCCACAGACGCTCGTAGACAGCCTTGCTCAACGTGGTTTTGCCGGCGGAACTCAGACCGGTGAACCAGATCGTCAGGCCACTCTTGACATTGTCGTTTTGGCTCACAGCCCGGTTGAGTTCATCGGAAGCGCTGCGGATCATTCCGGCTGCGATCGTCAGGTTCGTCATCGAGTCAATTAGAATGAAAGACCCCGTCGCTCGATTGCGGGCATACTCGTCGCAGAAGATCGGTTTATACGCCTCAAGAGTTACCGTTCCGATATCGTTCAAGCTCAAACCGCCGCCGGGACGCTCTTCGAGAGTTGTCAGATCAAGCTTCGACACTACCGCCGTTACCTCAACCCAGAGTTGTTGCGTTGTATGCTTCAGCAGATACGGTTGACCCACCTTTAGCTGCGTGTCGGACATCCAGAAAAGCGATGCTCGAAACACGCGCGTTATCGTGGGCAGGTCCGCTGGATGAACGAGCATCTCTCCGCGGCTGATATCTACGTTCCGATCCAAACAAATGGCTATTGACATGGGAGCAAAAGCGGTCGCTAGATTGCCGTCGAATGTGGCGATTGACTTAACTACCGCCCGGCATCCAGAAACAAGGGCGATGACCTCCTCACCGGGCCGAACCGATCCTGCGGCAATCTGGCCGGCGTAAGCGCGGTAATTGTCACCCGCCGAATGGATCACGTATTGGACTGGAAAACGAAAAGGCAAGTCGCCGGAGCACGTATCAGTTGGCACGGTTTCCAGGTACTCCAGCAGACTCGGTGATTCAGCCCAAGACATTCGAGAACTCCGCCGCACAATATTGTCGCCCTCCAGTGCGCTGATTGGAATGAAGTCGATCGTACAGCCGTCAAACTTGTTTGCAAACAATCGGAAATCGTGTTGGATAGCCTCGAACACCTCCTGTCTGAAGCCCACGAGATCCATCTTGTTTACGGTTACTACCATCCGCTTGAGTCCGAGAAGCCAGAGGATATATGCGTGCCTGCGAGTTTGCGGGAGCACTCCTTTGCGTGCGTCCAAGAGAAGAACCGCGAGTTCCGCGTTGGAGGCGCCGGTTGCCATGTTTCTTGTGTATTGTTCGTGACCCGGCGTATCGGTGATGATAAAACGGCGCCTAGGCGTCGAGAAATACCGGTATGCAACGTCGATCGTGATACATTGTTCGCGCTCTGCTTTCAATCCGTCGGTGATGAAGGCAAAGTCGAATCCTCCTGCAGATTGACTTCGGACAGACTCTAACTGATCCTCGTAGACAGCGTTACAATCGTGAAGCAAACGGCCGATCAGTGTAGATTTGCCATCATCGACGCTCCCCGCTGTGGTGAATCGCAGCAGCTCGGGTTGCATGTTTCAGAAATACCCGTCGCGTTTCTTTAATTCCATGGAACCGTCCTGGTCGTGATCGATGACACGATTCTCGCGTTCCGACCTACGGAAACCGCGCAGCTCTCCGATAATGTCCGGAACCGTAGCCGCGGTCGACCGTATTGCGCCAGTGCAGTAAGTGCATCCGAGCGAACGCATACGACACATGATCCGGACGGGGGATTCGCCCGGCAAGAGCGGAAGGTCGTGTTCCGCCAGAATCAAAGTACTTCCACGAACCACAACGTCCCGGTCTTTTGCAAAGTAAAGAGGCACGATCGGAATTGTCTCGGCTTCGATGTACTCCCAGATGTCGAGTTCTGTCCAGTTGGACAGCGGAAACACGCGGATGCTTTCCCCCTTGTCAATGCGCCCGTTATACAAACTCCAAAGCTCTGGCCGTTGTCTCTTGGGGTCCCACTGTCCGAAGGCGTCGCGGAAAGAGTACACGCGCTCCTTGGCCCGCGATCGCTCTTCTTCCCGGCGCGCGCCGCCGATCGCTGCATCGAAGCCTCCCGCGGAGAGCGCGTCCAGCAGGGCACCCGTTTTGAGGAGGCTGCAGCACTTTTGCGTGCCAAGGCGGAAGGGATTGGCGCCTTCGGCGATTGCCTGGTGTGCGGTGTGTACGATCAAGCGCAGTCCGAACTGGGCACAAACCTGGTTGCGAAATGTTATCATTTCGCCAAATTTGTAGGTCGTATCAATGTGCAGAAGGGGGAAAGGCGGTTTAGCGGGGTAGAAAGCCTTCCGCGCAAGATGCAACATTACAGAGGAATCCTTGCCAATCGAGTACAACATTACCGGGCAGGAGAATTCCGCTGCCGCCTCGCGAAGGATGTGAATGCTTTCGGCTTCCAGCGCCTGAAGGTGAGAGAGATGTTGCATAACTGCAATGTAGGGTCCATCGGCCGGGGATCCCGGTTGGACCGGTATAAGTGTACGACAATGAGCCGATCCTTAGCGGCCTACCCGAGGGCCTTCCACCTACTGCAAGGGCTGTGTCCGGCTCATGGTCTTCGCTCGGACGTATCAGGCACACCCATACGATGGGCATAGGTATCTTACAAGGGCAGGTGTCGTCTGAGCCAGGTCACGACAGAGTCTGGTAGTTCCATGCGTCCGTCGAGCATCGGATTGGCGGAGCATCCGTCCCCGGAGCAAAGCCAATGATAGTGCAAATGAATTGGCGCCGCGGTTGGCCGCTCCAGCGACTCGAATAAATGCAGTGGCACATTGTAAGCCGGTGGCAGCGTTTGTACCGGTGATTTCATCGACGTGATCGCAAGCGAAAGTGCGGCTTGCCTGCTACCCCAGAATTCGCTCCCGTCCAAGTCCACGACTCCAGTCCCCGAAGTGACGCGCATACCCGAACCACCAAATGGTCTGGCATCGGCCGCGAGGATCCGCGTAAAGAACTCCTCTGCCTTTTCGAATATGCCACTGTCGCGTCTCACGGCGACCAGGCCGGCATTATAGTTGGCGAGGACAGTCTGTCGATCGACTGTTGTCATCACCTGGGGGAGGTCCCGGTAGTCCACTCCGCACAAGGTGCAGAGCTGGCGCCAATATTCATCGAAGGGATCACCGGGTCCGGTGGTACACATGCCTTTGACATCGACCGGACGGAGTGCAATATCAACTCCGGCGAGAGAAAAGTCGGGCTCTCCAAGGAATAGCGTGTCACTGTCGAGCAGTACCAGAACTGGAGGGCCGGGACGTCGGGCGACATGCGCAGCAACATAAATTCCGAAGGATGGACCGTAGGATGGACAAAGGCTGTGCAGATCGAGTTCCAGGTAGGCTGCACCCAGTGCCTCCAGTTCTTTCACGGTGGCACGGCTTGGCCGGTGGCCCGGCCGGGGCGATACGGCCACAATCGCAGCGGACGAATACACCCCTGTAAATTGCCTAATGCTGTGGCATAACAGCAACGTCTGTGCTTCAATAATCCCGGCCTCGGCAAGAATACAGAACTCGACATTTTCCGGGAGCGCAGGGAGAGCATGCCTGACGTGTGTTTTTTGAAATAGTCCGCTACACTTCTCGATCAGGTACTCAACATCCATACGAGGCATCCCTTCGGACAATTATAAAGTGCAGCCAGGCGCAGCGTCCGGCACTCTGGCCGCGTCCCGGTGAACTTCGGCGGGCCGCTGCGACTGGCCCAGGTGAGCGCGAAAAGAGGTCAACCCTGGCATAAAACTTCAACATCCGGGGGCCTTTTCTGTTGTCAGCGGGCGGCGTGTGTGGCGTAATATGGTAGGTGCGCGAGGAGTGAGAAGGAAGCAATTGGCACAGCCGGGTTTAGATTCGGCACTTCCGAGTTTGAATTCAGTTATCGTTATTCTCGGAATGCACCGCAGCGGAACATCGCTGCTGGCTGAGGTAGTTAAGAATTGGGGCGCTTATGGCCAGGAAGCCGCAATGATCCCCGGCGACACCTGGAATCCCAGAGGCTATTGGGAGTTTGCTCCGCTCACAAGGTTCAACGACGAGATACTCGGGCTGTTTCAGTCGCGGTGGAATGTACCGCCGGACGATTATGCCAAGCCGCTTCTTGCTGCGCTGGCTCAGGAGCCCTACTTTCGCGGGCGCGCCCTAGAACTGCTCTCATCCATGCCCACTCCTGGCCGTCCGTGGTTTTGGAAGGACCCACGGCTGTCCATTCTCCTGCCGTTCTGGAAGCAATTGTGGGGAGAGGTCCTCTATCTGGTGGCGGTTCGGGATCCCGGCGCCATTGCCGCCTCACTTGAACATCGAGACAGCTTCTCGCGGCGAGGGTCCTTTCAACTGTGGCACCGGTACATGAAGGAGCTCATCGAAGACGATGATGTAAAATCCCATGGGTTATTCCTGAGCTATGAGCAGTTTCTGGCCGATCCTCGTGGAGAATGCCAGTCACTGTGTTCCGTTCTTGATGAGCGGCTTGGCACCGGACCGCCGAACCCGGATCATCGCGTGGACCTGATGACTGCCGTGGTGGAACCAAGTCTTCAAAGGAGCAGGGATCGTGTCGCATTTCCAGTAAACCCACTCGCAACGGAGGCCGAGAAGAGGCTGCATCAGATCCTTCTTGCGCACACGAAAGGGACCTCTGAGTCCGTCCACATCGACCTTGGCCTCCAGCCACAATGGAGAGAAGCGCTGGTGCTAGAGGATCTGATACAGCGGTCGGGTGTCTCAAGAGCCCGCTGTCAGGTTTATGGGCGAACGGCGCAGGGCGACTACTCGGAAGAGCAAAGCCGTTCCGCCATCGTGCAAATGGACGGAACGCCACAACATGTTGAGATCCCCATACCTCTGGCCCGCCGCTCGGGAACAGTATCGATACGGGTGGATTTGGCGGACCGCCCGGCGTCGGTATGGATTACTTCCCTAAAGATCATAGACGCGGCGCAACGTATCGTCTGGAACATGGACAGTGAACCAGTTCTTCTCGCGAGCCTGAATAAACATGAAATTGGAGTGTGCCAGGGGCTTCGCGGCGAGAAAGGCTGTTTCTTGCGGCTCGATAGCTATGATTCATGGATAGAGATTGTCCTGACGGCATCCCAGTCGGCCGCGATAGAGAGAGGTGCAGTTCTCCACCTTGGGTGCACTTACTCCTCCTCCTTGGAACATATTCTGCTGAGTGATGCGCAGGGAACTTTCAGAACGGCGAATCGGATGCAGACTCTGGAGGCCGCCCATCATTCGATGCAGGCTGCTTATCAGACTCTAGATGCCGCGCATCAATCGCTTCAGACTGCTCATCACACTCTAGATGAGGCCCATCACTCGCTACAGGTGGATCATCAGACTCTAGACGCCGCCCATCACTCGCTACAGGTGGATCATCAGACCCTAGATGCCGCCCATCAATTGCTACAGGCTGCTCATGACACTCTAGATGCCGCGCACCACGAGTTGCATCGAGAGACCACGAATGTCATGCAGAAAATTCGCATCGTCGAAGCCGGACAGCGGCTCAACGCAGACCGACAGGAGGAGCTGAGTCGGGAATTCATCCGCCGCCTTGCCATCCTGGAGAGCATGCAGGCAGACCTGCACAGTGCTTTCGAAAGCAGGCCGACCAGGAGGCTGCGGAAGCGCATGGACGCAATGGCCCGAGGCCTCCACGGCGTCTTCACTTCAGTTGTGCATAGGTTCGTGCGCCTTCTCCACTCAGTGTCCCACGGTGATTCGGGCTGGTCCTAATTGCTGGATACTGTGACGTTCGTCTCACGAGTTAACGAGCCGAGGGCAGAATGGAGCGTCGAATTTAGCCGCCTTGATTCTGTTGCCGTCGTTATGTTTTTCCATAATTCTCTTCGTATTGCATGGCGCCGGCTACGTTGCCTTCGGGGTCCTGGAAAAAGATCAGGCGGCCGACGCCGGGGATTTCTACTTTCGGCATCACGATCTTGCCGCCATTCGACTGCACGGCTTTGGCGATGGCGTCTACGTTGTCGACCGAGATGCTGCATTCGTAAGTGGTAATTTTCTCGCCTTTCACCAGCTCGCGGCGGGCTTGCAGCGAGCCTTCGATTCCTGGCTCTTCTGTGGTGCCGGTCTGGATCAGGAAGAAATCCGGAGGGCCCCACGGCTGGAACTTCCATCCGAAGACACTTTCGTAGAATTTGCGGGCGCGCGCGACGTCGTCGGCGTTGATGGAGAAGTGCCGGATGTTGTTGGCCATGTCCGATACTAACCGCAGAGCGACTGGCAGTCTTGCGCTAAACTGCCAGTTGATGCCGCGAACCCGCCAACCGAGCGACGAAGTGGATGACATTGTGATCCGGACTCTCGCGGCCGGTTACTCGCCGGGGTATGTGATTCCGCCGCACTCGCACGACTGGGATCAATTGCTGTACGCGTCGGAGGGGGTGATGACCATTCACACGGCGCAGGGGTCGTGGGTGGTGCCGCCGCATCGGGCGGCGTGGGTTCCGGCGTTTGTGGAGCATAGCGTGGAAATGTCCGGGCCGGTTTCGATGCGGACGTTGTATCTGGCTCCGGGACTATCGCCCGCGCCGCCGCGGGAATGTTGCACGGTGAATGTGCCGCCGCTACTGCGCGAGTTGATATTGGAGGCGGTGAATCGCGGGATGCTGCGGCGGAATGTGCCGGCCGAAGAGCGGCTGATCGCGGTCATGATGGACCAGATTGAGGCGCTGCCGGCCGCGCCGCTGCAGTTGCCGATGCCGCGGGATGCGCGGGCGCGGAAGGTGGCCGATTTGTTGCGCGCGAATCCGGCTGAAGCGGCGTCGCTGGAGCGCATCGCCAAGCAGGTGGGGGCCAGTCCGCGGACGCTGGAACGGCTGTTTCGCTCGGAGGCGAACATGGCCTTTGGAAAATGGCGGCAACGGCTCCGCCTCCTCCACGCGCTGCGCCTCTTGGCCGCGGGAGAGTCCGTTACCGCCGTGGCGCTGGAAGCCGGCTACGATAGCACCAGCGCCTTTATCTCGATGTTCAAACGCGAATTGGGGACTACGCCAAGCCGCTACCACGCGGGTGGACACGGGTCCGCGAGAACACCCCAACCAGGGGGCTTCGCGGCTTGGCAGTAGTTGCGTCTACAGGCGCGGCGCGCCGATACAGCAAGAGGCTGAGCTACACGACGGTGTCAGCCCCGCGCACCACACCCGTCCCCCGATTCGCTTACCGCGCGACCGCCAGAGTCTTCAACATTTCGCCGTGCTCGCAAATCGACTTCATTGTTTGCACGACGTCGAAGTAGGTCAGGTCCGCGGCTTTTTCTTCGGCGAACAACACAATATCGTCCAGGCAGAGAATGCCCTGCAGCGCGCCCTTGTTATCGATGACGGGGAGGCGCCGCACCTTCTGCGCGCTCATGGTTTTCAGAGCGGCGTGAATGTCGTCATCCGGCGAGCAAAAGAACAGCTTGGGCAGAGTGACGTCTTTCACCAATACGTCGGCTGCTTTCCGATTGCGGGTACCGAGGGCGATGCAGATATCACGGTCGGTTACAATCCCAAGCACACGACCGTTTTCGACTACGGGAAGGGTGCCGCAGCCTTCCTTCCAGAGTTTTTCGGTGACAGCCGCGAGGTTCGCTTCGGGGCTGCAGAACTTGACGTTTCTTACCATCACGTCTCGCACTCTCATAGATCCTCCTTCGTACTGCGTTGCACGGAGTACGATTACGCTGTCAGTACTGCACATGGAAGGCCCGCTTTCGCGGTCACGAGTTCTCAACGAGATGAGGGAGGGGAATTGGATGGGTGACTGTTTTCGCGCACCCAAAGGTGGGGAGGGAGACGCAAGACAAGGTTTCAGGTGTCAGGTTCCAGGTGTCAGGGGAGACAAGGTTTCGCGAAAAAAAATGGGGACAGACAGCGCTGTCCACCGCCAACTGGCAGAGTACGGTTCCTTCAGGACACCTGTGGCTTGGGACAGCGCTACCCTGTCCCCATTTTTTTAGACGACGTTCATTAGGCGGCCGCGGCGGACCACCCACTCTTCGCTGGTGAATACGCGGGGGCCGACTTCGATCAGGCGGGGGAGCATGTCGAAGACCATGCCGGGGGTCCAGGTGGTGTTGTGGCGGGTGCGGAATCCGCGCTGGTTGAGCGACTCGGCGATCTCGGTGAGGGGCTTGTCCTGGATGATCATTTCCAACATGACGACCAGGGCTTCTTTTTCCTGAATGTCTTGCTCGAGGGCCAGGCAGTCTTCCGAGATCTTGAGACCGTAGGGGACTTCTTGCGCGATGTTGGCCGGTTGGGGTGGCGCGTCGCCGGCTACTTCACGCTCCCAGACGACTACCACTGGTTTCCAGCCGTCGCCCGATTTTTTGGCGATGTAGGAATCGGTTAGGGGAGCGGCTAAGACTTCGCGGATGCGTTCGACACGTGGCATGATGGGCGGTTGAGCAAGTGGAGTGCCAGCCGCCGGGGCCGTGAATTCTTTGAGATCGCGGGCGGGCGGAACTTGGTCGATGTTCGTTCGTGGGACTGCCTGGAGCATCTTGCGACGAGGCGGGGCGTAGACTAGAGGCGGATGCCTATTCAGATTGGCCAGAAACAGGAATCGGATTTTAACGACCCGTTGGGCTTGCTTAGCGATTGCCATCGGCGGATCGAGCGCTTTTTGGGTGTGCTGATAAGAATTTGCCAAAAAGGAGACGGCGGTCCCATGCAGGCGGATGAGCGGTCGGCGCTGGAGACGGCGTTGATGTATTTTCGGAACGCTGCGCCGAAACATACGGCGGATGAAGAGGACTCGTTGTTTCCGCGGCTGCGGGCGGCGGAGAGTGCGGTTGAGTGTCTCGACCGTCTGGAGGGCGATCATCAGGCGGCTTCGAGGGATCACGAGATCGTGGATTCGCTGGGAATGCAGTGGCTTCGCGATGGCACGTTGACCGGGGAGCAAACGCGGGAGATGCGCGAGGCGCTGGAGCGGTTGGCCGGGTTATATGCGCGGCACATCGCGATTGAGGACACCGAGCTGTTTCCGCTGGCGTCGCAGGTGCTGCCTGCCGATCAACTGGCCGAAGTCGGGCGAGAGATGGCGGATCGGCGCGGAGTGGCTACGGGCGCAGGCTCCAAAATGGGCCGGTGAGGCCGATTTCGCTGAACACAGCTTCAGCTTCTTCGAGCGTGGCGCGGTGCCAGTCCGGATCCATTTTGTTGTGGAACCAGGCTTGGGAGAGACGCCAGGCTTGATGGATGGACAATGTTCCGCCGCGCGGCTGGCTCCATTTTGAACACCAGCGATCGATGTGCTCTTCGGCACGGAAGAGCAGCATGGTTTTTCAAGTGAAGACGATGTCGGCCCACCATTGTTTGGCTGGGAGTGCGAAGTGGGCGATGCTTGACGATCCTGTGACGTTACCCCCGCGAATTTCGAGCGACAGCGCTTCGCCGCAGCATCCGCACGAGGTTTCGACCGTGCCGTCCTGATGCAGCATGGCGAGGATTCCCAGGGCGTCCCAGATGCAGGTTCCGAAGTAGGATTGATCGGCGGTGCGCACCAGGAATGGCGTGGGCACGGTGCAGAGCGGGGCGGCGAGCAGGATCTCTCGGCTTTCCGGTTGGAGGAAGAGGGCTTTCCCGCTGTGCAGTCTTTCGAGAGCTTCGCGGATTTCGGGGAGCGGCGTTCCTGTGACTTCGGCCAGGCGAGCGGCGGAGGGAGCGCGGGCGGTGCGAACGAATTCACGATAGATGGCCACGCGCACTTGGGTGTCGAAGTCGGCGCTCATCGCTCAATTTTACTCTGGTGGGAGAATGAAGGCATGAGTTTGGGCCGTGCGCTGATCGTGATCGGGCTGGTGGTGGCGGCGCTCGGGGTAATGGTTTCGCTCGGCGATAAGCTGCCGCTGCGGCTCGGCCGGTTGCCGGGCGACATTGTGATCCGCGGAAAGAACTCGGCCTTCTATTTTCCGCTGGTGACCTGTCTTTTGCTCAGCGCGGTGCTGTCCTTCATCCTCTGGCTGTTTGGCAGGCGATAAAATTGAGACTGTTGAAGCTTGCTGTCTTATCGCTGATTGTCTGCGCACTGGCGGCCGCCGCTGACGTGGATTTCACGCGCGACGTGCATCCGATCCTGGCGCAGCATTGCTTTGCCTGCCACGCGGGCGACAAGCGATCGGGCGGGCTGTCGTTGCGCGATTACAGCGATGTGCTGAAGGGCGGGCGCAGCGGTCCGGCGATTCTGCCTGGGCACAGCGGCGAGAGTTTGTTGATTCGCCGGGTGACGGCGGAAACGTCGCCGATGCCGGCGGCTGGGCCGCGGTTGACTGCACCGGAGGTGGCGGCGCTGCGCTCGTGGATCGACGATGGCGCGCGCGAGTCGCTGAACGGGCCTGTTGCGAATATGCCGTGGGTTGCGCGGCTCGAACTACGCAAGCCCGATTTGCCGGCGGCCGAACCTGGAGGCCCACAGCATCCGGTGGATCGCTTTGTGGCGGCGTACTTGCGCCAGCGTAGGCTTACGATGCAGGCGCCTGTTTCCGATCGGGTATTTGCTCGGCGCGCTTATCTGGATATCACGGGGCTGCTTCCGCTGCCCGATCAACTTGTTGCGTTCGTGCAGAGCGCAGAACCGGACAAACGCGCGCGCCTGGTGACGGCCCTGCTGGCGAACAACGGCGCTTATGCGGATCATTGGATCAGCTTCTGGAACGATCTTTTGCGCAACGACGAAGGAGTGAACTACGCAGGTACGCGGAAAAGCATCACGCCATGGCTGGTGGCGGCGCTGCGCGACAACATGCCGTACGACCGGTTCGTGGAGAAGCTGCTGAATCCGGTGGCGGCGGACGACCCGTCGGGATTCCTAGTGGGCGTGAACTGGCGCGGCGATATCAACGCCAGCCAGAAGCCGCTGATGCAGGCGGCGCAGAACTCGGCGCAGGTGTTTCTGGGAGTGAATCTGAAGTGCAATTCGTGTCACGACAGTTTTATCAGCAAATGGAAACTGAAGGACGCTTACGGCCTCGCGGCGTTTTTCGCGGACGATACGCAACTGGAACTGGTGCGCTGCGACGTCAATACCAACCAGTTCACCGGCGCGAAGTTCCTTTATCCGGAATTGGATTTGCCCGCGCCTCCCGCCACGCCTGCCGAGCGCAAGGCGGCGGTGGCGCGCATGTTCACGGAAGCGGCGAACGGCCGGATGCCGCGGACCATGGTCAATCGGGTGTGGGCCCGGCTGCTGGGTCGCGGACTGGTGGAAGACGTCGACGACATGGACGGCGAGCCGTGGAGCGCGGATCTGCTGGATTGGCTTGCTGCTGATTTCGTAGAGCACGGCTACGATTTGAAGCACCTGATCGGCGAGATAGTGACTTCGCAGGCATATCAATTGCCGGCGATTCCGCGGCGCGAGAGGCAGGTGAAAGATTACGTGTTTCGGGGGCCGGAAGTGCGCCGGATGACGGCGGAGGAATTCGCGGACGCGTTGAGCGAGATCACCGGGGAATGGCCGGTGTTCGCACAGGGCATCCGGGGGACATACTCGCGGCAGTGGCGGATGCCCTCGAGTCCGTTGACGCGCGAGTTGGGACGTCCCATACGCGACCAGGTTTTCACGGAGCGGAACGAAGACGCGACGACGCTGCAGGCGCTGGAACTGGTGAACGGAGAATCGCTGGCGCATTTGTTGAAGCGCGGCGCACAGCGGATGCTCGGCGAATTGCCGCCCGCGCCCGAGAATCTTTACGACAGCGGAAGAGTGACCGGGCACACGGACACGTCGACACTGGATCGCACGGTGACGGCGCGGCCGCAGACTTTGGACATCGACATCAGCGATGTCCGCGAATTGCACTTATTGATTCGCGATGCGGGGTCGTACTCGCCGGAGCGCGTGGTTCCGGCCTGGATCGGTGCGATGCTTTCCGGGCCAGGCGGAGATGTGCCGCTCAGCACGCTGGAGCCGACGAGCGGGCAGGTGAAGCGCGGGCCGATTCAAATGGCCAAAGTGGAGATGCAGGACGCGCTACTACCAGGATTGCCGTCGGAATTGGTTTTCGACATCGGCGGCAAAGGATACACGCGGCTGCGGGCGACGATTGGCCTGGACGATCAGTGTCTGCAGAACGACATCTCGCCTGCGGCGCGTTTTTTTGTATTTCGAGAGAAGCCCAATCTGGAGCGGCTGGTGCGTGTGGCTCCGGAGACTCCCGTGGAATCGCCGGTGAAGGCGCGGCCCAAGAAGGACGAATTGATATCCACGGTGTTCGAGACGATGCTGGACCGGGAGCCCACGCTCGGGGAACGCAGGCTGGCAAGCGCCGCGGTATCGACGCACGGATCTCGCATGTCGGCAGAAGGCCTGGCGGATCTTCTGTGGTCGATCGCGATGCAGCCGGAATTTCAGTTGATCTATTGAGGAAGGTGCGGATGAATTCGGAAGAGAAGCGAGCTTTGGACGCGGTTGTTTCGCGGCGCGGGTTTCTGGGCGCTTCGGCATCGGCAACTCTAGCCGCGCTCGCGGGCGGCACTCCAACCGCGCTGTGGGGCGCAACCGAAAAGCCCAAGGCCACTGCCGACACCATCATCGTGTTGTGGATGGCGGGGGGCATGGCGCAGACCGAGACGTTCGATCCCAAGCGGCCGGCGGAATTTCAGCCCGGCATGAAAGCGAACGATGTGCTCAGTACGTTCAAGCCGATCGACACATCGGTGGATCACATCAAGATTTCCGAGGGACTGGAACGGATCGCGCGGGTGATGGATCGCGGCACGCTGATCCGGTCGTATCAAGCGGCCGATCTCGGGTTCATTCTGCACTCGCGGCATCAGTACGATTGGCACACCGGATACGCGCCGCCGCAGACGGTGGCCATGCCGCACATCGGGTCGGTGATCGCGAAGACGCTGGGGCCGAAGAATCCGGACGTGCCGGCATTCGTGGACATCGGGCAGAATCTGGAGATCGGCGGGGAGAGCGCGGCGGTGAAGGCTTTCCATACCGCTGGATTTCTGGGCTCGGAGTACGGGCCGTTTCTGATTACGAATCCATTGGATGCGGGCGCGAGCGTGCGGCCTGCGCCGGAATTGGGCGAGGCTCGATTCTCGCGGCGCTACCAATTGTTCCAGAAGCTGGCGGCGCAGAGCCCGGTACGGCAATTTGGAAGTGAATATCAGCGGGAATCGTGGCGGCGGTCGGTGGATGCAGCGCACCGGCTGCTGCATTCGCCGTCGGCCAAGGCTTTCGATCTCACGCTCGAACCGAAGAAGAGCTACGACATTTACAACACCGGACCGTTCGGGCTCGGCTGTCTGCTGGCGCGGCGTTTGACCGAGGCCGGCGCGCGATTCATTGAGGTGACCACGGAGTACATTCCGTTCAAGAATTGGGACACGCATGAAAACGGCCACGCGCGGGCTGCGGGGATGAAGAAGCAAATTGACGCGCCGGTGGCGCAGTTGGTGCTGGATCTGGAGCAGCGCGGGCTATTGAATCGGACGGTGATTGTGCTGGCGAGCGAGTTCGGTCGCGACATGGTGCAGGAAGGGAAGCCCGACAAGCCGGTGAAGGATCAGGTGTCGGTGCCGGCGGTGCTGACCGAGCCGAAACATTTCGGCATGCACCGGCACTTCACCGACGCGGGCAGCGTGCTGCTGTTCGGTGGCGGATTCAAGAAGGGCTTTCTGTACGGAAAGACGGCGGAGGAGCGGCCCTGCCGGACGATTGAGAATCCGGTGACGATTGAGGATCTGCACGCGACGATTTATCACGCGCTGGGGATTCCCGCAGATTTGTCGTATGTCGTGGAAAAGCGGCCGGTGTATGTGACGCGGGACGGCAAGGGAAAAGTGATCCGGGAGTTGCTGGCGTAGTTCACCGCCCGGAAGATCCGAAACCGCCTGCGCCGCGCGTGGTTTCGTTCAACTCGCCTTCTTCCCACTCGACGGCTTCGTAGCGGGCGATGACCAGTTGCGCGATACGGTCGCCTTTTTCGATTTTGTAATCGCTGGCGCCCAGGTTGAGCATGATGACGCGGATTTCGCCGCGGTAGCCGGGGTCGATGGTGGCGGGCGTGTTCGGCAGGGTGATGGCGTGCTTCAAAGCCAGGCCGCTGCGAGGCCGCACTTGCGCTTCGTAGCCGGGGGGAAGCGCGATGGCGATCCCGGTGGGGACTGCTTGTGGGACACCGGGCGACAACACTACCGAAGCGATGGAGCGCAGATCCATGCCGGCGTCTTCATCCGGGCCGTGGGCGTATTCGGGGAGCACCGCTTCCGGCGACAGTTTCTTCAATTGGATTTTCAATTCGTTATCATAACGTTTCATGCCCAAGCGCGTCCTCACTGTCTCGCCGATGCCGCCCGAGAAGTGCGCGTTTGCTCTGGCGCGATACAGCCGCTCGCCGGATTCGATTCGCGAATCGATGGAATGGGTGCGCACGCACGACTCGGCGAAGTTTCTCGAGAGTTTTTATTTTCAATACGGGCATGCTTCCATTGCCGACCTGGGTCACGTGGTGATGTGCTTCGAAGGAATTTCCGAGCTCGCGGCCACAGAAGTTGAGGACGAGCAACTGTGGGACGGGCAGGCGCGATCGTCACGCTATCAGGATTTTTCGAAGTCGGGTTTCATCACGCCTGTCGAGTTCGACGTGCAGCAGGCGGCGGTATATCAGGATGCGGCGGCGAAGCTGCTGGCCGGATACAACCAGATTCACGCCAAGGTTTTCGATTATCTTCAGGAGCAACTGCCGCGGCCGGAGTCGATGAAGCCGGAGGCGTACAAACGCAATCTTACGGCGCGCGCGTTTGATGTCGCCCGCTACTTGCTGTGCTTCGGCATTCCGACCGGAGTCGGACAAGTTTCCAGCATTCGATCGCTGGAGCGGCAGGTTCGCCGGTTGAAGGCGTCGGAATACGGCGAGGTGCGCGAGTTGGCGGGCGAGATTGCGGAAGCGTGCGCGGCTGAGCCGTCGTGTAGATGGACTGACGACGCACGCGAACCCTTGGCGCCCACGCTGGCCCGGCATTTGGATCCAGACGAACACATGCGGCACAGCCGTGACGACCTGCGCCAGTGGGCGGCGCAAAACCTGCCACCGCGCGAGGCGAATGGTCCGGACGACGTGGACTTGATGAAGCCCGCGGACACGATGCCCGACATAGTGGCTACGCTGCTGTACCCGGCAACCGATCGCCCGTATCGCGAGCTGTATGAACTGGCTCGCTCCTGGGGCTACGCGCGACGCAATGAAGTGATCGACGTGGCGCTGCAATCGCGAACGCGCCGCGATGAACTGCTGCGCAACTTCCGCAGCGCGCCGTACGTGTACGACATCATCATGGACATTGGCGCGTATCGCGATCTGCACCGGCATCGGCGCTGCCAACAGTTCCGGCAAACGTATTCGACGGCCCTCGGCTTCGAAACTCCGGAAGCGATCAACGGGGCCGGTCTGACCGATTTATATGCGTCGTCGATGAAAGATGCGTGTAACCTTGTTACAAATTTGCCCGCGCCGGGATCGCACTATTTACTGCCTTTCGCCACGAGAGCGCGATTTCTATTCAAGATGGATTTTTCCGAGGCCGAGTACATCTCAAAACTCCGTTCCGGCGTGAAGGGCCATTTCAGCTATCGCCGCATTGCGTGGCAAATGAAGGAAAAAATGGCGGCGCTCGAGCCGGAGCTGAGCCGCTTGCTGGAAGCGACGCCGCCCTGGATCGAAGATCCATTGCAGCGCTGACTGGTAAAACTTTCCGGACCTCACACTTCCTCGAAAACGAAGAACCTCCTGAAACAAAAGGCCTTCCTGTTTGGCAGGCAAGCTGCGATGTAACGGCTAGGTTGTGCCGTTATGTCTCTGCATGCCGCCACGACATTTCGAGCGTTCGCTCCAGGGCGATCGCCCATCAGCAAACTTCTAAACAGGAGGAGTTACAAATGAACCGTTTAGCTCTTGCAGTTGCATCCGTCGGGTTGCTAGGGTTGGCGCTTGCTCCGAGTGCCCGCGCGGATGAGTGGAACAAGAAAACAATCCTGACCGTCAACGAGACGATTCAGATTCCGAACAAGGTGTTGCCCCCGGGCAAGTACGTCATGAAACTGATGGACTCGCCGTCGAACCGGCACATCGTTCAGGTGTTCAATGCGGACGAAACGCACCTGGAAACCACCATCCTGGCCATTCCGAACTACCGGCTGGAACCAACCGGCAAGACCGTGTTCACGTTCTGGGAAACGCCTCCGGGACAACCGAAAGCGCTGCGCGCGTGGTTCTATCCTGGCGACAACTTCGGTCAGGAGTTCGCTTATCCGAAGTCGGCTGCCGTGCAGATAGCGCAGGTTTCGCATGCTCCGGTTCCGACCACGGAAGCGCAACAGCCGTCCGAGTTGGCGACTGCTCCGGTGGGTACAGTAAACGAACAGGGCACGGAGACTCCGATGAAGGAAGAGGCGCCGCAGGTGGCACAGGCCGCTCCGCCGCCGGCTCCTGAACCGGCTCCCGCTCCCGCCGCTCCGGCTCCCGCGCCGCAGGAACTTCCGAAGACTGCCAGCCCGTATCCGCTGATTGGTTTGGCCGGATTGCTTTCGCTGGGTCTGTTCTGCCTCTTGCGCGCCGTTCGCGTATCGTAGCATCATTGGCGAAGAGCCATGACACGACGCCGCGACGTGTTCGGGTGGTTGGGTCTTCTGGTTTTGGCCGGTGCTGCTGTTTTTGGCTGGTGTCAGGAAAAGCAGCCGGTCAGGCCCAAACAGGAGGACCAAGAATACACCATCCGGACCACGTCGCGGCTGGTCCTTTTAGATGTGAGTGTCAAGGATTCCGCGGGTGGATTCGTCTCGGGACTGACCAAGGACAATTTCAAAGTCTACGAAGACGGGAAGCCGCAGCAGATCAGCCAGTTCGCCGATGCAGACATTCCCGTCACAGTCGGCTTGGTGGTGGACGAGAGCGGCAGTATGCGGCCCAAGCGATCGGAGGTGATCACGGCCGCGATCGAGTTCATAGAAGCCAGCAATCCCCAGGACGAGGTTTTTGTAATCAACTTCAACGAAAAGGCGCGGCGCGGCCTGCCCGATATCATGCTGTTCTCCGACAACATCGACACGCTGCGCTCCGCGCTGTGGCAGGGCATTCCGGAAGGGCGGACCGCGCTCTACGATGCCATGGAAATGGCGCTGCACCAGTTGGACATGGGCCGCCGGGACAAGAAGACTTTGGTGCTGATCAGCGATGGAGGAGACAACATCAGCGTACACAAACTGCCCGAAGTGATGCACGATGTTCTGTCACAGTTGGCAACCATCTACACCATCGGGATTTTCGATGAGGACGACCCGGAGAGAAATCCCGCGGTGCTGGAGAAGCTTTCGCGCGTGAGCGGCGGCGTGCCGTACTTCCCCAAGAAGCTGGAGGAGATTACTCCCATTTGCAAACAGATTGCGAAGGACATCCGCACGCGCTACACCATCGGATACATTCCTACTTCTGAAGGGAAGCCGGAGCGGCGGATCAAGGTGGTGGCGAGTTCTCCCGAGCATCCCAAACTGATTGTCCGGACCCGAACCAATTACCTCTACACCCCCGACGCGGAGGCCTCGAATATCAAATGAGCGAGGCCGGACGGAAGACACGTATGTGGAGTGTCCCTGCGAGGCCGAGGAGGCGTCGCGGGCTGCGGCTGCTGGACTGGCTCCTGCTGCTGTTCGGGCTCGCTGCGGTCGACACCTACCTTTGGATCAACACCAGTTCCGTGCTCTATCAGGCTTACGAGGATTGGGCCTTCGATGAATCGATGCGCGGGTTGACTCCATCGGTTCGCCGATTCATGGCCGACGAGATCTACTGGCTGTTTGGCGGTCCGCGGTTCAAGATGGAAAACGCCGAGACGCCCGGCAAGTTTGAACCTCTGCCCACGGAGCGCGCGCCGCTGCCAGATGCTCTGATCGGCCGGCTTCGTATTCCGCGGCTGAACCTGGCGGTGATGGTGCGGGAAGGGGCGGAATCGAGCACGTTGCGTCGTGCGGTGGGGCACATTCCGGGCACCGCGATGCCGGGGAAGACGGGTAATGTCGCACTGGCCGGTCATCGCGACACGTTCTTTCGGCCGCTGCGCAATATCAGGAAGGACGACGCCATCGATCTTGAAACGGAGAGAGGCACTTTCCGGTATCTGGTGCAGTCGACGAAAATCGTTGGACCGCGGGATGTCGAGGTGCTGGCCACTGCGAAGCAAAAGACTCTTACGCTGGTGACCTGTTATCCGTTCTACTATGTCGGCTCCGCACCGAAGCGATTCATCGTGCGGGCCGTGGAAGTGCCCAAGGAGGGTGTGCAGCCCGCATCGCCGCACCGGCGGGGGCGCCATACAGAAAGAGATGCGTCGCTTACGCAGCCCCAACCGCGACAAGGCTCTTGAGCTTCGCCGCGAGCGTGGTCCGCTTCAAGCCGAGCATCGCGGCGGCGAGCTTTTTGTTTCCACCGGTCTTTTTCAGCGCCTGCTCCAGAATATTCAGCTCGATGCTGCCCACGGTCCGCTCAAAGTCGAGCCCGTGATCGGGCAGCGGTATGAAGGCCTGGGCGCCCCCTGGGAACACGATGGGATGCTGGCGGGCGGGAAGCGGGAAATCGCCAGGAAATAGCAGCCGCCGTTCGCCGCTCATCACGATGGCTTTCTCCACGGCGTTTTCGAGTTGGCGCACGTTGCCGGGCCAATCGTGCGCGGCCAGGCGGTCGAGCGTTTCGCGCGAGATCTGACGTGGCGCGATGTCTTCCTGAGTGCAGATCTTCTCCATGAAGTGCTCTACCAGAACGTGGATGTCGGAGCCGCGTTCTCGCAATGGCGGAACGGCGACTGGGACCACATTCAGGCGGTAGTACAGATCCTCGCGGAATTTGCCTTCTTTCACCATCTCCGCCAAGCCGGCGTGCGTAGCGGCGATCACCCGGACATCCACCTTCACGGTTTCCGAGCTGCCCAAGCGCTGGAACTCGCGTTCCTGAAGTACGCGCAACAGCTTGGCTTGCAGGCTCAGAGGAAGGTCGCCGATTTCATCCAGGAAGATAGTGCTGTGGTTGGCTTGTTCAAATCGTCCGATGCGCTGATTCATCGCGCCGGTGAACGCGCCCCGGACGTGGCCGAACAATTCGGCTTCGAGCAGAGCCTCGGGAAGTGCGCTGCAATTCACGCAGACCATGGGAAGATGAGCACGATGGCCGGCGGCGTGGATGGATCGCGCCACCACCTCTTTGCCGGTGCCGGTCTCTCCAGCGATCAGGACGGTGGAGCGGCGTGGAGCGACCAAACGAATGGTTTCGAAGACGCGCTGCATCGCCCGGCTCTCACCGATCAGGAAACGCCGCCAATGCTCCTGTTCCGGCGAGGCGGATTGCTCAGTGGATTCCCGCACCCACTTGGAATTCGCAGCAAGATAGAGCAGGCTGGTGGCGTCGCCATGCCCGTGGACATGAAAGGCGCCACACTTCACCAGGCGGACCTCTTCGGTTGAACTTGCATCTGGCGCATGGATCACTACTGGGGTGGCGGGCTGGGTTTGCTGGATCTCTTCCAGCAGGCTCGCCGCGGAGGCCCAATCGGCCAACGGAAAGCTGGCCATCACCACGTCAAAATCCTCATTTCGCAGACTGCGGAGACCATCTATCGCACTGTTGACAACAGTGAGTGATAGCCGGGATTCGTCGACGATCTCGACGGTCTGCTCGGCGATCCATAAAACCTTTGGCGTTAGATTTGGCATTAAACTCCCGACGTTCTTCCATCGGCATTGGGCAAGCATTCTTTAAAGAAAATGATTCTTACTCCGTTGCCCGTGCGGGTGTATTCCGGGCAGTGCATGTACTACTGGCCAGCGAGTGTTTGTACAGTCTGAAAGGTATCGACGTCCGCTGCGCTCTTGTCGGTGCGATACCTTTTCACCCGCGCAAATCGCAAGGCAAGCCCGCTCGGATACCGTGGACTGATTTGAATCTCGTTGAAGGCGATCTCCACAACCAGCTTCGGCTCGACATAGACGGTGTAGTTATCGCGCCCGATTTCGAGCTTCAGCAATTCCTGCGTCTGCCAGGCGAGCATCTCGTCCGTGAGGCCCTTGAATGTTTTGCCAAGCATGGCGAAGCCGCCCTTCTCCGTATCGCGCGCACCAAGGTGCAGATTGCTGAGCCAGCCGTGACGGCGTCCGTGGCCCCACTCGGCGGCGAGGATCACCAGGTCCAGCGTGCGGGCGCGCTTGATCTTGAGCCAGCTTTGCCCGCGCGATCCGGCGGCGTAGCGGGCGTCCACGGCTTTGGCCATGATGCCTTCGTGCCCGCTGCCGAGCGATTGTTCAAGAAATTCCTCGGCAGCCTGCGCGTTGGAAGCAGTAGTGTGCGGGATCAGAGACTGCTGCGCGATGTCCGCAAGAGTGCGAAAACGGCGCGCCTGCGTTTCATCCAAAAGCGATGTTCCGTTGCAATACAAAAGGTCGAACCAGAACGGAGTCATGGGCAGCTCAGCGCGCATCCGCTCGACGTCCAGTTTGCGGCCGAACCGGCGCATGGTCACTTGAAACGGCTGTGGCCGTCCGTCGGGCTGGAGACTGATCACTTCGCCATCCAGGATCAGGTCTTTTGCCGGAAGTGCGCGAACGACTTCCACCACTTCGGGCACGGCTGCGGTGACATCGTTCAAGGCGCGGGAATACACCACCACGTCGTCGCCCGAGCGATGTACTTGCACGCGCGCGCCGTCCAGCTTGTATTCGAGCGCGGCATCCTCGCCGATTTCGTGGAGCGCCTCCGCGACATCATCGGCGGATCCGGCTAGCATCGGCTGGAGCGGGCGAAATAACTGAATATCGTATTGAGCGAGAGCCGATTCACCCGATTCGAGCAGCGCTTTGGCCACGGGCGCGATGTCGCCGGCCAACATCACGGCTCGGCGGACGCGTTCGGCGGCGATGCCAGCGGCCTTGGCGAGGGCATCCGCCATGACGGCTTCGAGCGCGCCCTGGCGCAGTTCGCCCATGAGCAGGCGAATCAGGAATTGCTGCTCGGCTTCGGTGGCGCTGGTCATCATTTTGTGGAGCAGCTCGAAGCGCTGGCGCTGGGAGCCGGGTCCCGAAGCGGAGAGGATGGTTTGGAATGTCCGATCCACTTCGATTACTTCGAGACTTGCAGTGGTGGCTGGCGATCCAGCGGCGCCGTGAACCGAAGCGTAGCCAATGCCGATGCGTCCCTGCCGCGCGCGCCCGGCGAGAAAGGGGACCACTGTCTCGATTTCGCTGGGGTGAAGCTGGCGCAAGAGCTGGGCCAGAAGGTCCACCTTTTCGAGACGGCGGGAAGTTTCGGCTACGCGGCGCGAGGTTTCTACTACGGTCGCCAGCAGCATGTACGCAGTGTGGCACAGAGTTCACAGGCTAAAGCCTGTGCTACCAATTGCTGACAAGTTTCGGTGAATGCGTGGGACAGATTTTAATGTTACGGGAAGGTGATGCGTTGCGTCTTGGTCACGCCTACTGAATTGGCGAGTTGTACGTCCACGCTGCCTACCTGCGTTGCATCGCCGCTGACAGGGAAGGTGGCCAGCAGGGCGAACGCGCCGCCCACCTGGCTGGATGCGAAGTAGAGATGAAAATCGGATGACGCGTCCACGCGGATTACGCCTGGCTGCATGGTGGCGCCCTTCTTGTCATAAAAGGTGAAGGCGAGTTGCGATGCTGAGTAGGTGTTGTCGAACCCCGTCAAGCTTACGTCGAGATCGTTGACGCGCCGAACGCCCGTTGCGGAATCGAAGCTGATGGCCGCCGGAGTAACGATCAGGCTCGCTTGTTGGGTGCTGTTGGGCAGCGTGAGGGTGAACACGATGGTTCCGGCCGTGGTCCCGGTCTGGAAAGCGATGCTCGATTGGGTCCCGAATTTTCCGATGGTGTCGCCCGCGGAGATGTTCACCGTCGCGTTTCGCTTGGCGCCCGTGACAAAACGGATGGCCGCGTCATCGGTGACACCCGGAACGCTCGAGTGGAACTCCAAGGTCAAGGTTCCGGAACCGCTCACCGCCGACGCCGAGGCCAGCGGTATGGAGATGGTATTCTGTTGCGAACTCAAAGCGGTCTGCGATCCGAACACGATGGAGGCGCCGGGCAGCGGCGGGTCGAGGCCGAGCCCGGTCAACACAAAAGACCGCTGATCTACAATCAACGTTCCCTTCAACGGCTGGCTGGATTGCGGTTCGAATGCGATTTGAAAGGAAACGGATTGCCCGGCAGTGAGTGTGACCGGCGCCGTCACGCCGATGGGCCCACGAAATCCTGTCCCGGTCACGGATACCAGCGGTACGGTGATGCTAGTCTTGCCGGGGTTCGCCAGCAACAGGGCCAGCGGCTTGCTGGCGCCTCTCTGAGCCGATCCGAAGTCGATAGTCGCGCCGGCGGCGAGCGGCGTGGTTCCACCCGCCAAAGTCAGCGTGGCCGAGGGAACGCCGGACCCTTGCAGCGCCGCGGTGATGCCATTTACCAGCAGGAGTCCGTTAAAAGTGCCGATGGAAGGAGGGCTAAAGGACACGCGAAAGTCGGCGAACGATCCGGCCGCGATTTGGATTGGCAAAGATGGAGCCGCGGATATTTTGAAGGGCGTTGTGGCGTCCGCGATTTTCAGTGTGGTGATGGAGACGACGGCTGTCCCGAAGTTCCGCACCCGGAACTTTGTTTCGACGGAATCGCCGGGCGTGGCGGAACCCATGTCCGCTACCGCACCCACTGGTGCATCGGCGGAGCCGTAGGTCAACGACAGTGTCTCCAGGCCGAGCCCGGCTAACGTAAAGGATCGCTGATCTACTAGCAGCGTCCCCTTCAACTGCTGGCTGGATTGCGGCTCGAATGCGATCTGAAAGGACACCGACTGCCCCGCGGCTAGCGGAATCGGCGCAGTCGCCCCGAGGGGCCCGCGAAATCCAGGCCCGCTTACCGATACAGCCGCTACCGTGATGCTCGTTTTGCCCAGGTTCGTCAACAGAAGGGTTTGCACATGGCTGCTTCCAGGCACCACCGATCCGAAATCAATCACGGCCCCGGTGGCCAGCGGAGTGGTACTGCCCGCCAGCGTCAGTGTGGCCGTGGGAACACCGAATCCTCGCAGCGCCACGTTGATGGTATTCACCACCAGGAATCCATTGAACGTGCCTGTGGTAGTTGGACTAAACACAACGCGAAAGTCCGCCGCCGACCCGGGCGCCAGAGGGAGAGGCAACGATGGAGCCGCCGATATTTTGAATGGCGTGGCCGCGTCGGCGATCTTCAAAGTTGTGATGGTGACCTGAGCGGCGCCGAAGTTTCTCACCCGGAACCGCAACTCGGTGGAATCGCCGGGAGCGGCCGAGCCCATGTCCACCAGCGCGCCCACTGGCGTTTCGGTGGAACCGTCGTACAGCAATACCTGAAGCTGTGCCAATGCCGGCAAAGACAGGAACGAAAAGAAGAGCAGCAGCCGGGCGATCATTCGTCCGCCTCCGGCAATTGATAAAACTGCTCCCGGCCCTCGGTAATCCGTACTGCGAACTGGTTCGGCGTATCAAGATCGCGAATCTGTATCCAGCCGTCGCCCATCTGCTGGAACGCGATGTTTGGCGGCAACGGTGCGGGGATGTGCAGCTCCGATCCGTCGGGCTTCCGCAGCACCAGGCCGTCTGCGTCGCGATAGATCAGATTGCCATTCGCGAGCGCCAGCATTGGAGCCGTGACGCCTGGGATCGCGGATTGCGAGGTCACTGTGCCGGCGGAGAGTTGCAGACGAATGTCCCACAGGCCGTCGTCGCGTTGCAGAATGATTTGCGCTTCGCCGTCGTTGGGCGAGGCAATGGAGACCACCACCGGCGAATCGAACGCCGACAGATCGAAAGCCCCGGGCTGAAACTGTTGGCCGTCCCATGTCATCCACGCGTTGGCGTCCACGAAGTAAACGAACGACGGCGCGCCGGATTGCGAGAAAGCGAATAACGCTGAGCCTGAGGGTGCGTCGCTGGCGGCGACGGGTTGACCCTGGCGGTCGATGGCCAGCAGCGCGGAATCGGTCTTCACCATGCCGGACAAACCTGAAAATGCGGCCGATGTCAGACCGGTTTGCATGGGATCGCCCAGCAGAAAATTACCGGCGATTCCGATCACCGGCCGCAACGCGTTGCTCGAGTCCTGTATGAATCCGATCTGTGGTGGTGCGAGCCCCGGTTGCGCGCAGGCCATGGCAGCGATGGCCATGGAAAGTAAAAAGCCTTTCATTACGGATGACCTATGGTGATGCTGGGATTGCCGATCTGTATACCCGCGGGCGTTCCGGCTGCCGCGGGAGCGCCTCCCTTCCCTTTGCCGAACGCCAGCGCGGCCACCGCGCCCCCTGCAGCGACTGCAGCTACGATCCACTTCGTTCGACCCTTGTGCGATGCCGTGAACACCCCGTCGCCGCCGCCTTTTGGCGCAATGGTGTCGCTCAGGTATTGCGTGCTGATGATACCCGCGCGCGCCTGATCCTTCACCGCCGTGATCCGGATCTCCACCGTCCCTGCTGTTTTGTTCCACTGCATTCCCCACACCGTGGCGCGTCCATCCGGGCTGGTGGTGACCACTTCGGTTCGCAGACCGGAGCTAAAGACGCCGCTGGCCCCTTCGTCCGGCATGCGGAAACTCACGGCCGCATTCGCCAGGGGCTTGCCGTTTTCGTCGGTTACCAGCACGGTCAGGCCGCGCGTGGCCCGAGTGCCGGTGCGGTAAACCGCCCCTTCGCCTTCCAGGACCTTCAACTGCACGATGACGGAGCCGTTTAACGCAACGGCGAAGGCCAGGCCACAGCACAGCAGCACGCGCCAGCAACTTACTACTCTGTTTTGCACGCACTATACGTGGCCTATAGAGGGGGATATTCTCAGACTGAACCGGGGGGCACGGTTTGATTTGATGGAACGAAGCCATTCAGGGTCTGCGTCTATCAAGTTTCATGGTCCGAAAACTGTTTTTCCTTATGGGGTTGGCCGTTTTTGTGAGCGGCCAGGATGCGGTCTTCCGAGTGACCACCGACCTGGTAGTGGTGGACGCCCAGGTTGTAAGCAAGAAGACTGGCCGGACCGTCGGCGCGCTGGACCGAAGGGACTTCGAAGTTTACGAGGACGGTGTGAAGCAGGACATTAGCTTCTTCAGCCAGAATGAACTGCCGCTGTCGATTGTCTTCTTGTTTGACCTCACCGAAAGCGTGCAGCCAGTTCTGAAGCCGCTGGCGGCCGGCGCTCTTGAAGCGCTGGGGCATTTGAAACCGGAGGACGAGACGGCGGTGATGGTCTACTCCGCATCGGCTCAACTGCTGCAGGATTTCACCGCGGACCGTGCGCTGACCGTCGCTGCCATTCAGAAAGCCAGCGAGATGACCAGCGATCAGGAAGCGTACTTCAACGAGGGTTTATACCAGGCCGCAATGCAATCGGATCGGGCGAAAAATCCCAGCAGCCGCCGGGTGATCCTGTGGCTCACCGACAATGTCCCGAACATTCCTTCCAACCGCCAGCACTCCGAAGCGGAAGCGTTCCACAAGCTCTTCGAAACCGGAACTGTGGTGAGTTCCTTGCTGGAGCGCAGCGCCATGTCGGACGTATTTCTGGTGCTGTACCAAAAGAATCCAATGTTCGGTCTTAGCCGGAGACACAACCCTCCCGGCGACGTGCACAAATACGCCGACCAGACCGGCGGACAGGTGATGAAATCGGGCAAGGCCGAGGTGGCTACCAAGCTGGCCGAGTTGATCGATCAGATTCGCACGCGGTACAGCCTGGGCTATCGCCCGTCGGCCGGCCAGCCACCGGGGAAGTTCTGCGAAATCAAGTTGAAAGTGACGCCCGAGGTGGAGCGGAGGGAAGGAAAGGCGCTGGTGAAAGCCAAGCGCGGCTACTACCGGAGAGTCACTTCGCCTTAGTTGTCGAGGAGCGCAGATCGAATACCATGCGCAGAAACCCGAAGGACAGGCGGCCGCCGTCTTCGTCAGAAGTGGTGGAGCAGATTCCGTAGCTCGAATAATTCAGTCTTTTTCAGCAACACCGCGTCGGGCGAAACGCCAGGCAGGGAAGCCTCGCCTGCAATTCACGAGCCCGTGTTAGTCTTACGACACTTTGGCTACCGATCCGGCGACCGTCTCCTCGAGCAGCCGGTACAATTCCTCGGCATGGATGGGCTTGGCAATGTAGCCGTCCATACCCGACTCGAGACAGCGCTCCTGGTCGCCCTTCATGGCGCGCGCGGTCATGGCCAGGATGGGAACATGGCCCCCGGTTCGCTCTTCGTTCCGGCGGATCGCCGCGGTGGCTTCAAAGCCGTCCATGTGCGGCATTTGTACGTCCATCAGGACCGCATCAAAATGGTCCTGAGCGAGAAGCTCGACGGCCTCGCGTCCGTTGTTCGCTACAACCACCTGATGGCCACGCCGCTCCAGCAGCCGCACGGCGAGTACCTGATTGACGTGGTTATCTTCAGCCAGCAGCACGCGGTGTCCGGCCGCGATGCTGGCCTCGCGCAAGGTGTGTTTGGTCACCACCGCGGCGCATTTCTCGCCCGATCGATCGGCGAACGCAGCGCAGATCGCTCCCCGCAACTCCGCCTGCCGGACGGGCTTGATCAGGTAAGCGGAAATGGCGGCATCGCGGCAACGCGCGGCATCCCCACGTTGGCCGCAAGAAGTGAGCAGGATGATGCGCGGCGGTTCAAATGCCGAGCTGGCCTTCACTTTTGCCGCCAGCGCGAACCCATCGGTCACCGGCATCTGCACGTCGCTGATCATCAGATGGATTGGCGATCCGGCCCGTTGCCGCCCCTCGAGCGCCTGGAGCGCAGCGGCGGCGCCATCCACAGCGGTCACTTCCAGTCCCCAGCTTGCCAGCAGCTCCGAGACGATCCGCCGGCTGGTAGCGTTGTCGTCTACGACCAGGGCGCGTTTCCCTTGCAGTTTCACCGTCTCCACGCCCGACGCCACAGATTCCGGAGCGCCGATTCCCAGCTTCGCAGTGAAGTGGAAACGGCTGCCTTGGCCAGGCTCGCTGGTCACGCCGATTTCGCCCCCCATCATTTGCACCAGCCGCCCCGATACGGAGAGGCCCAGCCCGGTCCCGCCGTATTTCCGCGTAGTGGACGAGTCGGCTTGACAGAATGGATCGAAAATGAGCTTCTGCTTTTCCAGTGGAATGCCGATACCGGTATCGCGAACGGCAAAATGAAAAACCGCCGTACCATCTTCCGAAAGACGTTCGGCATCCACCTCCAGAACCACCTCGCCGCGCTCGGTAAACTTCAGCGCGTTGCCCAACAGATTGTTGAGCACCTGGCGGAGCCGCGTCGGATCGCCTTGACACACGCTGGGCACGCCGGTCTTTACATCGCAGGCCAACTCCAACCCGCGGCGGTGCGCCTCCAGAGCGAAGGCCTGCATCACCTCATCGAGGAAATTACGCAGTGGAAACGGCACTTCGTCCAATTCCAGTTTCCCGGCTTCAATCTTGGAGAAGTCCAGCACGTCGTTGATCACGGTCAACAGGGACTCCGCCGATGTTCTAACGATATGAAGCGATTCGCGCTGATCGGGAGTCAACTCGCCATCCAGAACGAGTTCGGTCATTCCTAGAATCCCGTTCATCGGCGTGCGAACTTCGTGGCTCATGTTGGCCAGGAACTCGCTCTTGGCCCGGTTCGCGGCCTCGGCCGCCTCCTTGGCGTGGCTCAGTTTCCGCTCTACCCGCTTGCGGCCGACCGCGGAAGCAACGGCATGCGCCATGGCCTGCAAGAAATTCATGTCTTCGCCGCTGAACTGCCTTGGTACCGCCGATCCGACGCAGAGCACCCCCCAGGGCCCCTCAGTGCCGGCGATCGCGACGGTGACACCGCTGGTCAATCCGGACTGCTGCAAGTGCGATCCGCGAAAACTCGCGTCTTGTCCCAGGTCGACCACCACCACCGGGCCGTCAGAATGTAACGTGTATCCTTCCAGCGATCCGTCCACAGGAGTCCGGACTGCTACGTTATCGCCGCCCGATCCGGCTCTTGCGCGGACCAGGAACGACTGGCCGTTTTCCTCCAGCTCGAGGATGTCGCAGCGCTCCACTCCCAACGTTCTCATTACCAGGACGGAGGCTGTTTCCAATACCGATTCCAACTTGGTTTCCGTGAGTGCGAACTGACCCAGGACCGCGACGGCGGCCTGCTGCTCGGTGCGAATACGCAAGGCGTTCTCCGCGCGGAGGCGGTCGGTTACGTTGCGGAATCCAATTACCTGCCCAACAATCTTTCCTCTGGCTCGCTGTGGTTCGGAATGCCGTTCAAAGACGCGTCCGTCCTTGAACTCGATCACTTCATCGGTTGGCCCGTCCGGAATCCTCCGCGCGATGTTCAGAAAGCGATCCGGATACTTAAGTTGATCCGCCACAAACTCCCGCAGCTTCCTGGAACTTCGCGATCGCAGCAGCGATTCGGGCAGACTCCACAGGTCGGCGAATTTCTGGTTCCAAAACACGGTCCGGCCATGCGAGTCGACTACAATAATGCCGTCCGCGGTGGATTCCAGAGTAGTTCGTATGATCTCGGTCCGGCTCCGTACCTGCCGCCGCAGGATCATCACCCATCCCAGGCTGCCGAGAATAGTCACCAGCAGTAGGGAAACCAGCGAGAAAAGCAGATCGGGGGTCAGCCAGTGAGAGGTTTCGCCCGGGTAGCTCCACCATGCTGCAAGGGGAATAAGTGCCGTATTTTCTATCACATGTTGGGCCACTGGCTGCCCGAATACTGGACCGCCGGCCAATAGCAACACAGCTACTGAGAGAAACCGCACACCAGCATATCGGCGAAAACCCGATCATCCCATAGGATCAATCTGTTGGAAGTCCGGGGCGGGACCTGTTCGTGTCTTGAGGAAACGGTGGCTGGCGTAGCGTGCCTTAAAGAAATGGCCCAGACCCGCCGAGAGTACTAGCATGGTCCGGAAGCTGATACTTCTCTGTGCGACGGTCATTCCGATGTGCACCCCGACGCTGCTGGCGAAGCCAAAAGCCCACACTCCCGGAAAGCCATCGAAGTACACGATGGGGAAGCCTTCCAAGTACAATCCCAAACCGCACTCCAAGCCGCTGAAGCAGAAGCAGCAGTTCAGGGTCAGGCACGGCCGGATCAAGCACTAAAACAATTGAGGCAGGGCAACTCGCCCCGCCTCTGAGATTTCAAACTTCAAGAAACGAAAAGTATAGCTTCGAAGACTACTGGCGCGCGGTCTTCCTGCCCCGATAGCGCGTCAGCAAGCCGAGCGCGAGTAACCCGCCACCGGCCAGTAGCAATGAAGCCGGTTCCGGCACCGAGCCTAGATTTCCGTTGCCTGTCAGCAAGCCATTGCCGCAAGTCGCCGACGCGAAATCGGCGCTCACCAGGCCGCCATTGGCGTTGACATCGGCCAGGAATGAGGCTGGCAGTTGCCCCGTGAATTCGACGACGTAGGACGGTGTTTGGCCCGAATTGAAAGTGATGCTTTCCGTGAGGGTGCCGAGGTCGTTCACCGTCCCGCCCAGCCACACGTCGGCGTTCGGCCGGAAGTTGAAGCCCGGGCTGTTCAGCACGGTATTGGCGATCAGTTCGGTGCTGCTCTGATAGAAGTGTCCGGCAGTCACGTTGGCGAAGAGCGCTGGATTCGCCCCATTCGGCGATCCGCTGTGGCTCGCTAGAGGAATTCCGAAGGTATCGCTTCCCACCTGGAACAGAAGATCGCCGACATCCAGATTTACGCCGCCCAGGGTCCATTGGCCGAGTGGCGTGCTAGGCCCACCGCTACCCACCGGATGGTAGTTGAAATCGAGCACGATATCCGCAAAGCCGGTGCTGTTCGTGGTGATGGTCCCACTCACCACTTGAAAATTGGCGGCCGTACCGATGGTTCCTCGTCCATCGTTGATCGGCGTCAGGTTGATTGTGCCGGCCGTCGCAAGGCTGGCCAGGAGGATCGAACTCAGTATTATTCGTCGCATTGTGTTCACCCAACCCAAGGTTCACATTGGGGGCTGGAAGGGGGAAGACGACTTTCGATTCAATGTGATGAGCCGCCAAATCCAGTACTTTTCGGGAATAGAACTAGGACGGTGTGGCCTAAGTGACTGCTGAAAGGGGCCTAGAGAGGCTAGGTGAAAGCCCCTGGGCGTCATCGGATCAACTACTTACCGGTAGTTCTAGGATTTTTCGCTAAAGACGCGATCTGGAGCCCGGACGATGCGGTCGAGCTCGCTATAGTCGAGCCAGTTGAGGGAACAATTCTCGCAGGAATCGATCACCACGTTACCGCCGCCGGCATAGGGATGCGTGTCCATTTCCCGATCGCACTGTGGGCAGTGAAGGTGCCGGCTCATAGCTCGCCAGTCAATCGGGCGCCCATCGGCAATCGTTTCGCGCCGCGAACGCACGTCCTGCACGATGGCCAGGAAGGTGTCCATGGGAATCAGCAGTCCGTGACAGCGCGTGCAGTGGCGGATGGGCAGGCCATCGGCGGTGGCATGAACCAGGGGGACGGCACACACGGGACAAGCGAGTCCTGCTGGTTCATCGAACACACGGATGCCGTCGGCATTAGCCTCGGGAACGTGGATGTTCCCGCAGAACTCGCAGACCTGGCAATCCCGGTTCGGTTCGAAACGCATGGGCGCGCCACAATTGGGGCAAGTCACGCCCAATACATCGGCTCAGAGCCGCTTATTCTGAAGAGCCGGCGCGCTCACCGAAGTGGTGCCAACGGCCGTCGCCTACGTATGCGCTGCTCCGTGCGGGCGGTGGAGGATCTCCACTGGGACGGGAATAGGGGACAGCGCGTCGAGGACCGGCTTGGGCTGGCGGATCGTCGTCGCCGTACGAATCGTAGGCGGAAGGATCATCATAGGCGGATGGATCATAAGCAGTGGACCCGTAGTACGGATAGCCACCGGCATAGGGGTAGCTGTACGCGTACGGATCGTATCCGTATCCATACCAATATGGGTCGTAGTAGCCAGGCCAATACCAGGGCGAGTAGAAGCCTCCGAAACCGAAGAAGAACCGGTCGCGGTCGCGGAACCCGCGCCCAAATCCACGGTTGAATCCGAAGCCTCGGCCAAATCGGCCGGCGCCGATGAAGCCGCGGTTGCCGCCGCGAAATCCCATGGAACCACGGAACGCGCCACCGCGGAACGCGCCGCCACCGCTGAACGATCGACCGCCACCGCGGAACGCGCCGCCACCGCTGAACGATCGACCGCCGCCGCGGAACGCGCCACCACCACTGAATGATCGACCGGCGCCGCCGCGGAACGCGCCACCGCCGCTGAACGATCGTCCGCCACCGCCGCCGCTGAATCCGCGGCCACCACCGCCGCCAAAGCCTCGTCCGCCCCCGCCGCCATGACCGCCACGCTGAGCGAAAGAGGTCCCGGCCAGCAGTAGGCTCAAAATCGCAATATGCAAAGTACGCATACGAACTCCTTGCGCACTAGCATAGCTCTAAGAGAAGTCCGGCGGGGAAGGCACTACGCGCGGGTGAGGCGGCTGCCGACCAGCGAATACTGGCTAGTGAGGTCCTGAAAAAGGGCCCGGTGCCCGCTTCCTTTACGGTCGCGGCTCAGTTCGGCAGCACTGCTACTCGTAACGCAGGGCGACCATCGGATCTACCTGCATCGCCCTGCGGGCTGGCAGGTAGCAAGCTATGGCTGCGACGAGTGCGAGGAATATCGCTACGGCAGAGAAGGTTAATACATCAGTCGCGCTCACGCCGAAAAGCAAGCTGGCCATCACGCGCGTCAGACTCCATGCGCCGATCAGTCCGGCGGTAATCCCGATCACGGTCAAGGCCATTCCCTGCCGCAGAACCAAACCCACAATGTTTCCACGTTGCGCTCCCAGCGCGATTCTCACGCCGATGTCGTGAGTGCCTTGTGTTACCAGATAGGACATCACGCCGTAAACGCCCACCGCGGCCAGGATCAGGGCGAATGCGGAGAATGCGGCCAACATTGCCATCGAGAACCGCTGCCGTGCGAGCGATGCGTGCAGCCTATCTTGCATGGTGCGGACTTCATACACTACTACGCCGGGATCGACGGAGTGAATCGCGCTGACGATGGCGCTCGCCACGCTTGCCGGATCGGTGGAGGTGCGAGCAACCAAGTACAATCCGCGGGCTGCGGCTTGCGCGTGCGGATAGTAGACCACCATCCGTCCATCGACGTCCAATCCATACTGCTTCACTGTGCCCACCACGCCGACCACGTTGTACCACGGATCCTTCGGACCGCCGTTCTTCATCCGCTTGCCAATGGCATCGCCGGCCGGCCAGAACCGCTTGGCCATTTTCTCGTCGATCAGCACCGCCTGGGGAGCATCCTTATTGTCGTGATCGTTGAAGAAGCGGCCTTGCACCAAGGGAATCTCCATGGCGCGGAAATAGTCGTTGGTGGCGATGCGCTGATCCACTTGCAGTTCCGGCTCGTTGGGCGGCGGTGTGTAGCCTTCAATCTGCATGCCGCCCCAGCCCACGGCGGAGGTGAGCGGAAGTGCGGAAACTGCGCCTTCCATTTTGACTCCCGGCACGCGCGAGATTTTTTCCATCACTTCGCGGTAGAACTGGATTCGCGCCGGTTCGGTGTATTTGGGCCCGGCCGGCGCCACACGCATGGAGAGCACGTGATCCACGTTGAATCCGGGAGGTACGCTGGCCAGGTGCAGGAAACTGCGGATCAGCAAACCGGCGCCGGTGAGCAGCAGCAGCGACAGCGCGACTTCGGCCACCACCAGCAGGCTGCGAATCCCGTGCCGGGCGGTGTTGAAGCCGCCTTCGGATTGCGAGCTTCTTCCGCCGGCTTTTAGCGATGTATTCAAATCCACCTTGGCGACCTTGAACGCGGGCGCGAGTCCGAAGATCATCCCGGTGAAAAGCGACACGGCGAAGGTGAATGCCAGCACGTTGGCATCGATGCCGATCAATTCCAAGCGCGGAATATTGCCTGGATTGATATCGCGAACAATGAAGAGCATCCAACTGGCGATCAGCAAACCAGCCGCGCCGCCGGCGAGCCCCAGCAGGACGGTTTCCGTCAGCAACTGCCGCACCAGCCGACCACGGCCCGCACCCATCGCCGCACGAATGGCGACTTCCTTTTCGCGGCCGGTGGCGCGCGAGAGCAGCAAATTCGCGACGTTGGCGCAGGCGATCAACAGCACCAGGGCCACCGAGCCGAGCAGCACCAGCACGGCGCGCCGGACGTTTCCCACCACCTGATCGAGCAAGGGCACGACGCTGATGGTGAACGTGGGATCGCGATGGTCCTTGGCGCGGATGCGCGCGGCAATCGCGGCTACTTCCTGCTGAGCCCGCTCCATGGTCGCGCCCGGTTTCAGGCGCGCCAGCACATTGTAGTTCTCATCGCCGCGCCGGTTTACCGCATCCGCTCCGAACGGGAGCGGCAGCAGGATTTCGATCCGCTCGATGGAGGCCACGGTCGGAATCACTTCGTTGTTCAGGAGAAAGTTGGGCGGCAGGACACCGGCCACAGTGAACGCATCGGTCCCATTCAAAGTAATCTTCTTGCCCACGATCTGCTGATCGCCGCCGAACAACCGCTTCCAGAGGCCGTACGTGAGCACCACTGTGGGCGGCTTGCCCGGTTGATCCTCTTCCGGGAGAAACAAACGGCCAAGGAGCGGTTTGGCGCCCAACAGGTGCAGCAGCGTGGACGACGTGCGGATTCCCTCCACGCGTTGCGGCTGATCGAGCCCGGTGATATTGAAGCTATCACCCCGCAGGATCGCCATCTCTTCGAACACATGATTCTCGGTGCGGATGTCGATAAATTGCCCGGGCGACGGCCAGTCCTGCGGAATATTGATGCCAGGCGAGCGCAGCCACAAGATGGCGAGGCGGTCGGGACTGGGGTAAGGCAGTGGCTTCAGCAGCAGCGCGTTCACGACGCTAAAGAGCGCGGTATTCGCGCCGATTCCGAGGGCGAGCGAGAGGACAATTATCGTGGTCAACCCGGGGCTCTTGCGCAGCGTCCGGAAGGCGAAGCGGACATCCTGTAGCAGCAGATGCATGCCGGGAGGTGTGGCAATTCGCCTGCCACTAGAAAAGTCGAAGCCGACCAGTAACTTAGGGCGGGGCCGCCAGGTGATGGTGTTCGTTGGTGAGACAACACGCTGCGATTGCGGGCATTTGACGCCGCTTCCAACCGTATGCAATCATTCCCATTAACAACCTCATAGGCAACGGCCATCGAGTCGGTGGTTCTTGGAGGATTAGGATGATCGACAAAGCCATCGGTGTAGCACTCTCGCTAGCTCTTCTCGGCGCTTCCTGCGCATCCGCCCAGACCATCTTTGGAGCCGCCTACAATGGGCCGAACGCGCCAGCCACGTTGTACATCATTTCACCGGTGAACGGCGCGGCAACAGTTGTCGGACCCATCGGAGCTGCCACAGTCAGTAGCATGGCCTTCGCGCCGGATGGTGTCACGCTTTATGGTGTCGGCATTGTCGGCGGTGTCGGCGGTCCATTCACACTCTTGAGAATCAACCCTAGCATCGGCGCCGGTACGGCGATTGGACCAACCAATCTTAGTGGGCCATGCCAGGATATGGCTTTCCGTTCCGACGGGAAGTTGTTCTGCTATAGCTCGGGATCAATTTATACACTCAACATCAATACTGGCGCGGCGACGTTGGTAGGCAACACGGGGGATTTCCCCGATGGCGACGCTTTAGCCTTCTCCTCCGGGAGCATCTTGTATACCGCCAACGAGCGCGAGTTGGACTCCGTGAACCAATCTACGGGAGCTATCACACTGGTTGTCCACTTGAACTACAGTCCCGCATTCGGAGGCTTCTCCAGGGCCAGCGCCATGAAGTTTCACCCCAATGGCACGCTTTATGCCTCCGTGATCACGGGCTCCAACTCGGCAGCGGATATTAGCATTCAAAGCGGTGCCGGGTCTCTTGGCATCATCAACATTTCCACCGGCGCTGTCACGCGGGTTGGCCCGACCGTCGCCGGACTGGATGCCCTCGCCATTAGCACTCAGACCATCGTGCCGAACCCGTCGTCTGTTCCCGCGCCCTCCTCCTGGCTGCTGGTCGTCACCGGGCTCGCTCTCGTCGTTGTTTATTTCGCCGGAAGCCGGCGCGTCCGATCCTGGCTATCTAGCTAGTCCTCGATCTTGATCGACGGACCTTTTTTCCCGCTCTCCTCTACTGCGCGCGCCTGCACTGCTTTCGCGATCGCTACGAACGGCGCGCCGTCATCGCCCAAGGTGATCGGGCTGCCCGTATCTCCGCCTACGCGGACCGCCGGATTCAGCGCCAGTTCGCCCAGGAAGTGGACGTTCATGTTCTCCGCAGTTTTCTTGCCGCCGCCGTAGCTGAAGACGTCGATGCGCTCGTGACAGTGCGGGCATTCCAGGTAGCTCATGTTCTCGACGAGTCCGAGAATCGGCACCCGAACCTGCTGGAACATGTGGATGGCTTTGCGCGCGTCCTCGAGCGAAACATCGGATGGTGTAGTCACCACCACCGCTCCAGTCAGCGGCGCGGTTTGGATCAACGTGAGTTGCACGTCGCCCGTGCCGGGTGGCAGGTCGATGATCAGGTAATCCAGCTCGCCCCAATCCACGCCGCGTAGGAATTGCTGGATCACACTGTGCAGCATCGGCCCGCGCCACACCAGCGGCTTGTCGCCGGGATTCAGGAAGCCCATGGACATGATCTTCACGCCGTTCTTTTCGATGGGCTGGATGCGCTCGCCGATGGCGTTGGGCTGGGAGCGCACACCCATCATCAGCGGCACGTTCGGGCCGTAGACGTCGGCGTCCAGCAGACCCACGGCGTGGCCCATCCGCGCGAGAGCGATCGCCAGATTCACCGATACGGTGGTTTTCCCGACGCCGCCTTTTCCCGAACCGACCGCGATCAAATTCTTGACGCCCGGTATCGGGAGTTTGGGCTGCTCGCCATGTGCTGAAGTTGGACCCATCTAGTTCGATCTTAGAACATAGTCCCACTCCTTCGCGGCTCGTTCGCGAAGTTTGGGTATGTCCTGATCGAGAAGGAAGCCCTGTTGCACCAGCTTCTGCGCGGCCAGAGTGACGCGCTCCAGGTAGTCGCGCTTGGTCTTGTATCTTTCCTCGATGGAGAGCCGCGGGTCCTTGTTGTTCTCGCGCTCGGTCTTGTTCACCGGGAATGGAATCCACGACCCGACCATGCTGTACAGCTCATCCGGCGCGCCGATGGATTTGTTGCGGAGGTTCCAGCCGGTGTTCGAAGCGAGCGGAACCTGGATTTCCGGCATCTTGATTCCGGCGGTTTCGTTGCCATCCAGGTCCACTTGGGGTACCAGTGTTGGATAAGCCGGTCCGGATTTCGGAGGTTGCGTTGAAAAATCGAGCCGGTAAGCTTCCCGTTTACGCCGGGGAGTCGCGAGATCCACAATCTTCGGAAACGCCAGCGCGCCGATGTTCACCAACTGGTCCTTACCGATCTGCGGATATTGCGATGCGGGCGGCTCTTTGCCGTCTTTGAGCCAGGCTTGCAGGGCGATTAACAAAGCGCGCATGGACATCCGGTAGTCGTTTACCGCGGCTTGGTTCACGGCCTCGACCTTGCGCGGCGGAATGCTGCCCGCGCCATGCTGCGAACCGGCGAAGAAGTAAATGCGAGTATCCTTGCCGGGCGGCGCGTCCTGCTTCCCATCTTGCGTGGTGTGAATCAGCGACGCGGCGCGGCCCCAGTATTCATAGGAGCCGTTGCTAAGGAAGATCTTGGGCACGACATGGGCTTCAGCTGCTTTCGCCAGCAACCCGTCCTTCTCAGTGAACGGGGGAAGATCCACCGGGTAAAGGACATTCAGAAACGGATGTCCGTCGCGCGACGGCTGGGCGAAGCGTTCGTTGAAGCTGCCGCGGCCCGCGCCGGCGACGTGCGCCCAGACGCCATCGAACACGCGGCGTTTCTTTTCGTCCTGATTGAAGCCGTCGTACAAGAATGTTCGCAGGAAGCGGCCGCTTTGTGAAACTCCAAAGCCGAGTGCACGTTTGATAGCGCCGTGCTGATCGCTCAGCGGCGTTTCCGGGCCGCCGTACTTCAGGAACGAGACCAGATCGCGAATCGCGGCGGGGCCCAGGCCGGCAACCACCGGGTCCTTCGCTTTGTAGACCACTTCGTAAATCTTGCCCGGCTCGAAGCCGTCTGGCATGGTGACGTGTGTGTCGTCGGCGAACTTCCACTTGTCGCGCGGGATGGTGCGGCGTTCGCCGTTGACCGTGTCGCGCACGAACATCTTGTTGGCGGAATCGTTCGCATCGGCTACCGAGTACCCGATCTGCGCGCGATCGCCAAGCGGGATGGTGGTGACGCGCTGGTCGCCTTCCCATTCGGAACGAACCAGGCCGGTGATGGTTTTGCCGTTTTCGGTCGCGACCGGGGCATAGAGATGAAGCAGTCTCGGTGACGGCGGGACATCGAACTCCCAGCCGATCCACACCAGGGTGAAGCCCTGCTCGAGCAGAAATTTGTCGCCGAATTCGGCTTGCGTCTTCGGATCGGGCGAGCCGGACGCGAGGTCGAACATGCCGAGCAGACCTTTGCCGCCGCGGTTCGAGATCTCCACTAGCGCGGTGCCGTTACCCTTCGCCGGATCACGGGGCTTCAGGACATACAAGTCCGCGGAAAATTCCACTTTTCCTTCGGCGTCGCGGGGGGCCAAATCGATATCGGCTATGATGCGATTCGGCGCGAGCTTCGGATCGACGGAGAAGTAGACCTTGGCGGCGATCCGTTCATACGGGCCGGTGGTTCCGAACGCCGCGCCATCGAGAACGTCGGTGCGATCCACCAGTTCGACGCGGGTGACTGCGGCAAAGGAGGCGCATACAAGCAACAGGCCGGTAATAAGGGCGCGTGGCAACATGTGAGTCATTGTGGCACAGAGGGGGTTTGGAAGGAGTTCGAGTGGCTTTGTGACGCACGATATGATCGCGCACGCGTGTCGTCGAAGGGCTGAATCGCAAACGCAATCTTTCCATCGCCATGATCCGCAGGCGAGCGGCTGGGTACTGCCGCTGAGGTGTTGATCCGTGCGTCGCGGGAAGGAAGGCGGCGCAATTCGGCGTGAGTTGTACGGTAGGATGGTCCTGGATCAACTATGGACATTAAAGGGAAAGTTGCGTTGGTGAGTGGTGGTGCGTCGGGGTTGGGCGCGGCCACGGTGCGGATGATCGTGGACGCCGGGGGACGGGCGGTCATTCTGGATTTGAACGAGAAGGTGGGGCACACGCTGGCTGGGGAATTGGGCGATGCGGCGCGGTTTGTTCGCGCGGACGTCAGCGATCCGGGCGAGGTGGAGCAGGCGGTGAAAGCCGCGACCGATGCGTTCGGAGCGCTGCACATTTGCGTGAACTGCGCGGGTATCGGCGATCCGCAGAAGGTGATCGGCAAGGAGGGCCCGGCGGATCTGGCGCGATACACCAAGGTGATTCGCGTGAATCTGATCGGGACGTTCAACGTGACGCGTTTGGCGGCGTGGGCTATTTCGAAGAGCGAGCCCAATGCGGACGGAGAGCGTGGTGTGGTGGTGATGACGGCGTCGGTGGCGGCGTTCGACGGGCAGATCGGGCAGTGCGCTTACTCGGCTTCGAAGGGCGGGATCGTGGGGATGACGCTGCCGTTTGCGCGCGATATGTCGAACGTCGGGATTCGCGTGATGACCATTGCGCCGGGCTTGTTCGACACGCCGTTGCTGGCGGCGCTGCCGGAGGACGTGAAGGCGTCGCTGGGGGCGATGGTGCCGTTTCCGAAGCGGCTGGGCAGGCCGGCGGAGTACGCGCAGTTGGCGAAGCAGATTATCGAGAATCCGATGTTGAACGGGGAAGTGATTCGGTTGGATGGGGCGATTCGGATGGCACCGAGGTAAGGGAAGGTGCCAGGTTTTAGGTGTTAGGTGTTAGGGAGGATTGCGGCTGGCGCCGCCGTCTTCCTCTAAACCGGGGACAGCCCGCGTGTTTCCGTATTTGAGCAGCACTTCGCCCCTTTGTCGCACCTTGCTGTTGAACTTGTTGCTGTACAACGAGTTGTCTTAGGCGCCCAAACTTCCTCCGCCGAGATACGCGGTGGAAATAAGGAAACATGCGGGCTGTCCCCGGTTTATTCTTGGCGGAGGGCTACTAGGGGGTCGATTCTTGCGGCGCGGCGGGCTGGGAGCCAGCCGGCTAGGAGAGCTACCGCTGAGAGAATGGCGCTTACTACTACGAACGTCACGGGGTCGTAGGGGCGGACAGCGAAAAGTAGGGATGCCATTAGGCGCGTTAGTGCCAGGGCTGCCAATACACCGATGACGATGCCTGCCAGCGCCAGGCGCATGCCTTGGCCGACTACCAACTGGAGTACGTCGGCGGGACGCGCGCCTAGGGCCATGCGGATGCCGATTTCGTTGGTGCGCTGTGACACCATGTAGGCCATCACGCCGTAGATTCCGATGGAGGCCAGCAGCATTCCCAGCAGGCCGAAGACTCCGAATAGAGCGGCGGCCATGCGCGGGGCCCACAAGCCTTGGGCCATGGTCCGCTGGATGGTGGAGGCGTTGGTCAGGGCGAGGTCGTTGTCGAGTGATTGGACTCGGGCGCGCACGGCAGGCAGAATCGTGTCGGGATTTGCACCGGTGCGGACGACCAATGCCAAAGAAGTATTGAATTGCTGCTCGACCGGCAGGTAGATCACCGGTTGCGGCTGCTCGCCGATGGTGGTGGTGACGCTGTTGGCGACCACACCGACCACTTCACGGAGCGCGTTATCGGAGCTGAAGCGAAAGCGCTTGCCGATAGCGATCTGGCCGGGCCAAAAGTGCTGGGCGGCGGCTTGGGTGATGACCGCGACCTTGGCTGAATCGGCGCGATCGAAGTCCGTAAACCAGCGTCCTTCACGCAGAGGAATATGCATGGTGTCCCAGTACGCCGGTGAGACCACGTTGATCAATGTAAGGGTGCCGCGCTGGTCGGGACTGGTCTGCTGTCCTTCCAGGAAGACGGTCAGCAGAATGCCGCCGTTGAGCGGAGCACTTGAGGCTAGCGCGACGTTTTGTACGCCCGGCGTGGCCAGCGCGCGTTCCTGCATGGAGCGGAAGAACTGGCGCGCGCGGTCGGGCGTGTAGTGACGGGAGGCCAAGTCGAAGTTGAAGGAAAACAGGTTGTGGCTCTCGAAGCCGAGATCGGTGCGCTGCACGTTTTGCATGCTGCGAACAAACAATCCGGCGCTGATGAGCGCGACTAGAGCCAACGCAACTTCGGAAACGACGAGAGCGCTGCGGAGCGGGCTTCGTCCCCAGGCTTCCGTGACACCGCGGGTCTTGAGAACTTCACCGACATCGGGCGCTGAGGCGCGAAGGGCTGGGGCGAGTCCGAAAAGCAGGCCGGTCAATAGCGTGACACCGGCGGCGAAGGCGAAGACGCGGGCATCCATGTGCAGTGCGATGCTGTTTTGCTGCAGGAACGTGGGGCGGAACGACCACAGCAACTGGCATCCAAACGATCCGATCAGCAAGCCAACCGCGCCTCCGCCGATAGAAAGCAGCAGGCTTTCGGTGAGAAGCTGGCGGACCAATCGGCCGCGTTCAGCGCCGAGCGCGGTCCGGATGCCCATTTCGCGAGAGCGCTTGGAGGATCGGGCGAGCAGAAGATTGGCCAGATTCACGCTGGCGATCAGCAGCACGAGCCCCACCACGGAGCTGAGCGCGATGCCGGCGACAACCATCTGATCGCGCGGCAGAAAACCGAGCGCGGCATCCGCCAGCGAAGAGGTTTCGATGGAGCGGCCGCGGTTGGATTCGGGATACTGCTGCTCGAGGCGGCCGGCGATGGTTTTCAAAGCAGCAAGGGCCTGCGCGGGATCGACGCCTGGCTTGAGGCGGCCGAAGGTACTGATGAAGCGAAAGCGGCGGTTGCCGAAGAAAGCTTCGACGGGTCCGGGTAGGGCCTGGGCGTGCATGCTGATGGGGATCCAGACCAGGTCGGGTGGGCTGACGGTCAGAGTTCCTTTGAAGCCGGGCGGAGCGACTCCGATGACGGTGTAGGCCATGGAACTCAGATTGATGCTGCGTCCGATGATGCCGGGGTCTGCGCCGAATTGTTTGGTCCACAGGCTATAGCTGAGAACTACCACCGTGTCGGCGCCGGGCTTTTGGTCTTCATCGGGGAAGAACAAGCGGCCGAGCGCGGGCTTCACGCCCAGGACGTCAAAATAATTGGCGGAAGTCAGAATAGCGAATTCGGGTTTGGGCTCACCGTATCCGGTCAGTGTGACGCCGGCGCCGGTGTAGGCGGAGAATCCGGCGAAGACGTTGTTCTGGTCGCGTAGGTCCTGGTAGTTGAGGAAGGACATCGGAGTGCGAGTGAGGTTCGCTGCGGTGGTGACCGTGGCGTGATCGACGCAGTAGACCTGAAGAACGCGCGCGGCCTCCTGGACGGGTAGTGGATTCAAAAAGACGGCGTCGGTGAGGGTGAAGATGGCGGTGTTGGCGCCGATACCGAGGGCGAGTGAGAGAATCGCGACGGCGGTGAATCCGGGGCTGTGGGCCAGGGTGCGTAGAGCGTACTTGAGGTCCTGGAGGAGGGTTTCCATACTTGATAATAGACGGCCCTCCGGTCAGGTTGTCACTGCGCGTCTGGCGCGATTTCCTCCACCGGGCCGAATTTCTTGAGCAGGCCGCGGATTTTTGCGCCGTCGCCTACCGCGATGATTTGGACGTTGTCGTAAGGGACATATTTCTTGGCGACACGCTGGACGTCGGCGGCGGTGATGGCCATCACTTTTTCTGGATAGGTGTCCCAGTAATCTTCGGGGAGGCCGTATTCGCGCTGCTGGAGCCATCGGCCGAGAACGCCCGCGGGATTTTCCAGGACCATCGCGAAGCTGCCGACCAGGGCGTGCTTGGCGGCTTCCAGTTCTTCTTTGGGGACCGTCACTTCGCGGATCTCGCGGAATTCCTTCAGCGTGTCGGCGAGCGCGGGCTCCGTCACTTCGGTGCGAACGGAGGTGGCTGAGATGAAGTGCTGCTGCGTGTGGGAGGCGCTGAAGCTGGAGCTGATTCCGTAGGTGTAGCCTTTCTCTTCGCGGATGATGCGGAAGAGGCGCGCGGCGGGGCCGGAGCCGAGAACCTGGTTCATCACCATGCAGGCGACGTAGTCGGGACTGTTGCGATCGATGGCGCGATTGGTGAGCACCAGATAGGTCTGGACGGAATTCGGGCGCGGGATGAGGTAAACTTTTTTGTCGGCGATGGGCGCGCGGATGGGGAGCGACAGGCGCTCGACAGGGCCGCCCTTCCAAGCGCCGAGGGCCTTATCGAGTTTGGCGACGGCGTCGCGCGGGGTGATCTCGCCGGCGATTCCGGCCCAATCGCCGGAGGGAACATAGTAGGTCTTGTAATGTTCGATGAGCTTGTCGCGCGTGATTTTGTTCAGCGATTCCACGGTGGCGCGCGTGAACTGGCGCGGGTCGCCGGGGTAGAGGACTTTGGCCATCAGTTCACTAGCCAGCAGATTGGGCGAGGTGCGGCCCTGTTCGATATTGCTGCGCTGGCGCGATTTCCATTTTTCGAATTCGTCGGCGGGGAAGGAGGGATGGAGCAGGACATCGGTCAGTATGGCGAGTGCCGCATCGAAGTTTTCGGTAAGCGAGCTGAGAGCGATGGTTCCGCTGTCGCCGCCTCCACCGCCGGCAAAACCACCGCGGCCACCACCGCCTCCGCCGACGCTGATGCTGAGCGTTGCGCCCAGGTCGGCCAGGTCTTCGGAAATCTGGCGCGCAGTGCGTGTAGCGGTGCCGAGTTGCATCATCGCGGCCGTGGCTTCAGCGACGCCGGGGAGGCCGACGGGGTCGCGCAGATGCGAGGAGGGGATGGCGATGGTCAGCGAGATCGATGGAGTCCGGTGCGATTCCAGAATGAGGAGCTTGATGCCGTTCACGAGCGTGTGCTCCACGGGCCGCGGGAGTTTCACGCGCAGCACTTCGTTGAACACGGGGGCGCGGTTTAGCCGGACCATCCCGCGGAACGATTTCGGAGCTTGAGCGTCGTCTTGAGCGAACGCGGCGGCGGTGAATAGGAAGGCGATGAGAAGTTTGTTCATGACGATGTCCTTATTGATTGCGCGAGCCACGCGATCTTGATCCGCCGCCGGTGGGAAGCGTATCGATGACCACGCGATTGGATGCCGTCAGGTAAGCGCGAACGGCCTTTTGAATGTCCGCGGGGGTCACGGCGAGCTGCTGGTCGATCTCGGTGTTGATGCGGTTGGGATCATTGTAGAGCGCGGCGTCGTCGGCCAGGGCCTGCGCACGGCTCAATGCGGTTAGGCGGAATTCTGCGGCACGCTTCACGCCGATTTGATAACGGTGCAGTTCCTTGGCGGTAACCGGCTCGGAGTGGAGCTTGGCGATCTCTTCGGAGATCAGGCTTTCGGCGTCTTCCGGCTTCTTGCCGGGGCGCAGTGTAGCGGAGACATGAAACGTGCTGGGGCCGGCGCGGCGATCAGTGCCGGCGGAGACCTGGATGGCCAGTTCTTTTTCTTCGACCAGCTTTTGATAGAGGCGCGAGTTGCTGCGTCCGCCTCCGCCACCACCGCCGCGTCCGAAGCCTCCACCTCCACCGCCCAGGATCGCGGCCGCGACGGCCAATGCGCGGGCGTCCGCCAGATTCGATGCCGGAATGCGGTAGGCGATATCGACGCGGGCGAGGCGTGCCAGTGGGTCGTCGATCTTGGCGCGGCGCTCGCCGTTCTTGGCCGGTTCGGTGAGATCCACCGGCTTGGGGGCTTCCTGGCGCGCGATGGTCCCGAAATACTTTTTGACCTTGGCCAGCGTTTCCTTGGTGTTCACGTCGCCGACGATCGCGACCACGGCGTTGTTCGGCGCGTAGTAGGTTTTGAAGAACTGCTTTACGTCGTCCACCGATGCGGCATCCAGATCCTGCATGGAGCCGATGACCGAGTGATGATAGGCGAAGTTGTCGTAGATCAGCTCTTCCATCTTTTCCTGTTCGCCGCCGTAGGGCACGTTGTCGACACGGAGGCGGCGCTCTTCCTTAACCGCCTGGCGCTGGTTCTCCAGGTTGTCGCCAGTGATGACCAGGCCGCGCATGCGATCGGCTTCGAGGTAGAGGCCGAGATCGAGCTGGTTCTTGGGAAGAACCTCATAGTAAAGCGTGCGGTCCGTGTTGGTTGTGCCGTTCATGTTGCCACCGTTGGTGTAGATCAGGTAATCGAGCTCGCCGGGGCCGACATTTTCCGAGCCTTTGAACATCATGTGTTCGAAGAGGTGTGCAAAGCCGGTGCGTCCCTTGCGCTCGTCGCGCGAGCCGACCTTGTAGCTGATGGCGATGGCGTAGACCGGCGCGTAGTGATCTTCGGAGATGATGACGCGCAGGCCGTTATCGAGCGTGGTGTCGGTGAAATTGACTTTCGGAGTTTTGGACGCCGATTGCTGGGCGACGATCAGGCCGGTGGCGAGGAAGAGTAGAGCGAACGGTTTCAAAGAGCCTCCTTGGGTACGTACCAATGTGAGAAGGCGTGAAAACTGTGGGAATTGTTACCAAGGAACGGTGGGGCCAGGGGGACCCACGCGGATCGGGGGGGCCGCCCTAACATGAGCAATGCCGTTTCCGGTCAGAAGTCCGAGGGTGACGAGCAGGCGGTCGTGTTCACCACAATTAGCAATAAGAGTGCGGCTCTGGCCTTTCTTCGCCTTCTCGAAACGCAAGCGAGTATACAAGGCACGGTGGCGCTAGGCTAGTTGCAGCCGTTTCAGCTTTATGTGGTCGCGGTGGACTTGAGCAAGGTCGTACTGGGCCTGTTGCACTAGCCAGCCGTCTTCGGTACCCCCGAAAACCTTGGACAGTCTCACGGCCATTTCGGGAGATATGCCACGCTTCCCGTTGACCAGTTCCGAAAGCGTGTTGCGCGTCACCCCAAGAGCGGCGGCGGCGTCCGTGATGGTCAAGCCCAAAGGCTCGATGCACTGACGCAAAACGACGCCTCCGGGATGTGGTGGGTTTCTCATGGTCATGGCTTGGTTCCTTTCAGTGGTAATCGACATAATCAACGTCCGTAGCGCCGTCTTCAAAACGGAAAATTACCCGCCAGTTGGCCCGAACTGTCACGGCCCAAAAGCCTTTCATCCGACCTTTGAGTGGGTGCAACCGCAACCCCGGCAGGTCCATATGAGCAACGGTTGGCGCGGCATGAAGCGTTGCCAGAATATCCCGTAGCTTATCGGCGTGTTCCGGGTTTACGCCGCTCGGGTCGTCCTGTTCAAAGAGCCGTTTCAGTCCCTTGTGGCGAATTGTCCGTATCATCCCGCACTGTAACGAGCCACGTGGCGCATGTCAAGAACAATTCTAACAGTCCTTACGCCTTTCCTCTGCCGGGCAACGTGAGGCGTTAGCCGAACGGTGGCCCGCGTCTGACCAGGCGCACATGGCCACGCGCACAGATCGGCGCGCCTCGCGCCGCAAACATGGCGGGGGCTTAGTTGTGCCTCTGATCCTTGAGAGCATCGCGGGTTTCGGCCGGTCGCTCATCTATTTCCTTGAGGCTCATCTCGATAGACGCGCCAGCATCGATAAGCAGCCATGATCTCGATGCCGCCTTGATGAAGATCCAGTTGTTCGTGCTCAGTACCACCAGCGGCATTTTCCGGCGGGTCAGGTTTTCGTGATAAATAGACGCTACCCGCTGCTTCCGCCGCATCCAGCAAGGCTCCGTTCTTCAGACCGGACCAGCCTCGATACCATGCCGTCACCACCGTACGGCCGCCCTCGATGAGCGACCGCAGATTTCGCGAAAAGCTTTCATCAAAGGATGATCTTCATCCAGCGTGCAAGGTTTCGAGGGGCTGCGTGCTTTTGGCTGCGAAGTCGAGGACGGTCTGAACCTGCTCGCGCGTGACGTGGAAGTTGTCCAGCACCTCTTCGATGGGCGAGGCTTTTCAAATTCTCGAAAATCGCCGAGACGGGCACGCGAGTGCCGCGAACCACCCAAGGGCCTCCGAGCTTGCCGGGGATGCTCTCCAGGCAGGGCACTGTGAGCAATCGAGGCTTGGCATGTAGTTGCCCTCCCCTTTCTACGTAGCGTTTTGGCGCGCTTCGGCGATGGCGTCGCCAGGCGCCCGTCTTTGTGGAAATCCGCCTCGATTTGGCTATGTTAGCGTGTAGGGGGTCCGCCCCACATTTTACTCGGTGCGGAGGGCGCGGATCGGGTCGATCGAAGCGGCGCGGAGGCCTGGGATCAGGCCCGCGACCAGAGCGCAGGCTGCTAGTAAGAGCGTAGCCAGTCCTAGCATTAGCGGGTCGGTGGGCTGGATGCCGTAGAGTTGATTGGCCAGCACGCGTGCGCCTGCAATTGCTGCTGGAATGCCGATGGCCAGGCCGAGTGCGGTTTGCAACAACGCCGACCGGACCACCATGCCCGCCACGTCGGAACGCGATGCGCCTAAGGCAATGCGGACACCGATCTCGCTGGTGCGGCGAACCACGGAGTAGGCAGTGATTCCGTAGAGCCCGACGGAGGCTACGGCTAGCGCCAGGAATCCGAACAGGGCGGTCAATCGCGCGAGGAGACGCTCGCGGTTGAAGTTGCCGCTGAGTTGGTCGCTGAAGCTCCGTACCTTGAGCACTGTGAGGTTGGGATCGATCTCGGCGATGGTGCGCCGGATGGACTGCTCCAGGTCCTTAGCGCTTGCGGCCACCCGGAGCTGGATGTCTTCGATGTAGTTCGAACGGGCCAGGCCGGACTTGGTCCAATCCGACGGTGTCATCTGCAGGAAAGGGATGAAGAACGTCGGCCAAGCTGCGCCGCGCGCGTCGATGTACTTGGCATCTTCCACAACGCCGACGATCTCATAGTCACCGGGCTGCTGTAGCCCGAAACGTTTGCCTAGAGGTTCCTCGTTTGGAAAATACTTCTTGACGAAGGTCTGATTGACCACTGCGACGAACCGTGAATTCGGAGTATCGCGATCGTCGATGGCACGCCCGCGCAACAGCCGTGTGCCGATGGTTTCGAAGTAGCCCGGGCTGACACGGTCCCAGGAGGAGGAATAGCCGTGACCGCCGGCATCCCGCGGAGGCCGCCCTTCGATGACAATGCCGGACGACCAGTTCATATCGTTCATCGGGCTGTAGAGTGCAAAACTGGCGCTGCGGACACCGGAGATTTGCGGCAAGCGCTGTTCGAGCTGCCGATACACACCTTGCAGCCGCTCCGGACTGTATCCGGCGAATGCGGGCTGCACTCGAACCATCACGCGGCCCGTGGTGTCGAAGCCGTACTGCTGATGTTCGAGATTGCGCAGGCTTTTGGTGAGCAGGCCGGCGTACACAAGCAGCACCAGCGACAAAGCAGCCTGCAAAACAACCAGCGATTTCTGCGGCAAAGTGGACCGATTGCCAGTAGACCGATTCGCGCCCCGTAGCGCTTCGGCCGGGTCGAAGCGCGCCGAAATCCACGCTGGGACAGCACCGAAGACGATTCCGGTTACCAGCGAGAGCAGAAACGCAAAGCCCATTACCGGCAGCGACGGCGAGGCCTGGATCGGGACGTAGCTCGCGTCGCGGAATGCCAACATCAGGATGGCGCGTGTTCCGGCAAAGGCGACGAAGATCCCTGCCGCGCCGCCCAGCAGCGCCAGCAACAGGCTCTCTACCAGGGTCTGGCGGATCAGGCGATGGCGCGGCGCTCCGAGCGCCAGCCGGATGGAACCTTGGATACGGCCGGCAGTGCGGCGCGCGAGCAGCAAATTGGCGATGTTCGCACAAGCGATCAGGAGCACCAGTCCGGAGGCAGTCATGAGCAGCCGGAGGCCGTCGGCGTAACCCTCCTGCAGGTGAGCCACTCCGCCGCCCGCCGGAGCCAAAGTAATATGCTGTTTCGCGACGCTTTGCCGATCCTTTTCGCTTGGATCCGAGCCGGCCTGCGCCACCAACCATTGCTTCAGCTCGAGGTTGACTTCGGCTTCGACTTTCGATGGATTCGCACCCACCTTGAGACGTCCGATGATGTACAGCCAGTAGTCGTCACTGCGATGGAGGAGCGAGTTCTGGCCGCGCACCACCGGCTCCGCCGCCAGTGGGAGCCAGAAGTCCGGCGGATCGGAACGTAGCGTATCGCCGAAAAATCCCGGAGGAGTGACGCCCACGATAGTGAAGTTGGAACCACTAATCACGAAGGTGGAACCGATCACCGAGGGATCGAGTGCGTAATGCTGCTGCCAGGCGCGGTAGCTCATCACGGCGACATTCGGAGCGTTGACGCGGTCGTCATCGGGCTGGATGGTGCGGCCGGCGACGGCTCGAATTCCGAACATGGAGAAATAGTTGCCTGAGACAAAGTCGCCAACGAAGGGATCGGGCAGCCCCTGGACGCCCGCGCGGCGCACACTGAAGTGCGGGAGCCCGGCCTGGAACGCGGCCATGCTCTCGAACTCCGGCGTATGATCGCGCAGATACAGATAGAGGGGATAGGAATAGATGGAGAAACGACCTTGGTATCCGCCAATGACACAACAATTCCCGCCGTCACCCAACCGGAAGAGTTGGGCAGGATTCACGACGGGCAGGTTTTGGAGCATCACGGCATGAACCAGCGAGAAGACCGAGGTGTTGGCGCCGATGCCGAGCGCCAGCGTCAGGACGGCCACCGAGGTGAATCCCTTGCTCTGGCGCAACTGGCGGAATGAATAGCGGATGTCTTGCCGCAATTGTTCGAGCCAGATCCAGCGGCTGGCCTCGTAGAATGTCTCTTCGGCGCTGACGATGTTGCCGAACTTGCGATGCGCGGCATCGCCGGCATCCCGCTCGCCGAGTCCTTCTTTGCGAAGCTGGTCGGCTTCGAGCGCCAGGTGGGCTTTCAGTTCTTCGGAGAAATCCTGCTGGCTGCGTTTGCGCCGCTTGAACATGATTAACCCTCTCTCTGGCCCGAGCCAGCTTAGTTTCGTCTCGGGTAATCGTTCAACCCAAGTATGCGCTCGTTCGGGTAAGCTGTCAACCCGAATGCTTGCTGCACACTGTACGCCAGCCGGCATAGTCGAACCGGTACACTGGAACAACGCATTGTCAATGAATCGCCGCCAATTCCTCGGCGCCAGTTCGCTGGCGCTCACCTCCGCATGCTCCATGCGGCGGGCCGTAATTCAACCGCCTGCGGGCGCGATCGTGGGAGGACGCCGCTGGGCGCGAGTGGACGTGTCGATGGATCGCGTCATCCGCACGGTGGTCGGGTTGCGTCCGTTCCGACCGTCGGGCTTCGTGGTGCGAGCGGAGTCGATCGATGGAAAAACGATCGTGCACAACTACGGCCACGGCGGAGGCGGCGTCACGCTCTCCTGGGGTACTGGGCATCTGGCTGCGGAGTTGGTTGCACCAACCGGCGCGTCGCGCGTGGCTGTGCTCGGCGCGGGCGCAGTGGGATTGGCGACTGCCCGGTTGCTGCAGGAACGCGGCATCGAAGTCACCATCTACGCCAAGGATCTGCCGCCGGACACGACGTCGAACATCGCCGGCGCGCAAGTTCTTCCGGTCACCGTTTACGACGACACTTCCGCCACGCCCGCCTTTCTCGCGCAGTTTGTGGAGGCCACACGCTTTTCGTACCGGCGCTATCAGTTGATGGTCGGCGAATACTACGGAATCCGCTGGCTTCCCAACTACCAGATGAATCGCTCGCCGGTGGGCAATCGGGGCCAACTCGCCGATATGCTGCCGGAATCGCGCGAGCTTTCGCCCCAGGAACATCCCTTTCCGTTCCCGTATGTCCGGCAGTTCGACACCATGTTCGTGCTGCCTTCCACCTATCTGGAATCGATGCTGCGGGAATTCCGGATCGCGGGCGGAAGCATCGTGGTGAAACAGATGCGCGATTTGCGCGAGGTGCTGGCGCTGCCACAGCCGGTGATCGTGAACTGCACGGGGCTCGGTGCGAAGGCGCTGTTCAACGATGCCGAATTAATGCCCATCAAAGGACAACTCACCATCCTGCTGCCGCAAGCCGAAGTGGATTACGCCACCCTTCCGCCCGGCGGCCTGTACATGTTTCCCCGGCGCGACGGCGTTCTGCTGGGAGGGACGCACGAGCGCGGCAACTGGGACCTGCAACCGAATCGCGAGGCCGAAGCGCGCATCGTGGCCGAGCATGCGGCGATATTTCGCGACATGCGCGCGTAATGCGCCCACTCTCCCAACCGCTACGACTGTCGATGCTGAACCACGACTACAAGGGTTACATACAATGGGAACTATTGTAGAAGAACCGGTGTCAAAGATAGGGAACCTTTGTGGAAGAGCCGGTGCATTATCTCAAATCCCCGCGAGTTGTTTGGGGAGCAGTAGCACTGACAATTACCGCAGCCGTTGCCGCCGTGCTCGCTGTTCGCGAGGTTGCCGTTCGGGTGCTTCACCCCGACCCGGCGTTCACACCTCTCAGTCTAGGCTCTCCGATCGTTGCCACTATTGGCTGCACGGCGATGGCTACCTACGTCTTTGTAGGAATGGTGTCTTATCCGAACGGGGTCCGCACATGGCGTCGAGTTTCGGCTGTAGTCCTCATCTTGTCGTTTTTGCCCAACGTATTATTGGCGATTTCACACATTATGGGCGAAGGCTGGCCCGAAGCTTGCGCTCTCATGACGATGCACGTAGCCGTGTGGGCGATTTGCGTAACGCTCTTACCCTCGCTCGCGATCACCAAGCATCCTCCCAAGACCCCGGCCCCTGACCGTCCTCTCTCGATTCTCTAGCTTGAGAGACTGCCTCTTGTAGCCGAATGGGCGTTTGCTCCTCACTGCGGAATCGTCGCCTGCTGCACTTCGTAACAACCGATGTCCCAGGCCAAGCCTTGCGGACGGTGCACGCCCAGTATGTCCGTAGCGACATCCAGCAGCGCCGTGCCTTTGTCGATCGCCGGCGAGCCCGGCTTCAGTTGGTAGTTGTTGTGAACCGGATCGACGAACAACTGCGCCGGCGTCGCCACGGTAGAGTGCAGATCGAATCCCAATGCCTGCCACTTCGCCAGGCTGATGGAGCTATTGCCATTGTTGACCGAGAAGTGATTCACCACGACGTTGTAATCGCTGTGGAAGCCGGACACCGCGGATTTGGCGATCAGCACCGAGCCGTGGAACGAGTCGGGCGTGTAGAGAACGTTGTTCTCCACCACGTTGCCCACTGGTGCAGCTTTGCCGCCGCCATCGTCGGGAATATTGATCGCGAATCGCGAGTTCGCTGCCATGACGATGGTATTGTTGTACACCTTGTTGTTGCTGGAGCCGTGCGCGCCGTCTATGGCATACAGCGAAATCCCGCTGGCGTGATTGTTGTAGAGCAGGTTGTTGCGGAAGATGCTGTCGTCAACTCCGTCGCAGTTGATTCCCGAGCCGCCCTGTTTACCGTTTTCCCAAATCACGTTGCTCTCGACGGTGGCGAAACTCACCAGGCCGTTGCCTGGCTGTTCGCTGATATCGCCGTTCATGTGAATGCCGGCGGCGGCGTTGTGATGCGACTGGTTGTCGCGAATGGTGGGATATACGGAGCTGTTGCTCTGATAAATTCCGTGCTCGCCGTTATGATCGGATTCGTTGGCTTGAATCAGGACGTGATTCGAGAATGCAGTGAAGATGCCGGTGCGGGCGCTGTTGTGTACGTGGTTCCGCTGAACGGTAATACGGTCGGTCACCCGAACGTCGATGCCGTAGCGTTGCGAATTCGTCACTTCGAAACCGGCCACCACCCAGTCAGTGACCATGGTGTCGAAATTCTCCACCTCGACGATGCTGTTGTGCCGGTTGCCGTGGCCGGGCTTGTTCAGCTGGACATGAGCGCCCGGCGCGGCCTGGAGTGTCTTCACCGCCGATTGCCCACCCGACAGCCCGATGCGGCAGCCCGCGTAAGTTCCCGCTTCCACCAGGATGGTGTCGCCCGGCGCGATCATGTCCACGGCGTGCTGCAGCGTGGCCCAGGGCTGTGACTGCGTTCCGGCATGTCCGTCGTAGCCTGTGGTGGAGACGTAAAAGGTCGCGGCAGAGGCTAGCGACAGGGAAAGTGCGAGAGCGAGAAATAGCTTGAGCATTGGATTGAGGTTCCGAGATCGAGCGTAATCTAAGGTCGCGCCCGAATTGCAAGGGAAGAAGCTTCCTAGCGGGCACCGGAAACCGCTCCCTCACGGTCACGGCTCAGTTACGGAATCGGTTCTTTACGGAGCCGTGACCGTGAGGGAGCGGTCTTCATCGCCAGCACGCCGGCGATTCCTGCAGGAAATTGGAAGTCTCCGTAGCCTGTGAGTTTGCGAGCCCGAAATCCGCAACTCGTAAGATCCTTGATCAGGTCAGTGGTCCGGTAGAGTTGCAAGTTGTGGATCTCCTCGCTCCGGCGGTACTGCTTTCCTATTTTGCGAAACGAGACGATCTGGCGCTGCAGCGTCTCCCGTTTTTTGTCGCCGTTGATGCTCACCAGCACCACCCAGTCGCGCCCGGCCATCCATTTCTTCTCGGGCTGTTTCGGAATCCTGCCAGGCTCGGCAGTATCGAAGACGAAAACACCGCCAGGGCGCAGAGCTTGGTACACGCGCCGGAAGAGCCGGCGCATTTGCACCACGCTGTTCCGTTGATCGAAGCAATAATTGAAACATTCGCCGATCGAGGTGATGGCATCGCATGCCGGCAGTTTCACGCTGAGCAACGAAGCCACTTGAAATTTCGAGCGAGGCGCGATCCGCCGGGCCATGCGGATCATGTTGGACGACTGGTCCACGCCAAGCACTCGATAGCCGGCGCGGTTGAGTTCGCGCGCCCAGCGGCCGCTGCCGCAACCGAGATCTACGACGAGCCCGTCCGCTACACCATGTTTGCGGAGGATCGCGAGGAGTCCGGGTGCGGCAGATCGAGTGTAGTCGCTAAAGCCCGCGTCATGGATGTAGGCTAAGTCCTGCCCGTAGCCCTGCACATCCCTATTATGCGGCCCTATTTTTCACCGGTTCCGCCGGCGCTGGTTCCCCACGCGGCGTTAGTGCCCCAGGCTGCATTCGTACCCCAAGCGGCATTTGTACCCCAAGCGGCGTTGGTTCCCCAAGCTGCGTTCGTGCCCCATGCCGCGTTGGTACCCCAAGCTGCGTTGCTGCCCCAAATAGCCGTCCCAGTCGCGCTGGGCTGTAACACTGTAGTTCCCCACACAGCGGCGGTGCCCCAGGCCGCGTTAGTTCCCCAGATGGAGGACGAACCCGGCAGCAGAAAGGCTGAGAGTTGCAGCGGAGAATAAAACACGCTGGGCGAGGCCGCGGACCCGTAAGCACGGTCGTAGTTCGCCAGCACGGCGGCAACATCGATATATCCCGCGCCTACGGTGAACATGTCGTAGATGCTGGTGTAGCACTGGCCGGTGGTCGGATCGCAGGCGGTGCTGCTCGCCGGGAAGCTCTTCGACGCGGTCTTCATCAGGCGCGCCTTCACTGAGTCCGGATTCAGGGTCGGGTCTTTCTGCAACATCAGAGCCACGGTACCGGAGACTACCGGAGTCGCCATGCTGGTTCCGCTCAACTGGAAATAGACGGGCGTAGTCGAGGTGATGGACGTTGTGTATTGCGACGGCGGGACCACGTTAGCGGGAAACTCGCTCTGCAACGCCGATCCGGGCGCGAGCAGAGAAGTCACCATGTTTCCAGGTGCGACCACGTCGGGCTTTGCCGTCAGATCGATGTAGGTCGGGCCCTTCGAGCTGTAGCTGGCGATCAGGTCATCGCCGCGGCCAACCGTGCCCTCAGTCTTCAT
>DASQGY010000049.1:0-18662 GCA_035632375.1 Bryobacteraceae bacterium | reverse complement strand
GCCAAACAACTGCTTCATCGCTTTCTTCGTGGTCCCCACGCTGGCTTCCCGCACTATCTCGCCGTCGTTGTCCAGCTCGCAATAGCGGCTGGTCTTGTCCCCCAGGTCCATGCCGATCGTCATCGATCCTTTGCGGGCTTTGTTGCCCCGCTTCGAACTCTGTTGACAAGTGTTATTCTTCTTCATGGCCGGTTCTCCTTCTGCACTTCCAGTGCGCTTCCATTGGGAGCATTATTGCATCCCGCCGGGGACCGGCCTTCTCATTCCATCTCGGTTACGGTTTCTGAGCCGTGACCGTAAGGGAGCGGTTGGACAGGTTATTTCATTGCAGATCCTTAGTGGCCCCGGATTTACGAGCAGTTCGACGCTCCTGGTTAACGGCATCCCGTGGCTGACGACGCCGGTGCAGTTTGTGAATTCGTCTACGCTGAAGTTCAGTATGCCCACGAGTTATTTCAGGGTTCAGTACAACCACGCGATCGCGGTGCAGAACTCGCAGGCCGACTCGTCTAACGTGCGCTCGGTTTCGGTTGGCGCACCCGCACCGCCGTTCACTTCCGGCTCGGTGGTGAACGCGGCGAGTTATATCGGAGGAGCAGCCGCGCCGGGAGAGAATGTACCCGCCAAGCGGTGTATGTTACTGCAACGCAGTTGGCTGCGACCGCACCGTACTCCATGGCCGGCGTGCAGAGGGCTGCGATGCGCTGTCCACCGCCAAACGGTCTGGTGCCGCTCCGTCGGACTAGACATGGCTTGGGACAGCGTAGTCTTGTCCCCGGTCTCTTGGTGTCCGCGGTTGTTTGGGGTCAGAACTGGAAGTATACGAACGGGATTGAAACTTCGGTGACGCTGAACAATTCCAGCGTGAGGAACATCAATGTCAGTGCTGCTGCGTAGGCCCATTGGCTGCTTCCGACGGCACCCTCGAACCACTGCTTCCATTCTTCGAGAATCGCCAGTAGCAGCGCGATAATCGCTAGCTCGATGTGGGCCAGGCTCATCATCGATCCGCCCCAGGCACCGTGGAACATCTGGCTCCAGGTGAACCACGCTGCACTGAAATCCGGCGCGCGGAACATGGCTGCGCAGGCGGTCCAGATCAAAAACGTCAGAGCGCAGCGGACCGCGTAGCTGACCGGCCGCCGGCCGAAAACGACGGGCTTGATCCGAAATGCCCGCTCCATCGCGAGCAACACGCCTTGCGTACCGCCCCAGACCATGTAGTGCCATGCCGCTCCGTGCCAGAGACCGCAAATTAGCATGGTCAGCATCAAGCTGCCGTAGATCCGCACCGTGCCGCGCCGCTTGAGGCACAAGGGAACATAGACATAATCGCGAAGCCAGCGCGTCAACGTCATATGCCAGCGCCGCCAGAGTTCCGTGATGCTGGTAGCCAGGAACGGCCGGCGGAAGTTTTCGGGAAAGCGGAAGCCGAAGAGCAGCGCCATTCCGATGGCCATGTCGGAGTAGCCGGAGAAATCGAAATAGACCTGCAGGCCGAAAGCCGCAGTGCCGGTCCAGGCGGCCAGCATGCCGGGATGTGCCGTGACGTTGGTGAAATAGGCATCCGACACCAGCGAGAACTGGTCGGCCAGCGCCACTTTCTTTACCAGGCCCAGAACAATCAGGAGTACGCCGCGCCGCACCTCCACTGCATCGGGCGGCCGCCAGTTGTAGAGGTCGCGGAAGAACTCGTGCGCGCGAACGATTGGGCCGGCCACCAACTGCGGGAAAAATGAAATGAAGAGCGCATAGTCGGTGAGATTGCGTATCGCTTTTTGTTCGCGGCGATAAACGTCCACTACGTAGGAGATGCTCTGGAAGGTGTGAAAGCTGATACCCAGCGGCAGCACGATGTCGAGCAAGAACCGATCCGGCTGGCCCATCAGCCATCCGATATTCGACGCGACGAAGTTGTAGTATTTGAAGAATCCGAGGAAGCCGAGGTTCGCGGCCAGGCTGATGCAGAGCGCTGCACGCCGCGCCGATGGGGTGGCAGTGCGCTCGATCCACATCGCCGCAAAATAATCGATCGCTGTGAGGGAGGCCAGGAGCGGGACGAACTTCGGGTTCCAGCTCCAGTAGAAGAAGTAGCTGGCAGTCAGCAGGAGATACCTGCGCCAGGCTTGCGGTGCGAGCCAGAACAGCGCCAGCACGATCGCCAGAAAGACAAAGAATTGTACAGTGCTGAAGAGCATGCCGGATTAATGTCGAAGTGCGTCCAGCAGCAATCGGACCACGATGTGCGTGGCGCGCGTCCAGCCCTCGTTGTTGAAGTGCGACCAATCGCAAAAAAGCTCCGGCGTTTCCAGGGATTCAAAGGCGTGCTCGTCCGCGAGGACAATGTTGGGGCGCGTGGCTAGTGAGCGCACTATGCCAGGGGGTCGCGATGGCGCGAGTGAAACGGGGCGCTGAATCGGCGAGCGAACCATTCTCAGGAAGACCAGCACGGTTTGCGATCCTCGATACCGATCGGCAATGCGAGTAAGCCAGCGCCGGTTGAAATCGGCCCGGAAACCGGTTTGCGGATAGGCCGGGTGCTCCACCTGATCGCGAAGAATCTGGCGCGTGAAGGAGTCGGCGTTCGAAGGGAACTCGATTTGCTTCGCAGTCCAATCGACTCGCAGCCCTGCGAGATTGGTAGTGGGTCCGGTTGACGCCCAATCTTCGCGAACCGCGCGTTCGCGATAAATCGCGGCGTCGTTCCAGCGATGCTTGGGATGCGCGAGAAAGCCGAACAGATCCTTCTTCAACGCCGTGCCCTTGAACAGACAGCCCAGCGCCGCGGTGCGGATGTGGCTGGCGCTGCGGAATGAAAACGGAAAGTCGGCGATGTCGGAGAGACGCAGGCTGCTGGAGGCCATTTCCCAATCGAGCAGACGGTCGCCGGGCTCTTCGGCCGTGTCTTCGTCGTCGAAATCGGAAAGGCCAATCAGAATGGCTGTGTAGCGGTGCGCGCCGGGGTCCACGTCGCGCAAAAGGTAATACCAGTCGCGTGCGTCGCTGCCCTGAACAGCGGCATTCCCGAAAGCGAAATCACGGCCTACCAGCGATTCGGCGATACGCGGCCGGAACGCCATCGCCCGGCTGTCGCCGACAAACAGGACTTGCTTGCGGCCATCGACGGGGCGCGCTCGCTCATTACGGACGTTGCGTTCATAAGTGCCGGCGAACGAGTTGGGCTCGGCGATATGGGTGTAGTAGAAACGCGTTCGGAACAGCGCGGCGTCGATCAGAAAGACAGCGCACAGGGACAGGGCGATCGCGGAAAGGACGCCGCGCCAGGCGGTGCGAAGTTGGTCCGGCATCGAATTCTGCATGGTATCAGGTCTGGGCAAACACTCTTCCGAAAGAGCGTAGTTGCTCTAGTCTTGGCGGCCACTGTACTCTTAGGAGGTTGTTGAAGAGGTCTTGCACAAGCTAAAGCATGTGCCACCAAGGGCAAAACAATGGATGCTGGCGGTGACAACAAGATTTTCGGTGCGCTGGACAGCTTCCAGATCGAGCTGCCGTCCTGGGGCTTTGCGAACACGGGTACTCGATTTGGCAAATTCCTTCAGCCGGCGGCAGCTACTTCGACCGAGGAAAAACTTAGCGACGCCGGTGAAGTTCACCGCCTCACGGGGGTTTGTCCTACGGTGGCGCTGCATGTGCTTTGGGATTTCCCCGATGGATTGACGAGCGTAGGCGAAATCGGCAAGCTGGCGAAGAAGTACGGCGTCCGGCCCGGCTCCATCAACCCCAATGTTTTTCAGGATCAGATTTACAAGCATGGCTCGATTGGAAATCCCGATGCCGAAGTTAGGAAAGCCGCTCTCGATCACATTCTGGAGAGCGTCGCGATCGCGGGCGAGTTGGGGAGCCGCGATATCTCACTCTGGTTCGCGGATGGATCGAACTACCCCGGCACCGCGAATATCCGCCAACGGCGGCGCTGCTTTGAAGAAGCGCTGGGCCAAATACACGCGCGCGTGGCGGAAAATCAGCGCCTGCTGATCGAGTACAAACCTTTCGAGCCCGCGTTCTATCACACTGACATCGCCGACTGGGGCATGGCGCTGCTGCTCGCGAAATCCGCGGGACCCAGGGCCAAGGTGCTGGTGGACACCGGCCACCATTACCAATCGCAGAATATCGAGCAGATTGTCGCCTGGCTGCTGGCGGACGGCATGCTCGGCGGATTTCATTTCAACGACCGGCGCTATGCCGATGACGACCTGACGCTCGGCTCCATCGATCCCTATCAGGTTTTTCGCATTTTTCACGAAATCGCGCTGTTCGAGTGGGAAACCGGGAAGCGCGCCGATATCGCGTACATGGTGGATCAGAGCCACAACCTGAAAGGCAAAATGGAAGCAATGATCCAGACCGTAACGACGGCGCAGGAACTGTTCGCCAAGGCGGCGCTGGTGGATCACGAGAAGCTGGCACGTCATCAGCAGAACTGCTCGCTGGTGGACGCCGAGATTTGCTTGAAAGATGCGTTTGCCACCGACGTGCGTCCGGCGATCATAGAATGGCGGCGCGCGCATGGGCTTCCCGAAGATCCGCTGGCGGCATTTCGCGGGAGCGGCTACTTGGAACGGATCACCGCCGAACGCGCGGAGAAGAATCGTGCAACGGCATCCAGCTATGCGTAAGCTGGTCCTTGTGCTCTCCACTGTTGCCGGACTGTCCGCCGCACCGGTTCGTCTGCGTTGCGAGCATCTGAACAATCCTCTCGGTATCGACAGTGAGCGGCCGCTGCTTAGCTGGCAGAGCGAGAGTAAGGAACGAAACTGGCGTCAAGCCGCGTACCAGATCCTGGTTGCATCCAGTCCCGGCCGGCTGCACAAAGCCGATGTCTGGGACAGCGGCAAGCAGGCGTCAGGGGAATCGAACGGCATTGCTTATGGGGGACCAAAGCTGGAATCGCGACGCCGTTATTACTGGACGGTTCGGGTGTGGGATGCACGCGGCAAGCGCGCGGAGCCGAGTCAGCCGGCGTGGTGGGAAATGGGGCTGCTTTCGAAGGATGACTGGAAGGCGAAGTGGATCAGCCGGCGCGATCTGGGAGGAGACGCTGACCACGCCGCGACGAGCTGGATCTGGGTGGCAGGCCAAGACGCGTTCCATGTGCCGGCGAAGACCGCCGGGCTCTTCCGCTTGAATTTCGATCTGGCGCAGAAGCCGGCGGGAGCGGAGCTGCTCATCATCACGCGTGGTTCGTACGACGCCCGGGTTAACGGCCATGAGATCGGCACACGGCGAGACTCGCAGGAATTCGACCGCCTGGATCTCGGCGATCAGCTTACAACGGGGGCCAACACGGTCGAAGTCCGTGTCATTGCCAGGGGCGCAATCACCGCACTGGCAGCGTTGCTCAAGATCACGCGCAGCGACGGCGCCACCGAACGCATTCCGACTGACCGCTGGCAAGCTCGCCTGGAGAGCGAAACCGTCTGGAAGCCCGCTGCGGCTGTCGCTGAGCTAAACGACAAACGCTTGGGTGATCCTTCGCTCGAACAGTCGGCAGCGCTGCTTCGCCGTTCATTCTCTATCGCAGCGCCTGTCCGAACGGCGCGGCTTTACATCACGGCGCTCGGGAGTTATCGCGTATTCCTAAACGGCCAGCGTGTCGGCAACGACATCCTAACGCCCGATTGGACCGACTATCGCAAGCGCGTTCTCTATCAAACTTACGACGTCACCAGCATGCTCGCGCGCGGCGGGAACGCGATCGGCGCGATTCTGGGCGATGGCTGGTATGGCAGCGGACTCGGCAGCGGGCAGCGGTTCAACTTCGGCCCGCCACCGGTGCGCCTGATCGCGCAACTCGAGATCGAAGACACCAAGGGCCATCGCCAAACCATCGTGTCGGATGAATCGTGGCGCGCAGCCCAGTCGCCGATTTTGCGTTCCGAAATTTATGCCGGCGAGAACTACGACGCACGCCTGGAGCAACCGGGTTGGAATACCGCGGGCTTTCAAGACGCGCGCTGGACGCCCGCTGCGATCTCGGCCCCGCCGCCTGGCGCCGTCTCCAGCCAGATGTCGCCGACTATCCAGGTCACCGAGACGCTGCGTCCCAAGAACATCACTTCTCCCTCGGCGGGCGTATCCATTTTCGACATGGGCCAGAACATGGTGGGGTGGGTCAGGCTAAAGGCTTCGGGTCCGGCGGGAACCAAGATCCGATTGCGCTTCGTTGAAATCCTGAAGCCGGACGGAAGCATCTATCGCGATAACCTGCGCGGGGCGGATGCCACCGACACCTTCATTCTGCGTGGCGGCGGCGAAGAGACGTTCGAGCCGCACTTCACCTATCATGGCTTCCGTTATGTCGAGGTCACTGGTTATCCCGGCAATCCCACGCTCGACGCGATCACCGGCCAGGTGTTTCACACCGCCCTCGAATTCACCGGCAAGTTCACCAGCTCCAGCGCGATGGTGAATCAGTTGTGGCTGAACACGCTGTGGGGCCAGCGCGGGAACCTCGAAAGCGTCCCCACCGATTGCCCGCAGCGCGACGAACGCCTGGGCTGGATGGGCGATGCGCAGATTTTTTGGCGTACTGCTTCCTACAACATGGATATGGCCGCGTTCACGCACAAATGGATGCGCGACGTGGTGGAGGCGCAGTCGCCCGAAGGCGGATTCGCCGATGTCTCGCCGCGTGTGATGGATTTGCGCGACGGCGCGCCGGCCTGGGGCGATGCTGGTGTGATCGTTCCCTGGACCGCGTGGCGTCACTACGGCGATACGCGCGTCATTGAAGAAAACTGGGATGCGATGGAGCGCTGGATGCGCTACATCGGGAGCGAGAATCCCGAGTTCATCCGCGAGAAGCGACGCAACAACGATTTCGGCGACTGGGTGCCGGCGGAGAGCACCACGCCGAAAGATTTGATCGCGACCGCGTATTGGGCCTACGACGCCAGCCTGATGTCGCAGATGGCGCGCGCGGTCGGCAAGGAGGCAGACGCCAAGCGCTACGCCGATTTGTTCGACAACGTTCGCGCCGCGTTCCAGAAGAAATTCATTCACGAGAACGGCGAGGTGGGCAACGGCAGTCAAACCTGCTACGCACTGGCGCTGCACATGAATCTGGCGCGCGACGATCAGAAGCCAGCGTTAATGGAGCGGCTGGTACACGACATCGAAGCTCGCAACTGGCACCTGTCCACCGGATTTCTCGGCACGCCGTATCTGCTCGCGGTCCTGGTGAACAATGGGCGGGCGGATGTGGCTTACCGGCTGCTGCTAAACGAAACCTATCCGTCCTGGGGCTACATGATCGGGAAAGGCGCGACGACGATCTGGGAGCGATGGAATGGCGACCGCGGCGACCCGGGAATGAATTCGTTCAACCACTACGCATTCGGGTCTGTTGTCGAGTGGCTCTATCGATACGCCGCCGGTATCGACACTGCGGCCGACTCGCCCGGCTTCAGGAACATCGTGATCCATCCCCGGCCCGATGCGCGGCTTTCGCACGTCCGCGGTGAATACGATTCAGTCTATGGCAAGATCGTCAGCGATTGGAATGGTGCGCCGGGCGGGCCTTTCTCACTGAGAGTCACCATCCCGGCGAATACAACGGCTACAGTTTATTTGCCGACGGGGCGCGTCACGGAGAGCGGCAAGCCAGTGGACACAAAGCCCGGGCCGCCAGGCTATGTGACCTGTGCGATTGGCTCCGGATCATACGACTTCCAAGTGAATTGACAACGTGTCGCTGCTCAAAGCCACCGAGATTTCAAAATCGTTCGCCGGCGTCGAGGCGTTGAAAAGTGTCTCGTTCGATCTGCGTGCCGGGGAAGTGCACGCGCTGATCGGTGAAAACGGCGCGGGCAAATCGACGCTGATCCGGATTCTCGCGGGCGCCATCGCGCGGGATTCCGGCGCGCTCGAAATGGACGGGCGCGTCATCGAGTACAACGATCCACTCACCGCGAAATCGCACGGGATCGCGGCCATCTATCAGCAGCCCGCGCTGTTTCCGGATCTCACCGTGGCCGAGAATATCGCCCTGGGCCTGGAGCAAGGCGGCCTCTGGCGGCGCGTCGATTGGCGCGCACGCCGCAAGAATGCCGTGGAGTTGCTCGCGCGGATCGGCGCGCAGGTGAATCCTGACGCGCGGGCCGGCGACCTGCCGCTTCCCGCCCAACAAATGGTGGAGATCGCCCGTGCGCTCGGCGCGCGCGCGAAGGTGCTGATCCTGGATGAGCCTACGCCATCGCTGACCAATCGCGAAGTGGCGAACCTGTTTCGTATCATTCGTGGCCTGCGCGATCACGGCGTGGCGATGGTTTACATCTCCCATCGCTTGGAAGAGCTTGCCGAAATTGCCGATCGCGTGACGGTGCTGCGTGATGGAGCGCTCATCGGAACCCATCCGATGTCCGAGATGAATCGCGAGACGCTGATTCGCATGATGGTAGGGCGCGAGCTTTCGGCGGTGTTCCCCAAGCGCGCGGTTCCCATCGGAGAGGTCCGGCTGGAGGCGCGCAATCTCAGTTCGCGCGAGGCGGGGATTCGCAACGTCAGCCTGTCGGTGCGTGCGGGAGAAATCGTCGGCCTCGCCGGATTGGTGGGCAGCGGCCGCACGCAATTCGCCGAGCTGCTCTTCGGCCTGATGCCCGCCGACGCCGGACAGATTCTCTTGAATGGCAGCGAGGTTCGGATCGACAGCCCGCGCCAAGCCATCGACTTGGGCATCGGACATGTTCCCGAAGACCGGCGCCAGCATGGCTTGATCATGTCCATGCCGGTTGCCGCCAACACCACACTGGCCGATTTGAAATCCATCTCGCGCCGCGGATTTCTTGATTTTGAAGCGGAGAACAAAACCGCCGCGCGCTTCGTCCAGCTTCTTGGCGTGAAGACCGCTTCCATCGAAGCCAGTGTCGACACGCTGTCGGGCGGCAATCAGCAGAAGGTCGCGGTCGGCCGCTGGCTGGCGACGAAACCTTCCGTTTTGATTCTCGACGAGCCAACGCAAGGCGTGGACGTAGGTGCGAAATCGGAGATTCACGCGCTGCTGTGCGATCTTGCCGAGCAGGGCCTCGCTATCCTGATGATCTCTTCCGAGCTCCCGGAAATCCTGGGCATGAGCGATCGCATCGCGGTGATGCACGCCGGTTCCATCGCGGGCATTCTGGATCGCAGCGAAGCGACACAGGAAAAAATTCTCGCCATGGCGCTAGGGAGCGCGGCGTGAGACGCGAGTACTCGCTGCTTATCGCTCTCGGCTGTCTGCTGCTTTTCCTCGCGCTGGCCTCGCCCGGCTTCTTCAGCGCCGCCAACCTGCGCGATCTGGCGCTGAGCAACATTCCGGTGCTGGTGGCCGCCATCGGCATGACCATTGTGATTCTGCTCGGCCAGATCGATGTGTCCATCGGATCGCAATTCGCAGCCTGCACCGTCGCCGCAGGATTGTTGGCCAAAGCGGGATTGCCGATGCCCATCTTGCTGCTTGCGATCGCCGCCGCCGGAATGGCGCTGGGCGCGTTCAACGGCGCGCTGGTCGCGTGGCTCGGCATTCCATCCATCGTGGTAACGCTGGCCACCATGGTGATCCTCCGTGACACCTTGCGCTGGATCACTGGTGGTGAATGGGTCCAGAACCTGCCGGGTAATTTTCAATGGATGGGCCTCGGCCAGGCCGCGGGACAAGCGCTCATCGCGATCGTCGCGGGCGCGCTATTCTTGCTGTGCACGTGGGCGATGCGGCATGTCGCCGCCGGACGAGCGGTGTACGCGACCGGCTCGAATGCGGAGTCGGCGCGACTCGCCGGAATCCAGCCGCGGCGGATCGTTTTCGGCGCGTTCGCCTGTATGGGCGCATTCACCGGGATTGCGGCGCTGCTGAATTCCATCCGCTTCACCGATCTGCAGAGCAATTCCGGCGTCGGCCTGGAATTGAAAACCATCGCCGCGGTAGTGGTCGGCGGAGTCGCCATCAATGGCGGCCGCGGGACCATGGCCGGCGCGTTGCTCGGTGTCGCTCTGCTCGGAACCATCGGCCCGGCGCTCACCTTTCTCGGTATCAGCGCATTCTGGGAGAAGGCCATCCAAGGCGCGATCATCCTGGCTGCGGTAGCCATCGATCGAATTAAGGGCAAGAAATGAAGCACGAGCGAGTGCTGATTGTCCTGCTGCTGGTGGAGATCGCGATCTTCAGTTTCATTGGCCAGAATTTTCTCACCGCGGCCAATAGCTTTGAAATCGTGCGCCTGAGCGTCGAGCTGGGATTGCTGGCGCTCAGCCTGACGCCGGTCATTGTCACCGGCGGCATCGATCTCTCCGTCGGATCCATGATGGGGCTCGCCGCGGTTCTCTTCGGCAAGCTCTGGCGCGATTTCGGATGGCCCATCGAACTTGCCGCGCTCGTTGCGCTCCTGACTGGACTCGCCGGCGGCGGCCTCAACGCCTTGCTCATCACACGTTGGAGCATTCCACCGCTGATCGTCACGCTCGGCTCGTACTCGTTGTTCCGCGGACTCGCCGAAGGAATCACAGGAGGCGTCGACAACTTCACCGGCTTTCCCGCGCGCTTTTTGTACCTGGGGCAGGGATACATCGGGGGCGTGATTCCCCCGCAGACGTTGATGCTCGCCGCGGCGGCCATCGGCTACCATCTGCTACTGCAGCGTTCCGTGATCGGACGAGCGCTCTACGCTATCGGATTTTCGGCGGCCGGCGCGCGCTACGCCGGACTTCCGGTGCAACGGCGAGTCAGTCTTGTTTATCTGCTGTGCGGCCTGGCATCGTCGCTGGCCGCGGTCCTTTATGTCGCGCACTTGGGGCAAGCGAAAGCGGACGCGGGCACAGGATACGAGCTGGCGGCCATCACGGCAGTCGTTCTCGGTGGCACTTCCATCTTTGGCGGACGCGGGACCATCGCCGGAACAATGCTCGGCTTGGCTGCGATCGTCGTTTTGCAAAACGGCCTGCGTCTCGCCGCCCTCCCCGCCGAGCTCACCGGCATTCTCACTGGAGCTTTGCTTCTCATCACGCTTGCCGCCGACCAACTAATCGCCCGGCGTCGATGGCAGATGGCCGTGGCTCTTGTGCTTCTGCTGGCGGTCGCCGGCGGATGGTGGCTAGTCGCAGGCCGCGCGACGCAAGTACACCGCATCACCGTCGGCATGATGCCCAAGGCCAAGGGCGATCCGTACTTCGTCAGTTGCCTGAAAGGCGCGGAAGCAGCGGCGCGCGAGTTAAACGTAAATCTGATTTGGGACGGGCCCACCGATCTCGATCCCGCGAAACAGAACGAAGTGGTGGAGGGGTGGATCACGCGCGGCGTCGACGTGATCGCGGTGAGCGTGGAAAACCAGGCGGCCATCTCCACCGTGCTGCGCAAGGCCCGTGCGAAAGGCATTCGCGTGATCACGTGGGATGCAGACTCGCTTCCCGACGCGCGCGATTTTCTGATCAACCAGGGCACCGCGCAGGATATCGGCTACACCTTGGCCGACGAAACCGCGCGCATTCTCGGAGGCAGCGGGGAATTCGCCATCATCACCGCGTCGCTTAGCGCCGCAAATCAGAACCAGTGGATTGGCTTCATCAAGCAGCGCGTCGCCGAGAAGCATCCGGGTCTCAAGTTAGTGACCATTCGCCCGAGCGATGGCGATCGCGACCGCGCGTTTTCAGAGACGCAAACAGTTCTGAAAGTTTATCCCAACGTGAAGGTGATCATGGCCATCGCCGCACCCGCTGTCCCCGGTGCTGCCGAGGCGGTGAAGCAATCGGACCGCACTGATGTGAAGGTCACAGGACTCTCCTTGCCGAACATGTGCAAGCCGTACGTGCACTCGGGCGCAATCGAAAGCATCGTGCTGTGGAACACCACCGACCTTGGCTACCTGACGGTGTACGCCGCGGAAGCGTTAGGCAAGAACACGCTCAAGCGCGGCGATACAGGCCTGAAGGCCGGCCGTCTGGGAATGGTGAAGGTCAACGGCGATCAGGTACTTCTCGGCGCGCCATTCATCTTCAACAAGACGAACATCGACAATTTCAATTTCTGACATCGCCCGCTTTCCAGTTACGAAATGCGATTTCGAACCCAGGCAGCGCGAGGTTCAGCGGAGCGCGGATTGAAGTTGCTCCACAAGCTGGATCGCGCCGATTGTCAAAAGAAAAGAAGGCGGCGCAGCCGCAATCCTCCCCTGAAACCTGGCACCTGAAACCTGACATCTTGCCTGTCACTTCCCAACGCTCACCGTCGCCGAATTACTCGCTTCGCCATTGATCGCCACCGTCAGCGGATAATCGCCCGCCGCCAGACTCGACGGCACCACGATGTTCATTTGCAGCAGGCCGACGAATCCCGGTGTCAGCCCCGCAAACGCTACCTGCGCGCTCGCCGGGCCGATGGTTGCGCCAGTTGGCGACGTCACCACCGCCAGCGGACTGGTGGGCGCGATCGCCCCGGTCGCCACCGCTGGACTCACCGGACCCGAGCCGGTCAGATAAACGACAATCGTGCTGCCTGCCTTGGCGGGATTGTTCGGGCCGTTGAGCGAGAAATCGGGGTTCTGCACTATCGCCTGGCCGTTGGGCAGAGTGAACAGGCCCGGCGCGGCGGTCAGCACGGACACGGTCGCCGCGTTGCTGTTTACCCCGTTGTTGACCAGCACCTGAACGGGTCCGATCGGCGTCTCCCAAGGCACCTGGAAATTCACTTGGCCCGAGTTCACAAAGAGCATCGGCGCTGGACGGCCATTTACGGTGACGGAAACACCGCCCAGCTTGGTCGGAAGCGGCAGCGTCGCACCCACGCCGGCTCCGCCGATGTAAGTCCCGAAGATACTGGCCAGCGCCCCCGCGGATACCTGTGGCGTAAAGCTCGCGGCGTTCACAATTCCATTGGCGAAGATCGCGGGCGTCTGAGGCTGGAGCAAACGAATCACGCTGTTGCCGGTGTCGGAAACATAAACGTTGCCCGGCGCATCAGTCGTCAATGCGCGCGGGAAATTCAATCCCGCCCGGATGGCTGGGCCACTATCGCCGGCGTAGAAAGAGTGGCCCTCGCCCGCGACAGTGGTGATGATGCCGTCCGGTGTCACTCTGCGGATACGATTGTTGAAGGTGTCGGTGATGTACACATTGCCCGCCGCATCCACCGCGACCCCCGCCGGATCGTTGATGCCCGCCTTGATCGCGGGTCCGTTGTCACCGCTGAACAGGAAAGAGCCGTTCCCCGCGAAAGGCGTGGCGACTCCACCGGCGAACTTTACCACGCGACGGTTGGCTGTGTCGGCGATATACAGAGCGCCCGATGCATCCATCGCCAGCCCAGCCGGATGGTTCAACTGCAAGACCGTAGCCGCTCCGCCTACAACGGTGTAAATGGTGGTCCCCGTCACCTCTCGGATCACGCTGTTGCCGGCATCGGCGATAAAGAGATTGCCGGAGCTATCCACCACCACGGCCGTTGGACTGAACAACTGCGCGCTGGTCGCGGCGGCGGCGTCACCCGAATAACCGGCGCCCGCGGAGTTATTTCCCGCGACGGTGCTGATGATTCCAGCGCTGGTCACCATACGAACCACGTTGTTGCCGGAATCGGCAATGAACACGTTTCCCTTGGAATCCACGAAAACACCTGCCGGCGCGCTCAATTGTGCGCTGGCGGCCGCTTTGGTATCGCCGGCGAATCCCGCGGTACCAGTCCCGGCAAAGGTCGAAATGGTTCCGTTCGAAATCACTCGAATGCGGTGATTTCCGGCATCGGCGATGTACAGCTTGCCCGACGAATCCAGCACGATGCTGCCGGGCGACGACAACTGAGCGCCCGCGGCCGCGCTTCCATCGCCGGCGAATCCCGGACTACCGTTGCCCGCTACGGTGGTGATGGTGAACTGCTGAGCCCCGGCGTTGACGCAGCACAGGATCGCAACGGCAAGGCATAGACGAAAACGTGAAATAGACATGAGGAAAAGTAACCCGCTCCTACAGATAATGTTGCTGGCGTGTTCCTTGAGTGTACCGCACCCTTTGCCGCAAAGTGGCGGGTTTCCCGCGCCGAATACGCGTTATCTCATTAGCCCATTCACTATGATCGCCTTACTCCTGATCGATTCCAGCGACATCGGATTGTTCATCTTCGCCGGAGTGGTGGCGCTGGCCACCGTGGTGTTCTGCGTACGATACCTCAGGGCATACTATCGCGCCGCCGCCGAACGATGGAAGCCCCTTGCCCCGATGGTGAATGGCCAAGCGAAGGGCGCAATGCTGAAGGGCACGCTGGATGAACTGCCGCTTGCGGCCCAAATCTGGAGCCAATCCGACGAATCGTCCCGCTCCTGTTTCTGGAGAATAGAGCTTATTGGAAAGCCACTGGGTCAAGATTGGGAAATCCGCCGGGACGAAGAATGCTGGCGGGTCCAGACGAACGACGCCGCACTTCGCTTCCGGCTCGAAGCCGAGCTTCCCGCCATGACAGCCATGCTTGTCCTCTATCGCGGCAACTTCGGCCGACTGCTCTACACCGCCAAGCGCGGAAGCTTGAGTTACGATGTCGGCGTCACCGGCGACATCGCAATCCCCACGCCGGAAGAGTTCGGCGCGCAACTCCGGATGATGTCCGCGCTGAACCAAATCAACCAGCGAGCCCTGACGCAAGCGCCGAATTAGCGGAAGCTGATATATACTTGCAAGCGGCGCAGGCCACCAGCCTGCCACGGGGAAAGGAGTCCCACCGAAATGAAAAGAGCGTTTCTGAAGAGTGTTACTTTCGCGTTGCTGACCGCCGCGGCCGCCGCCGCGCAACCCGCCGCAACCGGATACCTGGACGTCTACAGTGCGAGGGTGAAACCGGACAAGCGCCCGCAGTTCGACGCCATCGCCAAGAAATGGGCCGGTGCCAACCGCGCGCACAACGGCGACCATTGGGTCACCTATGAAGTGAGCTACGGCGAACAAAACACGCTGTACTTTGTCGGCACACGCGCCGATTACGCGGGCGTCGATACGGGGATGAACGCGTTCATCGGCGCGATCAAGAGTTCCTACGGCGCAGGTATGGACAAGATGATGGCCGATGCCGACAGTTGCCTGATCAGCTCCCGTTCTGAGATCCGCACGCGCCGCCCCGACCTTTCCGCCAATCTGCCGGCCGACAATGCCGCGCTGAGCAGCGTGGTCGGAAAATCGCGGTTCCTACGGATTGTGATCGTCCGTACGCGGCCGGGTCACGCAGCGGAATGGGAAGCGCAAGAGCGTGCTCTCAAACAAGCCTGGGAACGTCAGCTTCCTGGTAATATTTTGACCGTGAGCCAATCGAGCGTAGGCCAGGCGCTGGGCAATTATTACATCACCAGCTTCGGCGCTTCCATCGGCGCGCTGCAACCCGCCAAGAGTCTCGCGGATTTGCTGGGCGACAGAGGTTATCGGGATTTCAACAAGGCAACAGCCGATACAGTCATCGGTACCGAGATCATCATCGGCCGCTGGCTGCCGGAGTTAAGCAACGCCCCGGCCGAAATCGCCTCCGCCGACCCGGCGTTTTGGAATCCGAAGCCCCCGCCAGCGAAGGCCAAGGCTGAGGAAAAGAAGTAGGGCGAGACCCAGTCGTAAATGTGGGGCGGACCCCTGGTTCGCCCCGCTAAAATGCTAGCGAATCACCAATAGCACGATGCCCACAATGGCGAAAACCCCGCCCACCAGCGGCAGGACAAACGTGGCACCCCCCGCCGAGCGCTCCAGAACCGCTGAGGCTGGTTTCGCCGGATCGTAGTACACATCAACGTTCGCGCCGGTAGGATAGCGTTCCACACTCTTGCGGGCGCCGCCCGCGCCGGAACCACCGAAAGCAATGCGATGGCCTTGCAGCGAGGCCCCGCCAACCATGTACTCGTAGACTACGCGGGCCTCTTCTATCCAATCGCCATCGTTGTCCTGGCGGCGATTGATGTCCGACGAGATCACCCGGCCGCGGGACGAGGGCCACTGCAAGCTGGCCTGGGCCTTCTTGCGCAGCATAAACCACACACCAAGGAGCAGCAGGCCAACCAGGATGAAAACCGCGCCCATAGCGCCTCCTACTCTACTAAGGCGTTTTCACCGGGCGATTTCCGACAACGCACGCTCACTGGACGTTGATCGTAATGACCGCCGGGCTGGCATATGCCCCAACCTTCACCACTACCTGAAGGTCGTACGCAGGTGTCACCGCCGCTGGTATGCGCACATTGATTTGCGCAAACCCTTGCAGCATTCCAGGCGCTGCGCCGGCATATATCACCTCGGCGAGCTGCCCATCGATCAGCACCGTAACCGGGAGAACCGGTGTAGGCAGCGGTAACGCGCCCGCTACCTTGCCATCCTCGCCCGCCGGAGTGGTTTGGCCGAGACCGGTCCCGTACAGTGTCACCACCGATCCTGGGGCCGCAGTATGTTCGAAGGAGTTTTCCGTGCCATCTTCATTCAGGATTGCACCTTGCCCGCCGCCGGTGCCATCTTGCGAGAATAGTGCGGGCGCGGCGGGCGCTACCGGCATCCGGTAAGCCGGTGACGATTGCCCGCGATAAGTGACCACTACCTCGGTCGCCGGTCCGGCGATTCCAAATGGCGCCACGGCGCCCACTTCAGCCGACGACGTGTATATCAAAGGCGCAGGAATGCCATCGAACGTCACCAGGGTGTCTTCCAACAAACTGGCCGCTTGACCATTGGGGCTCATCTGCATACTGGCCGACATCACCGGCCCCATGTTCGCGCCATAAATGGTGACCACTTCACCCGGTGCAACGGCGTCGCCCATCAGGCTGGCGCCGTTCACTACGGAAGTCACTTGTACGTCCGGAGCGGCCGTCTTGGGACTCGCGTCCGACAGCAATCCGTAAATCGCCAATTGACCGGAGAATGTCGGCACGTAAACCCGCCCGTTGACCACGGTGGGCGCCACGAACTTGGCAAAACGTCCCAGTGTATCCCGGGCCGGGACCATGTCGCTGCTCCACAGCTCGCGCGAAAGATCCGTAGCGTCGAAAGCGTGCACCGTACCAGGAATCTGGCGAGCGTTGTAGTCGGCGGTGATTTCCCAAACGATCGCCGTGCCTTCGGTCGTGTCATCGGCGGAAACAGCGACACCGGCAAAAAGGGTATCCGTGCGGTGCGCGCTCCGGGAGGTTACTGTGTCCTCCAGCCGGCCATCGTTGATCCGAAATGCCAGCAGGTCGCCCCACGGCTCTTGCACGTACAACATCGGACCGCCCGCATGGTTCCACAGCGCGAAATTGTACACGCCCGCGTCGCTCGCCCGAACGGTTTGCGCTGTCGCCGAGTTCATCGGCCCCAGATGACCCAGCGATGTTCCGTTGACCATCATCAGGTCGCCCGCCTTGCCAGCGGTCAGCAAGCGATTCGCGCCGGGAAGTAGGATCACGCCGGCCGAGCCGAGATCCGAGTCGCTGTCTATCAGCTCCTGGAAATTGTCCGGCGTGTACCAATCCATCAACGAAAGATCTTTCCCCGATAACTTGAGCACGGAATCGCCGAACTCGTAGGCTCCATCAAACTCGCCATTGCCAGTGGAAGCGTACAGATTTCCGTCCCGGTCCACCGCCGGCGCGCGGCCGGCCTGCCAAAACGATCCGCCCCAGGTGTTGGGCGTCGAGTTGAACACCGCCAGCCGGCGCAGGTCCGACGCGTCGTAGGCGATCATCCATCCGTGGAAGTTTCCGCCGTCTCCGTGCGAGCCAAACGCAACGTAGACTTTACCGTTCGCCAGCACCAACCCCGGACGTTGCAGTTGTTCGGATGCCGCGAAGGGCAGTGTCCCGTTGTCGCTGCCCATTCCTTCGCCGGCGACGGAGGCTGCGATCTTCACCGGCCCATTCAACATTTCGCGGCCATCGGCCAGCGATAGCGCGTGCAACCGGAAAACGGGCGCGCCTCCTTGCATCGTGTCCGACACCACGTACATCACCTGCCGGTTTGGGTCGATCACAGGCGTGCTCAGTATCCCGACTTCCGGAAGAATATCGGAAAAGTCCAGAACCGACGACGGAACCGATGGCCCGAGATTCACTCGCCACAACGGCGTGATCGACCCTGGCGTATCTGCGTCGATGGCATACACGCTGTTGTGCATTGTCGCGACGTACACAACGTTGCGCGCTCCCTTGCCGGAGATCTGAACGCCCGCTACGTAGAGCGGCTGGGCGTAGATCTGACCGTCAACCGGGAAGGAGCCGATCTTGCCAAACGTGTCCTTGCCTACATTCGCAGGTTTGAGAACAGTTTCTTTGAGGTTGGCATTGGTCCGCTCGTTATCGTAGTTGGCGGTAAGAACCTGGACGCTAGCGCCGTTTCCCAGGATGGCCGCAAATCCGAACGCGACCACAAGATGTAACCGTGACATGCAGATGTAATAGCATTCGGCCAGCCACCTGTAATCTATTGAAACTAAATGTCTTCGCTGTAATTTCCGCAGAGCAGAGAATCAAAAGGCGTATTCACTAACCAACTAAAAACCGGGGGCAGACGATTTGTCCTGTTCGTGAGCTTTTTCAAGAGAAAAGAAGGCGGCGAAGCCGCAATCCTTCCCTAACACCTAACACCTAAGACCTGGCACCTTCCTCGATCCGCTTATCCCGCGCAAATCCCGTCCGCTCCATCTCCCCCCAATCCTTCCTCCCCCGGAACAAATCCACAAACGCCAT
>DASQGY010000048.1:0-2253 GCA_035632375.1 Bryobacteraceae bacterium | reverse complement strand
GAATTGAAAGTTCGCTTCACCCTGTTGATGGCCGTCGGAATGTAGACCAGTCTTTTTTTGAGAAACAATCCGCTAGTATTCGCCGTAGCGGCCCTTCACCGAATCCAAGAGTTTTTTGGTGTCGTATCCGACGCCGTCCTTGAAGACGATTTCGACGTTTTCGATATCCGCGATGCGTGTGGCCGGATCGCCCTTAATCACCACGAGGTCAGCATTTTCCCCAGCCGCAATCGAGCCGATCTGGTCCTGGCGGCCGAGAAAAGTAGCGCCGTTCAAAGTCGCGATACGAATCGCCTGGACTGGTGTGAATCCGGCTTCTACCAGCAGTTCAATCTCGCGCTGGTCGCCAAAACCGGGAATGTTGCCGCCGAGTCCCACCGGGTCCGCTCCGGCCAGCAGGAGCCCGCCCGCGGCGACGAACGCGCGCTGGAGGTCCATGTCCCGGCGAAGCAGAAGGGCCGCTTTCGCCTGATTGGCTTTGTTGACGGGGCGGTTAGCGCTGTAGAGATAAGCTTCGCGCAACGATGGCGACAAAACCTGGAACACCCCCGCACGGATTGGCGGCTTGCCCTCCACCGACAGCGAGAGACTCGGCAATGTTGACGTTATGGCGACATGATGCTGGATGAGCAGTGCGATCAGCCGCTCAGCCTCCGGGCTGCCGGGGGGCTTGTGCTCCAGCGTGTAGTCACCGCCGCTGTCGCTACATGTGTCGGGTTTCTTGTCCGGGGCCAGCGCGGTATTTTCCTGGAAGCCGTGCTCAAGGTTGTCGATGCCAATCTCCGCCGCTTCCGCATAGGTCACGGAACACAGGTGGCCGGTAACTTTCGCGCCATGCTTGTGCGCTTCCTTAACGGCGGCGCTCAATTCCTCCCGCGTAATGTTTTTGTAGGCCTTAAATGAGGTCACGCCGCGCTCCGCCCAGTAAGCGACGGGCTGGCGCGCATCCTCCGGCCCGGTGAGGTGATACATTGCGATAAATGCACTATCTGTGGCCCCTTCCAGGTAGGGACCGGTGACGTCCATGTGCGGTCCGGGAATCGCGCCTCTATCAATGACTTGCTTAAGCCTTAAGTCAATATAAGGAGCGACGCTGCCAGCCGTGCGCATGGTCGTCACGCCGTTGGCCAGATACATACGAGGAGCGGAAAAGCTCATCTGATGAAAAAGACCCGGGCTGTCATAGCTCCCATCGGCCCCAAGATTTGGCAGCGATAAATCGAACAAATGATTGTGCATGCCGACGATGCCCGGCATCACCGAATATCCGCGTAGGTTGAGGACCGTGACACCTTCGCTCGGGGGCAGATCTGCTCCGGGCGTTATGGCGGTAATCTTGCCGCGCTCGATGGTGATGTTCTGGTCTGGGACCGCCGCAGCTCCCGTGCCGTCGATGATTTGCACGTGTTCCAGGATGACTTTCGCTGTGCTGACACTCAGGTACTTGCGCACCTCCGGCCCGAGAGCATCGACGCGCTGGCCATAGGCAAGCTCGGAGAACGACAAGGCCGCCGCAATAGAGATAAGCGCTGTCGGCAGTAGGAAGATTCGTGCCTTCTTCATTCGAGTGACTCCCCTCAATTTAGTAATTGCGTTGCGCCAAGAGATTGGAATTTCGAGCACAAGCCTTGTAACCGAATCGCGCCTTTATCAAAAATCAATGGGCCGCATCTAGCGTCCTGAGCACTCGCTGTGCACTGCGTCGAATTAGGCCGCGCTTCGGCTCCGTGTCAGACCACGAGGACGCAGGCGAGGCGTGGGAATCGAGCAGGGCCAAGGCCTTTTCGGCACACTGCCGCGCCAGATCCTTCTGTCCATCTGCCAAGTACGCATCGGCAAGGTCGGCGTTTGCGTCGGCCGAGTCCGGATAGGCGAAGAGGTTGAGCTTGAAGATCTCAACCGCTGACTTCGCTTCGCCGGCGCGCAAATGGTCAGAGCCCAGAATGTCGAGGCTAACTTCGGGGAATAACTCCGCCCTGGGATCTTTCTGGCGCGCTTCTATGAGTTGCTGTGTGACGCGAGCAACTCCGCCGGGCAGCTCGATTTCATTGAGGACGGGCGCCGATGCTAAGGTGTCCGGTTGCGCTCGCCCTGGTGTCTTTATCAGGGTGGTGACAAACCAGTCGACGATGATGCCGGTCAGGTCCGGATGCGGCTTGAACAAGTCTGTGCCGTGGCTGCCGGTAGCGGGGACGGTGCCGATCTCGTAGAGTTCATACCATTTCCAGGGAGCCTTTTCCCCGGCATAGTGGA
>DASQGY010000047.1:0-5623 GCA_035632375.1 Bryobacteraceae bacterium | reverse complement strand
TCTGTGGTTCGCCGTTTTGTCGTCGGCGGCGTGGTCAACGGCTTCGGCCAGTTGAAAGGGGCCCCCACGGGAGTGGCCGTGGATCAGGCTGGCAACTTTTATGCAACTGACGACGAACCGCTCATTCTCAAGATCACGCCGGCCGGCGTCACCACGATCGTTGCGGGCAATGCACAGGACGGCTACAGCGGCGACGGAGGGCCCGCGAGCAGCGCAATGATCAGCGCGCCGACGGGCGTTGCCGTAGACACCGCACTCAACGTCTATTTTACCGACTTCAATAACAATCGAATCCGCAAGGTTGCAATGCCCTCCGGCACCATTTCCACCATCGCGGGGAACGGCAAATTCCAATTCTCCGGCGACAACGGACCGGCGCTGGCTGCAGGCATCGACCCATTCGATATCGCGATCGACAACCGTAACAATGTTTTCGTGGCCGACCGCAGCAATAACAGAATTCGCAAGATCGCTCCCGACGGCACAATTAGTACTTTTGCGGGCACCGGCACGCCGGGCTATGCCGGTGACGGAGGTCCCGCCACTGCCGCCCTCCTGGATTTCCCCACAGGCGTCGCGGTGGATAACAGCGGCAATGTTTTCGTAGCCGACAGCGGCAACTCCGTGGTTCGCCGCATCACGGCAAGCGGGCTGATTACGACCATCGCCGGTAACGGACAATTTAGACCGGCCAGCGGCGACGGTGGTCCGGCAATCGCTGCGCAACTCGATCCGCAGCGGGTGGCAGTGGACGCGACCGGCAACGTCTTCGTTTCGGACCTGCTGAATGACCGCATTCGCAGACTCACGCCGCAGGTAGTAGCCGTCAAGACGATGAGCATCGTGAGCGGCAACAATCAGAGCGGACTGGCTGGGTCACTATTGACAGCACGGCTGGTAGTCAAAGTGACGGATACCAACGGAGCCGGCGTACCGGGTGTGATTGTAGGCTTTACTGCCAATCCATCGAACGGCGCAATCGCCAATCCGCCTCAAGCCATTACTCTGCCCGATGGAACAGCGAGCACGGCGATAACTCTCGGCGTTGTGCCCGGCAACGTCAGCCTGGTGGCTTCCACTGGCAGCAACAACATAGCGTTTTCTCTGATCGCGATTTCTCCGACTGCACCAGTTGTCTCAACGGGCGGAATCGTCAGTGCGGGCTTGAGCGCACCACCTGTGACCAAGCTGGCTGCCAACGCCATTGCGACGATTTTTGGCGACAAGTTCGCTCCGGCCGGAACCAGCCGTGTTGTTGCGGTAAGCGATCTGATAAACGGGAAGCTCCCCACAAACCTCGGTGGTGTGTGTGTCTTATTCGGAACACAGCGCGCGCCGATGTTCGCGGTGTTCCCCGGGCAACTAAACGTCCAGGTGCCGCAAGTGACGGGGCAAGTCGCGGTGCAAGTCGTCAACAAGTGCGATACGCCGCAGGCCGAGTCCAGCACCGCGATCACTGTCGCGGTCCAAGCGGCGAGCCCGGAGTTTTTCTACTTCCTGCACAACGGCAACGGCCACAATCCGATCGCGGCGCTGAATGCGGTGACTGGAGTCTACGTCGGAGCGCCGGGATTGCTGCCAGGTCTGTTGTCCAAGGCAGTCGGACCGGGCGATATCCTGACCTTGTTTGCCACGGGCTTCGGTGTCACCGATCCCGCCTTCGGGCCTGGAGAATTGCCGGGAATCGCCGCTCAGGTGACCGCACCGGTGTCGATCTCATTTGGAGGAGTGCTCTTAGCGCCGTCCGACATCCTTTACGTGGGCGTCTCTCAGAACGCGGGCCTCTATCAAGTGAATCTGCGAGTACCGGATGGCGTGCCTGATGGAGATCAATCGCTGGTGATCACGATCGGCGGTGTTCCTTCACCGTCGGGAGCTTATTTAACGGTGAGCCGCGCGACGGGAGCAGCCGCGCGGTAGTGCTGCTCTAGTTTTTCTTCGAAAGGAAGGTGCCTTATGGCAGACAAACTTGGCGGAGCATCAGTGATCGCGTTTATGCTGCTGGTGGCTTTCGCAATCGACCGGATCGTCGGCGGACTGCTGTTCGTGCTCGCTTACTCCAAGGCATGGAGCGGCAAGTACCCGGATCCGGCCACCCTGAAGGACGACGATCCTGCGAAACCCGCGGCCGTGCGGTCGCGCAAAGTGTGGTACTTCGCACTCTCCGCGCCGTTGAGCATCGCGGTATTGACCGTGGTGGGCTCGGGAATGCTGCATCACATTGGGTTCACCAATGGTCCACTCGATTTTGTGCTGACTCTTCTAATTCTGATGGGCGGGGCGCAGCAGGTCTCGGAATTCACCAGGTCCTTGTCGCCTCCGGTGGGTGTGCCGCGGGAGCCCGAAGTCAAGGTGGTCGGGACGTTGGAACTCGAGGAGGGACCGGCCGCCAAAGCAGCGACCGGCCACTAATATGCACGCGGGTCATCTCGATTTTCGCGTGACCGGCCCCGCCAATCAGCGCAACTGGCAGCGGGATCGTAGAAAGTATGCCGGAGCGGCGCTTTTTCTTGCGGCGCTATTCGTCATGGACCGGAGTGCTCCTGCGCCCACACCGGACAACACAAGCAGCCAGACGAGGGGCGGCGACATCGGCACTGGCGGTGTAGATCGAACCCCCAAGGGGACTTCAGATCCCAAAAGCGATGTCCAGAGCAAGAACAATGTCCCAACGCGTGTTGCCCGGATTGTGGTGACTCCCACCCAAATCAAATTTGCTTCTCTCGAAGTGGGTGCGGCCAGTCCGGCGCAAGTGGTTACGTTCCAAAACGTCGGCACAGCTAGGGGCGCTTTGGGGAAAATCACGCTGTCGGATTCCATGAATTTCCGTTTCGACCGCGCCACTTGCGCCGGCGGAGAGCTAGATCCGCAGGCAAAGTGCTACGTCGAGGTCTCGTTCCATCCGGCCATGCCAGGCTCGCCAATGGCTACTCTGGCGCGAACGGGAAGCGATACAGTGCAGTTGTCGGGTCACGCTGACCCGAAGATTGTGGTCCCGGCCGCGCCCACCGCGCAATTCGATCAAAAAATGTATTCGTACGGAGAGTTGGAAACTAATACGTCACTCACCAAGATCCCCGTTCTCAAGAACATCGGAACGACGGCGATTCAGGATTTGCGATTCCGCCTGGCGGGCGATCACATCGAGGATTTCTCGCCTCGGATACCCAACTGCGTCCCGCTCCAGCCAGGAGCGTTGTGCGGTGTGCCGGTTACGTTCCTGGCCAATCACGAAGGCCAGCATGAAGTGTTCCTGGTGGCGTTGAGCGAGGGGAAAGAACTGGACCGTTCCGCACTCGATGGAGGCGTGCGTCCTCGCCCTGTTCCGAAAGCGGACATCTCGCCTAATCCGGCGGAGTTCGACAACAAGCAGCGGATGCAGACGCTATACATACGGAACAACGGCGACGGTAATCTGAAATTCGATCAGTTCGCAGTGGATAACGGCAACGACTTCGTCGTGGATCCCTCAGCTTGCCTCAGAGTGCCGCCATTGGGACGGGGCGAGTCCTGTCCGGTGCAAGTAACCTTCAAGGGAAAGAAATCGGCACAGGCCATCATGACGGTGCTGGATAACGATCCTACACGTTCGCAAAGGGTGCCGTTGGCAGCTAACATTTCGAAAAGCGACAGAAAGAAGTGGCTCACCGGGCTGTTGATAACCGGCGCGATTACAGCGACGGCGTACGAAGTTGCGTCGCACAGCGGTGGTGACAAGACCCCACCAGTGGAGACGAAACCTACGCAACCAAACACCCCAAACAGAAATAGTTACCAGCTAAGGTGATGCTACTCTTCGCGCAGGATCTCGAGCGGCTTTTGGCCCAGGATGCGGAAGCTGGCCATCCAGCCGGCGGCGTTTGCGATCAGGGCTGTGGCTAGGATCGCTAGCAGGCTGGGCATCAGGGGGAATGATGGTTGGGCGTCCAGCATACGTTTGAGGAGCAGACTCGCGAAGGCGTTAGCGAGCAGTGCGCCCATTGTACCGGCCACTGCGCCTAGAATCAGAAATTCCACCGAGAAGATGCGGCTGACGCGCCACCGCGTCGCGCCGAGAGTTTTCAGGATCACTACTTCGCGCATGCGGCGGAAGCGGGTGCCGGCTACGCTCGACGATAGGATTATTGCGCCGGCTAGAATCGCGAACATGGAGATGAAGCGGATCACCAGGGCGATCTGGTCCACTACTTTTTGGAATGTCTGGAGGACGTCGGCCATGTTTACCACGGTCACCGTTGGGTAGCGCTGGTAAAGCGATTGCTGGAGGGCGGAGACTGCGGACGGCTGGACGCGCAATGCGCCGTAGTAGATCAGCGGGAAGCCGTCGAGGGCATGAGCGCTGAAGATGAACTCGACGCGGCTGGCCAGGTGGATGGAATCAATGCGATGGATGCAGGCTACGCGGGCGGTCAGTTCCTTGCCCGCACTGGTCCAGCGGGTGATGGAGCCGGGACTGATGCCGAGCACTTTCGCGGCTTCCTCCGACACGCAGACTTCGGGCGTGGCGGGGCCGTTCGATTTGTCCCACCAAGTGCCGCGAAGCACTTCGACGTAGCTGGACATGGCCACGGCGGAAGTGACGGAGCGCGGGAAGCGGAAGCGGCGGGCCCAACCTTTCAACTGCATTTTTTGGATGTCCTGGCCATCGACTTCGACCAACTTGGCGGCTACGGTGCCGAGCAGCTCGGGCGAGCCTTCAATGCCCTGCTGCTGCTTGATCAGGGCGAGCACGGCGTCGCGATCTTTCGGAGTGATGTCGATTAGGAAGACATTGGGCATGCCGGGCGGCGCGTTCCGGTTCATCTGCGCGATGACGCCGCGCTCGACTAGATAGACAGTGAGGGTAAACATCACGCCGATGCCCAACGCGACCAAGGCGGATTGCGCGTGATTGCCCGGCCGGTACAAGTTGGCGATGCCGTGGCGGATGGACGTCGGCAAGCTGCGACGGCTGGCCATCTTCAAGCCTCGGAGCATTAACCAGGCGATTGCGGCTAGCACGGTTAGGCTGACTACCAGCGCGCCGGAGAAATATGCGCCGGTTTTCCAGATATCGTTGCGGGTGCCGGTGGCGAAGGACATGGCGATGCCGCCGATGCCGAGAACGATGGCTACGCCGGCTGCGATGGACGCGCGTGCTTCGAGCAAACGGCCGCGCCAGTTCGGTTTGGTCTCGGCCATTTCACGCCGCAAAATCAGATTCGGGCGAATGCGGCGGATACTGAGGAGCGGCGGGAGCGTGAACAACAGCGTAGACAGCAAGGCGATGCCAATGCCCTGCGCCGCCGTGATCAAGTCCCAGCGCACCGATGGTTCCAGTTGAAAATAGCGGGCCAGGAATTGCGGGAATACGCGTTGGATGGCGATTCCGAAAGCGACACCCAGCAATCCGCCGGCCAGGCCGAGCGCCACTGTTTGGATGAGATAGATGCGCATCAAATGGATGGAGCGCGCGCCGAGGCATTTCATGATGGCGATGGAATCCATGCGCTGCTGGATGTGGGCATGCATGGCGGTGGCGACACCGATGGCGCCGACGATCAGCGTGATCAGGCTTACCAGGCTAAGGAAGGTGGTGGCGCGCCCGAGTCCTTGGGTGATGATGGGATGCGTTTCGCGATAG
>DASQGY010000046.1:0-7236 GCA_035632375.1 Bryobacteraceae bacterium | reverse complement strand
GCCGATGACGGGGTTCGTGTGTTGGTGAACGAAATGGCGAAGAGTCTGGACGTGAGCCCGCTGCTGGTGGATTCCGTGATCCAGGTGGAGAGCAACTATAATCCGTTTGCGATTTCGCCCAAGGGCGCGCAAGGGCTGATGCAATTGATGCCCGCGACCGCGCGGCGGTTCGGCGTGAAGGACAGTTTCGACGCCAAGCAAAACATCGAAGGCGGCGTGAAGTATCTCAAGTTTCTGCAGGACACCTTCAAGGACGACCGGCTGGCGTTGGCGGCATACAATGCCGGCGAAGGCGCGGTGAGTAAGTATGGCAACGTGCCGCCGTATCCGGAAACGATGAAGTACGTGGATAAGGTTGGCAAGAAGTACGGACAGGCCAAGAACGCAGCGGACAAGACCGCCGCCGAGAAGAGCGCCGCGCTGGCGAAGGCCGCCGAAAAGCCGAAGACTGGCGATGACGAACCTCGGCACATCAAAGGATACCTGGACCAGGAGGGCCGGCTGCACATCGAGACCCGTTAACAAGAATATGCTCCACCTCCCCCAATGTTTTGCGGGTGCACGATCGGCAGCCACGACGGCATTGTTCACGGGCGCCCTGCTGACCGCAGTGCTGTTGCCGGCGCAAGAGTCAACGGAAGTTCGGCACGTAAAGGCGGTGCGCTTCTGGACGCTCGGGGACGTGACGCGGATCGCGATTGAGACCGACGGCGAGTTCCGGGTTCACTCCGATCATCTACAGAATCCCGACCGGCTGTTTTTCGATTTGATCGGCACGCGGCCCACACTGGGGCAAAAAGGCATCACGGTGATTCCGGTATCGGATCGGTTGCTGAAGCAGATCCGCGTGGCCGAGACACAGCACAACGTGACGCGAGTGGTGCTGGACATGGTAGGCGACGCTGAGGCGACGACTTCGCGTTTGGAAAACCCGGACCGGTTGATCATCGAATTGCGCACTCCCGCGGCAGCCGCGGCGAAATTGCCGATGAAGCCGCCGATAGAAGCCGAGATTGTTCCGCCTCCGAAGCCGGATCCAGTTGTGCCGAAGGTAGTGGAAAGGCGCGCGTTCTTGCCGCCTAGCTCGCCCGCGAAGGATCTTTCGCAGAAGCGCGAGCAGCCGGTTCCAGCGCTGGAACCACCCCCGATGGTGACGCCGACGACGAGCACGCAGGCAAATAACATCGGCTCGCGGCTTTCGCCAGTGACGTACCGTGCATCGCCGCCGCCGGTAGCTTTGGCGAAGGTAAGCGCGCCCTCCACTATCACGCCAGCGCCTCCGCCTGTGGCGCCAGTGACGCCAGGTCCTTCACGAATTGCGCTGCCGGCGAAGCGGAACAGTTCCGGCGACCGGTCCATGACCCGCGTGCTGGGCCTCAAAGTGGGGCGGATTGTTTTGGACGCGGGACATGGCGGCCACGATACCGGGACCATCGGTCCGGAGGGTTTGCGGGAAAAGGATCTGGTTCTGGACGTGGTGCAGCGGCTCGGCGCGCTGATTGAAGACCGGCTGGGCAGCGAAGTGATTTACACGCGATCGGACGATACTTTTATCCCGCTGGAACGGCGCACCGAGATCGCCAACCAGGCGAAGGCGGATCTGTTCCTGTCCATTCACGCCAATTCCTCGCCGCTGCCGTCGGCTGCGGGCGTGGAGACCTACTACCTGAACTTCACTACTTCGAAGGCTGCGCTGGACGTGGCCGCGCGCGAAAACTCGGGGTCGCAGAAGACGGTCTTCGAGTTGCAGGATCTGCTGCAGAAGATCGCGCTGAAGGACAAAGTGGAGGAGTCGCGGGAGTTTGCGGCGCGCATTCAATCGGCGCTTTATTCCTTCACTACCAAGAGCGAAGCTCATGCGCGGGATCGCGGCGTGCGCAAAGCGCCGTTCGTGGTGCTGATCGGCGCATCAATGCCATCGGTACTGGCGGAGATCGGCTTCATCAGCAACGCGCACGACGAGGCGGTGATGAATCGCCCAGAGTATCGGCAGCGGTTGGCGGAGGCGCTCTACAAGGGGTTGTCGGCTTACGCGAGTACGCTGAGTCACTTTCAAGTGGCGCAAAGGCACTAGGTTTCAGGCTCCAGCAGGGAGCCTATGGTTCGTGAGTTCATCCTTTGGGAATGTGCCTTCAACCCACATAGCGTAAGGAGGCCGGGAATCGCCTCACTCCCGACGATTCTCGTGCAGACTTTCGCGAGTTTCGTTGTCAGGAGCGGGAGTTGGAATACCAGGAATACGAGCGGCTTGGCATTAACGGCAGCTTATTCCCTGGTATATTTTTGTGTTTCGGTTCCACCATGAGCGCAATCGAAAACAAGCAACTGATGCAAGACATCTTTTCCGAGTTGTCGACCGGAAACTCGAAACTCTTCATCGGGAGTCTGGCCGACGATGTCCGCTGGACTATCATCGGCACGACCAAATGGTCTAGAACGTTTCACGGCAAGCAGGCCGTCCTCGCCGAACTCCTCGGCCCATTGTTTTCTCAGTTCGCCGACCGATATACCGTCGCCGCACTCCGCATCATCGCGGATGACGATCATGTGGTGGTGGAGGGTCGTGGCCGCGTCACCACAAAAACGGGTAAACCGTATAACAACAGTTACTGCTGGATCTACCGCATCTCCGGCGGAAAGGTGCAGGAAATAACTGAGTATCTCGACACCGTACTGGTCACCTCGGCGCTGGGGGCGTAAGAAGGCTTGGGAAGGAATACCAGGAAGACAAGGACTACGTGGCCGTTTGAGCAAGGCTGCACGTATTCCTTGCCTCCCTCGTATTCCTTGTGTTCTGTTCCCTATCTACTGGGCAACGATTTCGGTTTCGATGCGATCGTTGACCACGGAGCGTTCCGGATCGTAGGAGAGGAACTCCACGCGGTCGCGGCCTAGTTTTTTCGCCAGGTAGAGTGCTTCGTCGGCTTTGCGGATCAGTTCTTCGGGGGTCCAGGGCTGACCGGGAACGGCGGTGGTGACACCGAAACTGGCGGTTACGCAAAGCGAAGTATCGGTGAGGGACATGGTGGCCTGGGAGAGCTGCTTGCGCAGGCGCTCGGCCTGGGTGAAGCTGCTCTGTTCATCGCACCCCGGCAGCAGGATCAGGAACTCCTCGCCGCCGTAGCGGCCGATGGAATCGTAGGGCCGTATGGCGTTCTGCATCCGGCGGGCTGCCTCGCACAGGACAGCGTCGCCGGCGAAGTGTCCGTAGTTGTCGTTGACATTCTTGAAATGATCGAGGTCCACCATGGCCACTCCCACGGGCTTGCTGTCGCGGCCGGCGCGGGAGAGCTCGCGGCAGAGGATATCGAAGATGGAGCTGCGATTCCACAGGTGAGTGAGCGAGTCCTTGGTGGCTTGTTCACGCAGCGCCTCGCGCGCGGCCATCAGTTCGGCCTGCAAGTCCACTAACCGGGTGCCGGCGCGCAGCCGCACCTGTAGTTCGTGTTGGTCGAAGGGCTTGGTGATGTAATCGTCGGCGCCGGAATCCATGCCTTCGATCAGGTCCTCCTTCTGGCTTTTGGAAGTCAGGAGAAGGATGTAGGTGTAGGGTTCAGAGGCCCGTTTGCGGATCTGGCGGCAAACTTCGAGGCCGGTGAGGCCGGGCATCATCCAATCGAGAATGGCCAGGCTGGGCGCGTTCTCCTTCTGCAGTTGGTGCAAGGCCTCGTCGCCGTCGCAAGCCACAACTACTTCGTAACCCCACTTGCGAAGTGTGGCTTCGAGCAGATGTCGCGACACGATGCTGTCGTCTGCGATAAGGATCTTCACGCCGGTTCTCTTTATCGGGAGTCCAGGGACCACCCGGTAAATGAGTGATCCTGTTCCTACCTGTATTCTCATCGGCGGACGACGGTCGCAACCTTAGCGCTGTATGGAGACTAAGGTATAAACGTTTCAACTACTTAGTACCTGGCTAGGGTCGAGTACCTTATGTCAGACGGCGCGCGAAGCTGTCGAGGCGTTCCAGGCTCTGCTGGATATCGGTTTCGGTGGTCCGGGGATTGATGGTACAGGTGCGCAGAACAGTCCTATGCCGCAGCACGGTAGAAGTAATCAAAGTGAAGCCATCTTGCAGAAGAGTCTGGACTAAACCGAGATGAGCGGCGTCGTCAGCGCGGGTATAGCGGAAGCAGACGATGCCCATGCAGGCCGGAGTGACGATCTCCCAGCCGGGCATTTTGCGGATGCAGGCTTCGGTGAACTCGGCAAGTTGGAAACCGCGATCGATGGCGGCGCGGAAGGCGGCCATACCGAAAACCTTGATGGACATCCAGAGCTTGAGTGCGCGGAAGCCGCGGGTGAGTTGCAGACCGTGGTCGGTGAAATTGAACTCGGCGGAATGTTGATGGGTGTCCTTTAGATACTCGGGCAGGATGAGAAAGGTGTCGCTGAGTAACGAGCCATCGCGTACCAGGACGCAGCCGATCTCGAAGGGTTGGAAGAGCCATTTGTGGGGATCGAGCGAGAGGGAATCGGCCAGGTCGAGTCCGGCGAGCAGCGCGCGGCCACGTTCGGAAGCAGCGGCGGCCGCGCCGTATGCGCCATCGATGTGGAGCCAGAGGCCCTGCTCGCGGCAGAGGCGGGCGAGTTCAGGCAGGGGATCGATGGCGCCGGTGTTGGTAGTGCCGGCGTTGGCGATGACGCAGAAAGGTTTTTCCCCCGCGGCGCGATCCTTGTCGATGGTTTGAGCGAGATCGCGGATGGACAGACGATAGTCGGAATCGGACGGCAGCTTGCGAATGCTCTCCGCGGCGATGCCGATCACGCGCAGAGCTTTCTCGAGCGAGGAGTGCGCCTGATCGGAAAAGTAGACGGTGGCGCGGTCGGCACTCTCGCCCAGCTTGGCGTGGCGCGCGACGGCCAGGGCGGTGAGATTGGCCATGGTCCCGCCGCTGACGAACAAACCGCCGGCGCTCGCGGGCAATCCGCAGATTTCGCGCAGCCAGTGGATAACCGCGAGTTCGACCGCGGCCGGACCCGAACCGCTGACCCAGGTTCCGGCGAAAACGTTGTAGCCGGAGATGATGGCGTCGGCCATGGCGCTAACGAAATTGCTGGGGCCGGGCACGTAGGCGAAGAAGCGCGGATGGTTGACGTGCATCGTGTTGCGGAGCACGTCGCGATCGAGTTGGGCCAGGACTGTTTCGAAATCGGCGGGGTGCTCGGGGACGGGCTCCATCAGGGCGGGGCGGAGCTGCGCGGGATCGGCTTTCGTGCCGACTCTCTGATCGCCGAGCGTGGCGAGGTGTTCGACGATTTGATCGATCACGCGGTAACCGATCTCGCGCATGCGCTCAGGAGAAAAATCCAGTTGTGGATTCATGCGGCGGCCTCCACCGCGCTGTGTATGGCTTGCTCGACCTCGCCTTTTGTGAGGGCGGTGCTGAGGAACAGTTCCTGCCGCGCGCCGGCGCTGAGGGCGATGGCTTTCCAGCCGTTGGTGGTGGGGACGGTCACTCGGATTCTGACTCCTCCTTTGGCGTCGCGCACCGGGCGGATGACGCCGGGGATGACGGAGCGGATGCCGGGGTTGTCGGCGAGCATTTGTTCGAGGATAGGGCGGAGTCCGTCGATGATGCTGTGCTCGACTTTGAGTTTGCCTTGGAGTGTGCGGAGACGCATGAATCTCTATTTTTGCAGGTCGGGAAGAAAAGAGGTAGGACTGGCGCGTTCACCGGTAACTGAAAGTATCCGTCGGAGGGATCGAACAAGCCCCGGTGAGCGTTGCGATCACTTCATCGATATTTGCGGCGGGCATAAGTCACTTACGGTGGGCGGTGGCCTGAATGTAAGTGGTGAAGAAATCCGGTTTGGCCGGAACCGCGATTTCAAATTGAATGCCGACCGTGTCGGCGCCGGTTTTGGTGTAAGTGAGCCGGTAGCGCGGATTCGACGTGGAGGAGTCGCTCAGGAACTGCACGGCGTTGCCGTCGGCGGAGGGGTCGACAGTGTAGTGGATGACGTGGCCCTCGGAATCGAAATAGATGGCGCGCAACTTGACCGCGCCAGGCTCGCGATAGACGATCATCAGGTCGGTGTGCGAAAACGCCGGCCGGTCCTTGGTGGCGGGATAATCAGCGCGATTCTTGCGGACCAGCACGTTCTTCTCGAGATCGGGCAGGAAGGAAAAGCCGCCGGCGCCTTGGCCAGGTTGGCCAGTGCCTTCGCCAGTCCAGTCGCCGAGGAGGAAGGAGAGCGGGGCCCAGGGGTTGTCGGGTTTGGCAGGCGGCTGGGCGAAGCAGGCCGATAGACAAACGATCGCGATCAGGTTTTTCATCTCAGTTGTCGGAAAAACACTCCAGAATTTGTCTCGGCACGCGGGTGTTTAGCTGTGGATGAGCCTCAAGAATGCGCTCAATATCCAGCAGATCTTTGCGACGTATTCTCCCTCTCGTTGTTGGATCGGACGCCGTCCAGATCTTCCCCCGCAGCACATCTTCGAGGGATGCAACCGGCAGCGGAAGGCCAAGTACCTCGCGAACCGACGCGCGCGCAACGAAATCGCCATAACGCGGATCCGTCTGAATCTGGACCCGCAATTCGGAGCCAGTGGCGGCGACATTCAGACTATGAGGGAACTCTTCGACGTGAAAGCGGGCTTCGAGCAACTTCCGAGCCCGATCAATCTGCTCGACGGCCACTACCACATCCAAGTCCAAGCTGACGAGCGGCTCCACATACGCATTGACGGCCTGTCCACCGATGACGCAGAACCGAATCCCACCTTCCTCCAGCAGCCCGAGCACGTCGTCGAGGAAATTGGAGTGGTCCATGGTCACAGCCTTCCGAAACGCGAGCGCTTTCATCGTATCCGTATCCTAAGCAGCGTCGGCAAGTATTTCCTCTGCACGTTTGGAAACATCGGATTCACCGCTGTCGTACGCGCCAAGCCCGGAGGGAAGCGGACGCCCGCCGCGCTTCGTATAGGCGCTCAACGCATCGCGAATCAGCTCGGCTTGGCTGCGATGCTGCGCCTGAGCCATTTGCTCTAATGCGAGGGCAACCGCCGGGTCCAGACGTATTGTCATCTTGACCATGCTTATTCCATCGTCCCACGCTGAGAGGCTACCGGCAAAACAGAAAAGCCCCGGACGGTTTGCACCGGCCGGGGCTTTGTTTTAATCGGGCAACTTCCTACTCTCCCACCCACTCGCGCGGGCAGTACCATCGGGGCTGTAGGGCTTAACTTCCGTGTTCGGGATGGGAACGGGTGGGACCCCTACGCTAGAATCA
>DASQGY010000045.1:0-15715 GCA_035632375.1 Bryobacteraceae bacterium | reverse complement strand
TCGACATTGGCAGGTTGAGCCACCAATGCAATTGGCCGTACATGTTGGAGAACAGGACGGAGACGCACGTCCTGGTAACGCAAGCTGTCTGCGAATTTGACCGGTCCGGGTGGCGTCGCGGAATTGAAGCAGAGTGGGGTCGGGAGCACCCACAGGCTAAAGCCTGTGCTACCACTTGCTGACGAGTATTTTCTCAAGGACCTGTCAGAGCTTGCTGCACAGGCTTCTGGCTGTGAAAGAAAATGCTAGAAACTCCAGCGTCAGGTCATGGGGTCAAGCCGGAGCTGGTTTCGAACTCAACTGCTACTCCTCGGGAGCGCAAGTCGTTCAACATGACGTCGTCCACTGGTATCCTGACGCGAAAGGCGCCACGGGTGGAACTTGTGCCGCTGATTAGCGTTCGGTCTCGAATCACAACCTTATCCACGTGGCGCTGGTTCACTTCCGAGAGAAACTCGGTGCGGGAGATTTCCGGGGGAAGGCGCTGCAATAGCTTGCTGGTGGCAACCGCCGCTAACAATCCCGCGCAGATAGCGATAACCAACATGAGCGCTAGACGAGCTGGACGGCGGCTCGCTGCCGCGAGCGTGTCAAGAGCGGAGGATCCGAGATCGGAGCGCATGCGCTCGGCCAACGCTGCCGCGTTCGATACGCCGTTGTGCAGGTAAAGCTTCGCTCCGTCGCGGAACTTTATACAGAATCCCAGAGGGCCTCCGCGCCCTGACCAATCGGCCACCTCTTCGATGGCAGAAAGATCCCGCATCTGCATTTCCGGGCTGGCGAGTGTGTTGAAGGTGAAGGTCCTGCCGTCGTAGGTGAATTCTTTGACGATCTTTTTCCAAAACCGTAGGACACCGCCAATCATGGTGAGAGCAAGGACGATCAGGAAAATGATGGCGAAACTGTTGCGTCCCTTAGACGGCGAAGGAGCTGTGTGGAAGCCCCACCACATCAAAGCGCCGAACAGAGGCACTATGACGAGCGGGGCTCGGTGACCGTACTGCTGCCACTTGGCCATTTTGCCGGCGATCATCATCGGGCGGCTCCCGTGATTCGATCATAACTCGCGTTGGAACAAGGTTCGGACCGCACAGGCTAAAGTATGTTTTTTCGCAGGCTAAAGCCTGTGCTACCAATCATGATCCGTGGCCGGAGACTGCGATGAAAGTTTGCGGCCCTCGAAGGACCGGCGCTGCCGGTGTAGTACTTGACCTTGTTGAACAGCTTTAATTCGATCAGCGGGACACCGCGGCCGGTGGCGTTGTCGATTACTTTGACGACGAAATAGTCCGGGGGCGGCGGCGGTGAGCGCCAGTTGCACGGCGCGGCGCCGGATTTTCACGAGGGTTAGTATACCGCTGGGAGTACTCGCAGGCTAACGCCTGTGCGCACAAGCTAAAGCATGTGCCACCACGTGCTGACGAGTTGCGAAAAGGTGGTACGGGATTTAGGCCAGGAGAAAGCCGCGCTTCACTCACGGCATAATAGGGTGTGGATTCTATGCACCTTGGGGTTCTGGTTTTTTGTACGGCGCTGGGCGTTGTTGCGCAACCGGCGCATCCCGATTTTGGAGGGGCCTGGAGTTCGGCTACGGCGATTCCGCTGGAACGGCCGGCCCGGCTGAAGGACCAACCGTTCTACAGCGCCGAACAAGCGGCCCAATTGCAAAGGAAGGCGCGAGGCGGGGGGGACGATCCACTGAGCCGTTTGGAGACCGGTTCAGTAATGTTTCCCAGCCTGCGGACGTCCATCATCACCGAGCCCTCCAATGGCCGGCTTCCCAGCCTGACTCCCGCTGCCGCAACCGCCACGCGGGATCGCGTGGCACGCCTGCACAAACCGTCCGCCGCGACGGATATGGGGCTGCAGGATCGATGCCTGGTGTTTCCAACGGCCGTGGCGCCGATGATTCCTTATCGCTACAACAGCAACTATCAAATCGTCCAGACGGGCGATGCGGTGGTGGTGCAGGCGGAGATGATTCATGACGCGAGAATCATCCGGCTGGATCGGCGGGCGCATCTGCCGTCGAATATCCGGCAGTGGCTGGGCGATTCGGTGGGGCACTGGGAAGGCTCGACGCTGGTTGTGGACACCACCAACTTCAACGATGCCGGCGGGTTCTACGGGGACGCCGGGGGAATGTATGGGTGGGATCGCAACATGCACGTGGTGGAGCGATTCAGTTTATTGGACGCCAATACCATTCTGTACCGCTTTGAAGTGGAGGATCCCACGGCGTACACGCAGCCTTGGAAGGGCGAACTCACCATGAATCGGGTGTTAAATCCGCCTTTTGAGTATGCGTGTCACGAGGGCAATCACGATTTACCGAATATTCTGAAACTGTCGGCGTTGCAGCCCAAGTAGGAGGCCTGCTTCGCCTGACTTCAAGGACCAGCGCCTGGAGATAATGAACTGAAGGGCGTCGAACATGCAGATCACGTTGGAATTGCCGGTTGCTCGGGTTCGAAACGCGGATGCAGGTAGATGCCTTCCTGAAGGACCACGAAGTCTACGACTTCACGGCGGTTGACTTCGAGCAGGATCGAGAGACGCTCCGTCAATTGCGCGCGAGAGAGGCTCAGCGCTGAGCCGGCTGTCGGCATGGTTGTCGTCGCGGACACATCGCCGATCAATTACCTTGTTCTGATCGCCCAGATCGACCTCCTGGCTCAGGATGCAGGGGTCTTAATCTTCAAGGACAGACCACAGCCACGACCGTGCCGGTTCCAGTGTGCCCAGGCGACGGTCCATATCCGGGATTGGTTCGAACGACGACGATCTTAGGGATGTCGCCGGTAATAGCCGCGCCCGACTTAGTGATGGTACTCGAGGCGATTACCGCCATGAATAGAGGCACGGTGTCGGGCGGCTGCGAGCTGTTGCCGGGGCGGCTGATCCAATCCCCGCCGCAACTGGCCGGAACGGTATCGGTGAAACCCTTGAAGGCGTTGGGGGCTGGGCCCCCGCTCAGCGTGTTGTCCTTGGCCCACTGCGCGCCCCAGAAGGTGACGGTATCGCCAACGATGGCATTGGTGTCGCCGATCACAAATTGAGCGCTCATTGCAGTGACCGTCAATGTAGCAGTCGCCGTGTTGCCCGGTCCCGCTTCGTTGGAGGTGACGTTGCCGGTGGTGTTGGTGTAGATTTGCCCGGCGGGTGTCCCGACAAACGCCACCACGGATACAGAGAAGGAGCACGAACTGCTTGCCGCGATGGTGGCGCCGCTCAAACTGACGGTTCCGGTCCCGGCGGTCGCGGTGATGGTCCCACCGCCGCACGAACCGGTCAGGCCATTGGGGGTCTGGATGAATAGATTGGCTGGGAGAGTGTCGGTGAATCCAACTCCGGTGAGTGGATTCGAGCCCGGGTTGGTGACGGTGAAGGTCAAGGTGGAAGTTTGCCCGATGGAAACGGTGGTGGGGTTGAAGGCCTTGGCGATGGTGGGCGGCGTCGCGACCACTATTACGTTCAGAGTGGCCGTCCCTGGATTCCCGGAGGAATTTGTAAGATTCACGCCTTGTATCCCGTTCGAAGTGGTGTTCACCTTCGTGCCGCTGGTGATGCCGGTTACGCTGACGCTAAATTGGCAGGTGTCTCCAGGGGTCCCGGCGGGCGCGAGATTGATTCCGGTGCCATCGCCGCCAGTGTTGCGGTCGGGGAAGTCGCCCACCGTGATGCTGCTCGATCCAGCGGTGGCATTGATCACCAGCATCGCGTTGGTAGGGCCACATGTGCCTGGGTCCAGACCATTGGGGGTTGCCACCACGACTCCAGGTGGCAGTGGGTCCGAGAATTCGATATCGGCTGAACCGCCTGGTGTGGCGAAATTTGCTTGGGTAAGAGTGAAGATCAGCGTGGAGTTGGAGCCCTGGTTAATCGCGTTGGGGGAGAAACCCTTGGCGATGGAAAACGAGTTGCCGCCGACAGTCAACGTATCCGTCGCCGTGTTACCCGTTCCGCTGCTGGCGCTTACATTACCGGTGGTGTTGGTGTACGGAGTCGCGTTGTCCGTGGTCTGGTGCTGTACCAGGACATTCACGGAGAACATGCAGGAGCCGCTGGCTGGGATGGTTCCGCCGCTCAAACTGACCGCGCTGCTGCCGGGGATAGCCGTGATGGTCCCGGCGCCGCAGGACCCGGTGAGGTTGTTGGGATTCTGGACGAAAAGGTTGGCCGGGAAAGTATCGGTGAAGGCAACTGCCGTGATTGGACTGCCCGACGGGTTGGTGACGGTGAAAGTCAAGATGGAAGATTGTCCGATGGAAAGTGCAGACGGGTTGAAAGATTTCGCGATGGTAGGTGGCTGCGCAAGCAATACGCCCGATGTCACCAACAACGTGAAAAAAGCAGCCACTGGGGCCGCGAGGCAACGTACACACAACGGCTTCACGATCATATTTTGCTCCCTGGTCATCGACTAGGCCGATTCATCTGCAAGGCTGGCGCTTTTTGACGATCGAGCCAACCTTCGGGACAGCCTGAAAAAGGCTGTCGAACGGTTTGGAACATCCACAGGCTAAAGCCTGTACTACCTTTCCGGTAAGTTGATGCGCTTTGGCCCACAGGCTTGTCTTTCGGCACCGTCTCGGGCCAGTATACACCGTATACGCCCGGTAAACCGCTTCAACCTGCGGGGGGCTTCGTCTTAATTTTCGAAATGAACCACCTGAGATGCTCATCGCTGTCTTGGGAGAACTTCCCGGCTATTCAACGGACCGCAATCGTGGCGATGTTCGGCGTAGGGGCAAGAGGCGAGCAACAGGACGCCGCCGAACATGAGTGTATCCGTAAAATAGTTCAGGCCCTCGATGTCGTGCTGCGAAATCATGATGGCGAGGTAAAGGGATACCACGAGCAGGACGACCCACGCGCCGAGTGCGGCCGCCGATTGCCGCGAGACATTTCTCGCAAACATTGCTGCCCCTCCGATGACCAGTGCGATTCCCGTGAGAACGGTCCAGAAGTGCGCGAGTGGAATCCAGAGGGGCGTCACTTTCGCCAGCGGGACGGCAGGTACGCACTCCGGGTGAAGAAAATGCTCAATGCCGTAGAACATGGAGACAAGGGCAATCCAGTAGAGCGCGCCGATGGCGATGCGATTCTCAGCAGGCGTTCGTTTCCGCGCGAGGCTGGTGATGGCCAGGAGAATGGCGCCTGAGCCGAATGCCGACTCCCTGGCGAGTAACGCCCATCGGAGCCGATTGTCCGGCACGGCGATGACAGCCGGGAGATCCATCATCGCCACGAAGCAGAAGAACATGATTCCGAGGAGCGTGGCGGATAAGGGGATCCAAACCCGAAAAGTAAAGCTGAGGGCCGCGGCGATCAGGGCTATGCCAACGAAGTAGGTCCAGAAGAGCTTGCCGGGCATCCACGACGGGACGAGTTTCATGATGGCTTGAGCCGACGTCAGGTGCTCCGCGCCAAAGACGGCGATCGGAACGGCCAGAGAAACGCGGCCGAGGGGATGGGCCTTGTCGAGTCCCCGGGCCAGCCAGAACTCTCGACCCACGGCTATGAATGCGGCAATCAGGAACGCTGCAAGTGTGAAATAGGGTCCAAACACCTGCGGAGAGCTCATAGCAATTCAGTTATCGTCACACGAGCGCTTGCGGGAATCAATAACCACTTGCTGCTAGTTCGGTCAGGCCACTTAAGCCCGGCTCGGGAGTGTGATACGATGCCGGACTCGGGGAGGCATCGATGTCCGGAAAGCTGATGGCGGTGGTGGGCGGGGTGCTGATGTTGGTCGGTGGAGCGCGGGCTCAGGGTTCGGCCGAGGCGGCGCTGGTGGACGTTGAGAACCACTGGGCGGCGGGGCTGGCGACCGCAGACTTGGTGATGCTGGACCTGATTCTGACGGATCGCTACGTGGACACGGACGAGGGTGGGCATCGGGGGAAGAAGGCGGACGTGCTGGCGGCGCTGAAATCGGGGGAGTTGAAAATCGCGTCCATCAAGCTGTCGGACATGCATGTATATGTTTACGGCGATTGCGCGATCGTTACTGGCGCGGCGGTCCAGGCGGGAACATTCAAGGGACAGGCGCTCAAGAGCCGGATCGTATTCACCGACAGTTTCATCCAGGAAAACGGAGGGTGGCGGGCGGCGGCTTCGCATCGCACGGCGGCGCCGGGCAGGTGATGGCTGGACAGGCGGCGGCTGCGCTCCGCCGGGGAGCCGTGGCGCGAATCCCGTTTCCAAGTTTGACCGGATACCCACTTGATGGCATCATGTCCTATGCGCACCAAGGGCAACCTCGAAGTGATGGAAGAGTGGCCGACGACGCGGGACGTACTATGGCGCCGTCGCATCCGCCGGGGTGGCATGGATGCGGTTCGTTTTGCCTGGCTAGATTGTGTAACATGGAGCAACAGTTATGCCTCAACCTACTAGTTCTCTGACAACCGGTGGCTCCACGCTAGCTTCCGCGCAAGCTCCTGCGGAGCCGTGTGTCCTGGTGATTTTCGGCGCCTCGGGCGACCTCACGAAGCGCTTGCTGATGCCGGCGTTCTACAACCTCGCCTGTGACGGGCTGCTACCCGAGCAGTTCGCCATCGTGGGAATCGCGATGGACGAAATGACCACCGAGTCATTTCGAGCGAAGATGTCGGTCGACATCAAACAATTTTCCACGCGCAAGGAACTCGACGCCAAGACTTGGGACTGGCTCTGCTCGCGACTCAACTATATGCCGGGCAAGTTCGACGACGACGCTGCCTTTGCCCGCTTGGCGGAACTGGTGTCGAAGCTGGACCAACAATATCAGGCGAAGGGCAACGTTCTGTTTTACATGGCGACGCCACCGTCGGTGTTCGGCCTGATTTCGGACAAGCTCGAGAAGGCCGGATTCAAGACGTCTTCCGCCGGCTGGAAGCGAATCATTGTCGAAAAGCCGTTTGGCACGGATTTGCCTTCCGCCCTCGCGTTGAACCGGGAGATCCTAAAATACTGGACCGAGAGTCAGATCTACCGCATCGATCATTATCTCGGCAAAGAGACTGTCCAGAACATCATTGCGTTCCGGTTTTCGAACGGCATGTTTGAGCCGCTATGGAACAGGAACTTCATCGATCACATCCAGTTCAGCGTTATGGAGTCGGTGGGTGTGGAAGGGCGAGGCGGATATTACGACCGCTCCGGCGTGCTGCGCGACATGATGCAGAATCACATGTTCCAGATGCTGGCGTATCTATGCATGGAGCCACCGAGCTCGTTCGCGCCAGAGTCGGTTCGCAACGAGAAGTCCAAGGTGTTGGAAGCGGTACGTATCATGGACGCCGCCGGCGTGCGCGCCAATACGGTTCGAGGCCAGTATGGGCCGGGCCGCACTGCCGATGGAAAACCGGCGCCCGGCTACCGCGAGGAGCCCAGTGTACCGCCGCAATCCGTGACCGAGACCTTCGTGGCAGCCAGGCTGTTCATCGACAACTGGCGATGGCTGGGCGTTCCCATCTACCTTCGTTCCGGCAAGCGGCTGTGGAAACGCGGCACCGAAATCATGGTGCAGCTCAAGAATCCGCCAGACGTTGTGTTCCGCGGAACACCGGTTGAATCGCTGGAGCCAAACCGGCTGATCTTTCACATCCAGCCGAACCAGGGCATCGAGCTGCGATTTCAAGCCAAGACGCCGGGACCGGAGATGACGCTACAGGGTGTGAACATGCGTTTCGACTACAGCCAATCGTTCACATCGTCACGCGCGATCGGCTATGAAGTTCTGATCTATAGCTGCATGAACGGGGACGCGACCTTGTTCTCGCGTACCGACCTGGTGGAGACTGCGTGGCGGATTGCTCAGCCCATGTTGGATGCATGGAAGAGCGAACCAGCGGATTTCCCGAACTACGACGCCGGTAGCTGGGGCCCCAAGGCGGCCTTCGAGCTGATTGAGCGAGACGGACGGAAATGGGTGGAAGTTCTCAATCGGGAAACACTGGAGAAAGTCCCGCTGTTCGCGGGAGCCGATGCCGTCTTACTGGCGTCGCTGATTATGGCTCTGAAGCCGGTGGTGTTCCAAACTGGCGATTTGGTGATCCGCAAAGGCGAGATCGGCCGGGAACTGTATCTGATCGCATGCGGCGAAGTAGAAGTGTTGGACGACTCAGGCCATGTCACCGCGACACTGGGAGAAGGAGATTTCTTCGGCGAAATCAGCCTGCTCACATGCGCGCCGCGAAACGCCACGATCCGCGCCAAATCATATTGCGACTGCTTCGTGCTGGACAAATCCGAATTCGCGCGAGTAATGCGGGAGCGCCCGCATTTTCGGAAGTCGATGATGGACATTGCGCAGGCGCGCTACAACATTACTTGCGCGGAAGAGATGTTGTCGGAGGCAGATTAGTTTCGTTTCCAGCGAACGTTTTGGGGATTCGACATACTCCGGTAGTGTTTGCCGGCGGCCCGGAAGCTACCGGATGAATGGTCTCCCACTCTGCCGGGTAATCTCATGGACCGAAGGAATGGCTACCGGATGAAATGCCCGGCTCCGGGCGCATGGCACTATATCGGGAGAGCGAAGGCGGCATGACTATATTCTCCCGATTGGAGCAATGGCAGGACCGCGGCATTATTTCACCGGAGCAGCACACACTCCTGGCAGGCTTCGCCCGAGGCGAGCCCTTTTCCGTTTTTCTTGAGCTGAACATTCTCCTCTATGTTGGTATTCTGGCGTTCGTCGCCGGCCTCGGCTGGACGGTCAGCACCTGGTCGCAGCAACTGGGTGACGTCCTGGTGCTGACCATCCTCACCGCCATGCTCGCCGCCTGTTTTTGGTACTGCTTCTCCCGCGCACCTGCCTGGTCTCCTGCGGAAACGCCTTCGCCCAGTCTGGTATTCGATTACGTACTTTACCTCGGCAGCCTCATCTGGTCCGTGGAACTCGCGTACCTGGAGAACCGGTTTCATATGCTCTCCGGCCAGCCGGATCTCTATCTGTTGGCGACCGCCGGACTCTTCTTCTTCCTCGCCTATCGTTTCGACAACCGCTTCGTGTTGTCGCTGGCTTTGTCCTCTCTCGCCGGATGGTTCGGGCTCACCATCTCGCACTGGCCGTCCCATCAGGATGAACAGTACCGGCTTTATGCGATGCTCTACAGTCTCGTAATCGCAGGCACCGGAGCCATACTGCAGCGCCGCGGCGTGAAACCGCATTTCTTCGGCACCTATCTGAATATCGCGGCCAACGTTCTCTTTTGGGCACTGCTCTCGGGGGTCTTCCAACGCGAGGGCTACGGTGTATGGCTTCTAGGCCTGCTGGCCGCCTGTGGTGCATCGTTGGCTTGGGGGCTCAAGCGCCGGCAGTTTTCCTTCGTCGCTTATGCCGCCGTGTATGGCTACATAGGCGTCAGCGCGATCCTGGTTCGCAACATGAGTGAGGGGATCGCGATCCTGGGCTATTTCTTCTTTACCGGCATCGCCATGCTGGTGATGCTGGTGATGGTCGCGCGCCGGTTCGGGAGGGAAGCGTGAGAGCGTATAACGCATCCAGCGAAGAAGCTCTGCACGCCCGCGATCTGCTGAAGGACTGGGCCGGCGAAAGCTTTGTCAGCGAAGCGCAGTATCAGCAGATGGAACAGGAAACCGTCTGCGAGCTTCGCCGCACCAACATTTTCCTCCGGCTGGTCCTATTCTTCTTTACCCTAATCATCGTGGGCGCGGCAGTTGGCCTGTTCTTTGTGATTTTTCTTTCGCACGCTTCGGAGCAAGCCACCGGTATCTTCCTTTTGGTATTCGCCGCCATATGCTATGGAGCCGCCGAATTCGCCGTTGCGCGAGCCCAGCTCTTTCGCTACGGGATCGAGGAAGGGCTCGCCGCCTGCTCGGTCGGCTTTCTGTGCGTGGGACTGCTAGCCGCTGGGCACAGCCCTTCGCACGAAATGGAATTCCTGGCCACTGCTGCCGGCGCCATTGCCTCGCTCTGGATTTGGCATCGTTTCGGACTTTGGTATGCATCTCTTGCCGCGATGCTTTTCGTCCCCTGGATGACAAGCTGCTGGACCTCGTCGCATCCAGCACAGCACGCGATCGTCGCGGCGATCTATGCAGCCGGCCTGTTGACCGTGGCCGCAATGCGCCCGCGCCATCGCTTCACCTATCTCGACAACCAGTATTCCATCGCCGAAGCGCTCCTCTGGCTCGGCATCTATCTGGCGATCAACCTACAGCTTTCGTCGGTGGACCTGCTCCGCCACTGGTGGGGCGGCCCTCCGGCCACCACTGAATTCTCCAGGCCGTTCTACTGGACCACCTGGGTCCTCACGTGGTGCTTGCCGCCGGTCGTGCTGGCACGCGGTCTGCGCCTGAAGGACCGATTCGTCATCGCAGTGGGGGTTGTCGTTGGCGTCCTGACCCTGGCGACCAATAAGCCTTATCTCGGGTGGCAGCGGCATACCTGGGACCCGATGCTACTGGGCGTGTTGTTGATCGGTGTCGCGCTCTACGTCCGGCGCTGGCTCGCCCGTGGGCCGGATGGAATTCGGTACGGCTTTACGGCGCAGCGCCTTTCGGGGAAGGACAAACGCTGGATGAGCGCCGGGGCCACCGCAATCGGGCTCGCAGCGCCGAACATGATAATGCCAAACCCACAAGCAGGCAGTCCCGAGCCCCAGTTCGGCGGCGGAGATTCGGGAGGCGGAGGCGCCAGCTCCGATTTCTGAATCCGGCGGGCGGTTATTGGCTTCAGCCGTCCATAATGGGCGTCACCGCGCACGGCGAACCGCTTCATCCACTGCGAGCGGTCACAGGCAGAAAAGGCGCCGGGCTAAAGTAACGGCGCAACAGGGCGCTGGCCGCGCGGTTCGGTAGGGATGCGAAATTAGCAGAGTGGCGCGCGGGATTTCGCTTCCACCATCTTGCGGCCGCATTCGTCCAGGTCGGCGCACTGGCAGCGGCGCTCGAGCATGTCGCGCATGGATTTGATGCGCTCGGCCATGGCGTCGAGTTCGGCGATTTTCTTGCGGGCGATGCGCTGCCAGCGCTCGGAGGGGCGGCCCCGATCGTTGAAAAGGCCGCGCGCTTCTTCGAGAGTCAAGCCACAATCTTTGGCGCGCTGCAGGACGGCGAGGCGACCGAGGATGCTGGAGTCGTAGCGGCGCTGTCCGCTGGCGCGGAGTGGTTTGGGGAGGAGGCCGGCTTTTTCGTAGAAGCGGATCGCGGAGGGGCGGAGGCCCGCTTGCTTGGCGACTTCGCCGATGGTTAGGGGCGTAGACATGGAGCGTTGGTATCGATTTTACCCGACAACAGCACAGTCATTGTTGGCCGCCGATGAACGCCGTTGCCATGAGGACGATGGGGGGCGGGGGAACGGACGGGGAACAATGACCGCTGCCACCGTTCGGGTTCGGACGTGGCTTGCGCTCTGGTGGATTGTGGGACAGCGGTCGGTCATTGTCCCCTTCGCGGTCACCTTTTCATCCAGCTAGCGAGGTCGGACTCGATGAATTGTTTGACGCCGGCGCGGCCGGTTAGGCGCATCCAGAAGGCGCCGCCTTTTTCGCGCTCCTGGTGCAGGTCGATATCGAAGAACGGGCAGCAGAGGTGTTCGCCGCCAGCCCATTCGGCGACCAAATGGAAGGTGGCCGGATCGGCAGAAAACTCGAACGCGTAGCCGTCTGGCAATTCCTTAACGCTTTTGTGAATGGCGCGCAACTTGGGGCCTAGTTCCTCAAAGTGGCGCTTGCGTGCTTCGGGAGTTAAGGCCGCGCGATCGCAGGCGAAGGGGGATTCCTGGGCGATTGCGAGTGTGCAAAGAAGCGGCAGAGATGCCGCGAGGATCAAGAGTGTTCTCATGAACTGACTGTACGGGTTGAAGTTGAGTTTAAGTCAAGGGTTATTTTTGGGAATCCAAGAATCCAAGGATTCATGAATTCAAGAATGGGAGTGGCGGTAACCTAGTCTCTTGGGAAACACACTTGAGACTGGGTGGCTGGCGGACTTTGTTTACACCGGAGGTCAGTTCGAACGGGGGCTGGCGGTGTTTGCCGATTCCTGGGGGCGGATCACGCGCTTCTCGCGCGAGGCCGGCGATCTCGCGACGGCGCGGCGGTTGGCGGGCAAGGCCATGCTGCCGGGACTGGTGAATGTGCATTCGCACGCTTTTCAACGGGCGATCCGGGGGCGCACGGAGTATCGGACCGGAGTGGAGCAAGACACGTTCTGGACGTGGCGCGAGAACATGTATCTGGCGGCGAACAAGCTGTCGCCGGAGGCGGTATATCACGTCTCCCGCATGGCGTTTCTAGAGATGGCGCTCAGCGGGATCACGACGGTTGGAGAGTTTCACTATCTGCATCACGCTCCGGGCGGCGAGCCTTACCAGGATCGTAACCTGCTGGCGGCGAGAGTCCTCGGTGCGGCGCAGGACGTGGGTTTGCGCATCGCGCTGCTAAGGACCGCTTATGTACGCAGCAACTTCGGCAAGCCCGCGAGCGAATGGCAAAAGAGATTTGTCACGCCGCGGGTGGAGCAGTTCATCGACGATACCGAAGCGCTGCGCGAGGCGGTTCCCCGGTTGTGCCGTCCTGGGACCGCTTGGGTAGGCGTTGCACCGCACAGCGTTCGCGCCGTACCGCTCGAGTATCTGACTGAGATCGCGGGTTACGCGCGCGCGAACAGCATGCCACTGCACATGCACGTGGCCGAGCAGCCGGCGGAGGTGGACACGTGCCTGCAAGAATACCGCCGCCGGCCGGTGGAGCTGCTGCACGAACACGGTCTGCTGGATTCGCGATTCACCGGCATTCACGCAGTGCACATCTCTGCCGATGAGGTTCGTTATTTGGGAGAAGCGAAGGCCAAGGTTGCCGCGTGTCCCACTACGGAGCGGAACCTGGGCGACGGCGTAGCTCCGGCTAGGGACTTGTTCCAGGCGGGCGCTGGGATCTGTTTCGGGTCGGACAGCAACGTACAAATCGATCTGTTGGAAGACGCCCGAGGGCTGGAGTATCATCTGCGGCTGCAGCAACTGGAGCGCGTGATTCTTGCGCCGGATGACGCGCCCGATGCGCTGGCCAAGAGACTTTTTCGCAGCGCGACGGAAACAGGAGCCGAGAGCCTCGGCGGATCGGGGGGCGCGCTGGAGGTGGGCCGTCCCGCAGACTTCTTTACCGTGGATCTGAGCGACCCTTCCATCGCCGGGGCCGAGGGCAGTTCGTTGATGAATCCGATTGTCTTTGCGATGGAGCGGACGGCCGTGCGCGACGTGGCAGTTGGCGGGGAGCTTCTGGTGCGCGACGGGCGGCACGCGCTGCAGGATGAGATAGTTGGCAAATTCAGTTCGGTGCAGCAGAAGCTTTGGGGCGGGAAGTGAGACCGGAAGTCCGGTCTCTGCTGGATTTGGTGGCGATTCCATCGGTCTCGCCGCTGTGCAATCAGCCGGTAATCGATTACGCACTACGGCAACTGGATCCGGCGGTGTGGGCGATCGACGTTTACTCGTATCGCGATCCGAATGGAATAACGAAATCCAATCTAGTTGCGATTTCGGGAGCCAAGAGAAGGGCCGTGGAACTTGCACTGGTGTGTCACACCGATACGGTTCCGTACGATCCGGCTTGGCCGGAGGCGGTACATCCCAAGGTGCGTGGCGGCAAGTTGTATGGCCGCGGAAGTTGCGACGTGAAGGGGTTTCTAGCCTGCGTTTTGGCCGCGGTTTCGCAGGTGGGCGTGGCGAGATTGTCGAAGCCGCTGGCGCTGATCCTGACCGCCGATGAGGAAATCGGCTGTGTGGGTGCGAAGTTTCTGGCGAGACAGAAACCGGTTCGGTCGCGCTACACCATCATTGGCGAGCCCACCGGGATGCATCCAGTGCGGAGCGGCAAAGGTTATGCGTTGGCGGAGATCGTGGTGCGCGGCAAGGAGGCACACAGCGCGTTTCCCGGGGAAGGCAGGTCCGCGATTTACGACGCGGCTCGGATTGTTACGCGGCTGGAGGGAGTGGGGAAGAAGCTCAGGTCGCGGAAGAATCGCGATTTCGATCCGCCATGCACGACGTTAAACGTTGGGTTGATTGAAGGAGGGACAGCGAAGAATATCGTGCCTGGGGAGTGCCGGATCACGGCGGAGTGGCGTCCGATTCCGGGGCAAGATCCGGAATGGGCGGCGGAACTGATTCGCGAGGCGCTGGCTGGGTTTGATGCGCGGCTGGAGGTGAAGCGGATGGATGCGGCGTTTGAACCCGCGCCGGGCGACGATCTGGCGACGTTGTTGGAGTCGTTGACGCGTAAGAAGCGGGCTACGGTGGCTTTTGGGACGGAGGCGGCGCACTTGCGATCGTTGACTCAGGAGGCGGTGGTGTTTGGTCCGGGTGAGATGACGACAGCGCACAAGACCGGGGAGTTCGTTCCGTTGAAACAGCTCTCGGAGTGCGTGGAGTGTTTGACGGCGGTGATTGAGAAGGTGTGTGTGGCGGCAGAAGTTCGCGCGCCGAAACCGGGGACAGTCAGCCTGTTTCCGCGCCGGCCAGTGTGATGAGAACAGTGTAATGCTCGGTTTCGGCGCGCGAACCTTTACTTGCGGACGGAGACGGTCTTCTCGCCGTCTGTGTAGCCGTAGTAGATGGTTCCCTTGGCCGCGGCTAGCTCCTTCGACTTGGACCCTTTGCCGGTATCGAAGGGACGCATGGCCGGTCCCTTGCTGCTACCGTGTCCGGCGGTGGCGCGAACTTTGAGAGTCTGGCCATCCACGGCGACGGTTTGCAGCAGTTGGAAATTCATCTTCTTGCTGCCAATTCCCATGATCTTCTTGCCCACTTCGCCGACTACGGCGCCGGTGACTTTGGCGCCCTTGGCAACGACCACCGAGCCGTCCACCTGAAGACCGTCAACGACGGTGAAGTGCAGTTCCTGACCGCCCTGGGCGTCGGCGGGAACATCTTCATCCAACATGATGCTGAAGGGCAAGGAGTCGGCGACGGCGACCGGAACAGTTGGAACCGGGGCTGGAGGCGCGACCTTCTTCGGTGGAGGACTGGCCGGAAGGTTCGTCTTCGCCGGAGGGTTCTTGTTTTCAGCCGGGGCGGGCGCCGGGGCCGGCGGCGCTGCAGTCGATTTATTCCCAGTGGGAGCGAGCGATTTCTGGTTCCTGGGTTTCTTCGCCTCGGAACCCGCGGCTGGGGTTGTCTGGGGCGCGGGTGCAGGTGTTTCCACAGCGGGCGCAGGCGGCGGCTGAGGTTCCGGTGTGGCAGGAGCCGCAGTTGGAGCAGGGTTGACTTGCGCGATTGGGGTGGGCTTCTTCCAAAGTTCCGGGTGATTGTATAAGTACCAGCCACCAACGGCTAGCGCGCCCACAACGACGAGGCCTACTAAAGCGAGAATGAGTGCGGCTGGCGGCCTCTGCTTTTCAGTGGTCCCGGTTTTCGCCGCTGTCGCCGGAGTTGACGGAACTGTGACGGGCACGGGTGGAGCGGAGGGAGGTTTAGCGGTGGGGGGATTTGACGCGGGAGTGGCCGCCACTGGGCGATCGAAAGTGCCCGAGTCCAGGGTGCGGCGCAGACTGCTGAGGGCGTCGCCGACTTCTTTCATAGATTGCCAGCGTCCATCGGGGTCTTTGTTGAGGCAGCGGGCGATGATTACTTCGAGCAGTGGCGGAACGTCGGGCGCGACTTCACCGATCGGTTTGATATCGTCGCGGAGAACGGACGTCAGCGTGGAGATTCCGGAGTCGCCGTGAAAAGCGCGGCGGCCGGTGCCCATTTCGTAGAGCACCG
>DASQGY010000044.1:0-15595 GCA_035632375.1 Bryobacteraceae bacterium | reverse complement strand
AGTCTACCTGTTTCGCGCGACAAGAATTCTTCTGTCGTCAACGCATCGTCTGCGCGGAAACAGGCTGACTGTCCCCGGTTTATTTGCGCGCGAACTTTCTGCAACTTACCGCTAAGCTCATGGCAGAGACGCCTATGTGATCGCCGTTGGCAGTCGCGGCATCAATGAAGGCGGAGGCTGCGCTTCCCAATCGTGGATCGGAAAACAGGTACCAGATCGCCGTGTGCGTGTCGGCTATGGCGACAATCATCAGAAATCGTTGCGCGCAAAATTCGCAGACATCTCGGCGCGATTCTGATCGATTTGTTCGGCCGAGGGTGCAGGGCCGTATTTCGCCAGAAGGCCGCGGAGCGAATGCGTCGGGTCTTTGGAAGTGCTCTGGGGCGCCTCAGCCAGAAACTTGTCGAGCGCCTGGCGCACCAGGGCGTCGGTGGAGAGGCCTTTGGCTTGGGCGGCGGCGATCAGCCTGGCTTCTTCCTGCGGCTGGAGCGGCAAGATAATGGTCATGGAACGGGCTCCTTCCTCATTATCTCCGATACCATATGCGAAAGGCGCGAGAAAAAGGGGTCTTGTTCCATTTCGGAAATGCTGCGCGAGATCTGGTCACGGGCCTTCTTAGGGAGGCCATCGATAAATGCTTTAGCGTCGTAGGTAATCCTAACGACCCAATTCACGCTTCACGTCCCGCCAAAGCTTGAACCGGCCATCCTTGATCTGCTTCATTCCATGCCGGACTTTCTTCGCCTCTGCCGGTGAGAGGACGTCCTCGGGATCAACCAAACGCTTCGGCTTCATCAGCACGCCGTTGGCCTGCTTGCTAAACGCCACTAAGTCCCCTTCCTGAATGTCAGGGTCTTGGCGATCTCGCGCGGGATCACCACCTGACCTTGTTGCCCCACGCGTCCGATCTTCTCTTCGGTAGCTGTCTTGCTTGCCATACCTTCAGAATATCTGATCGACAGAAAGTGTCAAGACCGCGATCGATAACTAGGAAGGATGGCAGCGGATTGCCGCCCTGTTGCCGATCGTGAGTGCACATGACCTACCGACCTTCTGATCGGCTACACTGAGCTGGATCAAGCGAATGCCGCTATCGAGGCGAAAGACTCGGCCCTACGAAATCCAGCCTCTCGGCGTCGGGCCCAGGCATTTTGCACAGGTGTTGTGCATTCCATATCACCCTTCGGGCCGGACGTAGCAAATTGACTTAGAGCAAACAGGAGTTCAGAAAATAAATGAATCTTAGACCGACAATGATCCCCCTCGCGTTGGCGATCTTCGGCGGCATGCTCCCCGGTTTTGGCCAGACCATGGCGTTCACCGTCTCCATGGAGCGGCCTAATACACACTACTATCACGTCGAACTTCGCTGCGATGAGCTGCACGGTGAAACACAGGATTTCAAGATGCCGGTTTGGATGCCTGGTATGTACGTCATCCAGGATTACGCGAAAAACGTGATCGGCTTCAAAGCCGTGAATGGCGCCGGCGCACCCCTGCAGTTTGCTAAGACAACGAAGAATACGTGGCACGTGGTCACTGCGAACGCACCGCGCGTCGTGGTTAGCTATGACGTATTCGCATTCGGTCGTGGCGTTGGAAGTAACTTCTTGGACGACAAGCGCGGCTACATCGTCGGGCCAGGTCTGTACATGTATGTAGCGGGGATGCTCCATCGCCCTGCCACTGTGACGTTCCGGCCGTATCGCGGATGGGCCAGTATCGCCAATGGTCTGGATGTGGCGGAGGGCCCGCCAAATACTTTTCGCGCTCCGGATTTCGACCTGCTGTACGATTGCCCGATCCTGTTGGGGAACCAGGAGCGGTTCGCGTTCGACGTTCATGGGATCCGGCACGACGTAGCTTTGGAGGACGTCCCGGCCAGCGTGGACCGTGCGAAGATCGCGGCCGACCTCAAGAAGATCGTGACCGCGTCCGTCGATCTGATCGGCGATATTCCATACCGGCACTACACGTTTCTACTCATGGGAACTGGTGGCGGTGGCGTGGAGCATCTCACCTCGGCGGCGATGTATTTCAACGGCGACAGCCTGATCTCCGAAGATGGTTACCGGCGCTGGCTGAGCTTTGCGGCGCACGAATATTTTCACACCTTCAATGTGAAGCGCATTCGTCCCGCGGCGCTGGGCCCGTTCGACTACGATCGTGAAAACTTCACCACCATGCTGTGGGAGTCCGAAGGATTCACGTCCTACTACATGGACCTGATGGTGCGCCGCGCGGGCTTGATGACGCCGGAGCAATACTACAAGACACTCACTGCCAATATTGCCGCCTATGAGAACGCACCGGGACATCTATTTCAGTCCGCGGCACAATCGAGCATCGATACCTGGAATCGCGGCGACAATTCAGCGAACACTACCATTTCCTACTACAACAAAGGAGCGGCCATCGCGGCTCTGTTGGATTTCAAGATTCGTAGTGAAACGCGCAATCGCCGATCGCTGGACGACGTCATGCGGACTCTCTACAAAGTGTATTTTCAGGAGAAGAAGCGGGGTTTCACGGACCAGGAGTTTCGCGAGACTTGCGAAAAGATCGCGGGGGTGGAGCTGTCGGAGATTTTCGATGTGTACGTCGCCACCACGAAAGAAATCGACTACGGAAAGTATTTCGGTCTCATCGGACTGAAGATCGATACGGAGCTTCGGGCCCAGCCAGGCGCTTATCTGGGCGCCGTGTTCGGAGGTTCGGCAGGAACAGCAGCGCCTCCGGGCGCGGGCCGGGGTGGGGCTGAAAATTCCAATAGCCGGACCATCTCCATGATCGAGTATGGTTCCCCGGCCGAGCAGGCGGGCTTGAGCGCGCGGGACGAGATTCTCGCCATCGACGGCACACCTCTCGGGAATCACACGGTCGAAGAGGTGCTAAAGACGAGAAAAGCAGGCGAGAAAATTCGAGTGTTGACAGCGCATCATGGTGAAGTGCGCGAAGTAGATGTGGTGCTAGGGTCAAAGATGCGGCGAAGCTTCACGATCGAGCCGGCAGGCAATGTTACGGCACTTCAGTCTGCAATGCTGAAAGACTGGCTGAAGAATTAGAAGACGAACTCCACGATCCGATCCTGCGTATCGTGCGGCCCCCAGCCCCAACCTCCCACCCCCCTTTTGCTACCATACCTATGTTGGAAAACCCCTCCAAGGAGGACAATGAGCAAAGAAGACAGCATTGAAGTCACCGGAACCGTGGTAGAAAAATTTCCGAGCGGCTTGTTCAGCGTGCAACTGGACCAGGACCGCACCGTATTGGCCCACCTGGCCGGCAAGCTGCGCCGCAATCGCATTCGTGTGCTGGCCGGCGATCGCGTCACTATGGAGCTCTCTCCCTACGACCTGACGAAGGGCCGCATCACCTACCGTCACAAGTAGCTCCGTCTCCAAACCCAAGCCCCAACGCCGGGGCACACCCTTTTCATGCGTACCATTCTCCTGATCTTCGGCACGCGGCCGGAGGCGATCAAGCTGTGCCCGGTGATCCGCGCCTTGCGCCAGCATCCGGCCGGCTTCAAAGTCAAAGTGTGCGTCACCGCGCAGCACCGCGAAATGCTCGATCAAGTGCTCGAAGCGTTCGCGGTCCAGCCGGACTACGATCTGGATCTGATGCTGCCCGGCCAGACTCTGTTCGCATCCACCACCCGGATTCTGGCCGGCCTCGAACCGGTGCTCCAGTCCGAACGCCCCGCCATGGTGATCGTGCAAGGCGATACCACCACCACGCTGTGCGGTGCGCTCGCCGCGTTTTATCTCCAGATTCCCGTCGCCCACGTCGAAGCCGGACTGCGCACCGGCGACATGCGGCAGCCGTTTCCGGAGGAGATGAATCGCGTCCTCACTTCTCATCTCACGGCCCTGCATTTCGCCGCCACGGAAAAAGCCGCGGAGAATTTGCGCAACGAAGGCGTGCGGGCAGAGTCGATCGGTGTCACTGGAAATACCGGAATCGATGCCGTTCTGTACGTCCGCGACGCTCTGGGAAAGGGCCAGCTCCGCGGCCGCGAATGGCCCGAACTCGATCCCGCGAAGAAGCTGATTGTGGTGACGGCGCACCGCCGCGAGAGTTTCGGCGAAGGTTTCGAGCGCATCTGCCGTGCTCTCGCGCAACTCGCAAGCCGCGACGACGTGCAGATCGTCTATCCCGTGCATCCCAACCCGAACGTGCAGGATCCGGTGAATCGCCTGCTGGCCGGACATCCCAATATCCGGCTGATTGAGCCGCTGAGCTACGTACCGTTCGTCGACCTGATGCGGCGCGCCTACCTGCTGATTACCGATTCCGGGGGAATCCAGGAAGAGGGGCCGTCGCTCGGCAAGCCGATTTTGGTGATGCGCGAAAAGACGGAGCGGCCCGAAGCTGTTACGGCGGGCACGGTGAAGTTGGTTGGGACAGATGAGCGGCGGATTTTGGAAGAGGCCACTAAGTTGCTCGAAAATCGCGCTTTGTACGAAAGCATGGCGCGCATTCACAATCCTTACGGCGACGGAAACGCCAGCGCCCGTATCGCCGAGTTAATCCACTCATTTCTAAACAGATAAAAATGGGAAGCCGGCCCGAATGAGGCCGTTTGCGGCGCGCTTCTTCCTCAAGACAAGCCAACCTCCGCTTCATACTGGGTGCGTTGAGATTTCATTGATGACTCATCCTTCTAAACGATCCAGTCCGCGGTCGGTCGATTCTTCGAACGACATCGCAAAATCCTTGTCGCGGAAACTTGTCGGACAGCCGGCGGCGATTGAAACCATCGTCCCTTTCGTGCAGATGCACCGCGCGATGTTGGCCCCCGAAGGCCGGCCGGCGGGCGTGTTCCTGCTGCTCGGACCTACCGGAACCGGAAAAACCAGGACCGTGGAGGCGCTCGCTGAAGTGCTGCACGGGAGTCCCAAGAAAGTCTTGAAAGTGGACTGCGGCGAGTTCCAGATGGAACACGAAGTCGCCAAGCTGATGGGTGCGCCCCCCGGCTACCTGGGGCATCGCGAAACACAGCCCCTGCTCACGCAGCAAAAAGTGAACGGCGCAAGCACGGAATCCTGCGATCTTTCCATTGTGCTTTTCGATGAGATTGAAAAAGCCGCCCCGTCGATGGCCCGGCTGTTGCTGGGCATTTTGGACAAGGCCACACTGCGGCTCGGCGATAACACCCTCGTCAATTTCGAGAAGACGCTGATCTTCATGACCAGCAATCTGGGCGCCTCCGATATGGGCAAGGAATTGCGCCCCGGCTTTGGTTACGGATCCCTCGTGCCTCGGACGGAAGGGGATCAATCGCCCAAGCTGCAAAACATCGGCTTGCTGGCGGTTCGCAAGGCCTTTTCTCCGGAGTTCATCAACCGCCTGGACGGCGTTGTCACTTACCAGCCGCTTGACCAGGAGGCCTTGAGCGCCATCCTGGACATGCAGGTTCAGGATTTGCAACAGCATCTGAATAAACGGCTAGGCCAGGAAACGTTCCACCTGGAGGTCTCGGCGCGCTCCCGCAAGTTCCTGCTCGAAAGGGGAACCAGCGTCGAGTACGGCGCGCGCGAACTGAAGCGAACCCTGCAACGCCTTCTCATCCAGCCGCTGGCGTCTTTGATTTCGGCGGGTGACATCAGCCCCGGAGCAAATGTCCGCGTGGACTTGCACGCGCGCAAAGACAAACTGGTGTTTCGCGATACCGGCAACGATGGGCTGGCGCCGGCCTGTTAGCCGGTAGCTACTGTTTCCATTCCACAGCTTCTGAGAAGCTGTCGCGATCCTTCAACGACAGATCCAGGCGGAAGCGGACGTGATCGGTCAGCGGCTTGTAAATCACCACGCTGCCGCTCCGCAGTTCGCTTGCGCCCAGGTTGGTCGGTTTGCTGTAGTTCCCATCCTCAATGGTCAAGACGCCTTTCAGCGCGGTGCGTATGGCCAGCGCCTGGCGATCCCAGGTGACCTGCAGGTCGCTGCCGGATTTGGTCACGGTAAGCGTAACGTTGTACGGGTCTGTGCGGCCCGATTGCCGCACGGTGAGCGCGGCCTGAAATCCCAGCAACAAACCGAGCAACAGGAAGATGAACGATAGCGGCATCCAGAACCAGCCGCGCCGGGCCTTCGACTTTATCTCCACGTCGACCGGAATATATTCCGCCGCTTCCACCGGTGCGGGAACCTCCTCGATTTCGAGAGCCGGTTGCGGAGCCGGATTCTGGATCGGCCAGCGCCTGGCTTGTTGCGCCGGTTGTTCCGGCTCCGGCTCCAGCTCAGAAATCCTTGGTTCCTCTTCCGGTAACAGGTCCTTGCGCCGGAAAGGGAACTCGAGCAATGGCGCGCCGCTCGGGAACTGACCGTCCTCCTTGAAATAAAACCCTGCGATGCTGGGCTTGGTGCCGAACGGCCGGATCAGCAGGACAATCGTTTCGGGCTCCGGAAAGTATCGCGAGAGCAACTCCCGATCTTCATCCCCAAGTCCCACTCCATCCCGGGTATGGCTGCGAAAGTAGCCGATGGGGTGGAGATCCTTCCTGGATTTCTGGCGCAAATCGTTGAGGGCCGCTTCGAAGGCCCCCACGTCTTCATCCGACAAGAGATAGGACGGGCCGCGCTTGTACTCGATCGGAATCAGCTCGTACTCTTCCACCGAAATCGAGCCGCCGCCGTTCGCCGCTCCCAAGAGCACGCCGCCGATTTCGGCTCCGCGCTTGGGAACCGCGCCGAATCCGCGCATCACATCCTGCTGCAGGCGATCCACGACATCCAGGCTGATCCGGATCGACACCGGCTTCCCAGCCACTTCCCAACGGTAGAATCCGGGTATCGTCACGCCTCCGTTTATCGTAGTCTGACAGATAGTGGAACTCAAGTGAGCGGAACACTTTACATCGTCGCCACGCCCATCGGCAACCTGGAAGACATTTCCGCGCGCGCGCTGCGGATTCTCGGCGAGGTGGACCTGATTGCGTGCGAGGACACGCGGCAAACGCGCAAGCTGCTGGATCGGTATGGGATCGCCAAGCCGCTGGTCAGCTATCACGAACACAACGAGCGGGCGCGGGCTGAAGAGCTGATCGGTAACTTGTTGAGCGGTAAGAACATTGCTTTGGTTTCAGACGCGGGGACGCCGCTGATCGCCGATCCGGGTTACCGGCTGGTGGAGCTGGCGAGGGAAAAAGGGGTCGTGGTGTCGCCGATTCCGGGGCCGTCGGCGCTTTTGGCGGCTCTCAGCGCGTCCGGATTGCCCACGGATACGTTCAGTTTTCGCGGTTTTTTCGCCCCGAAAAGGGCTCGAAACAGGGATTTTTTGGAGCAAATGAGGGGCTTCCCGGGGACTCTGGTGGCCTACGAAGCGCCGCACCGGGTGCTGGAAACGCTCGAAGACATCGCCGAAGTGCTGGGTCCACGGCCGGTTGTGTTGGCCCGCGAGCTGACGAAAGTACATGAAGAATTTCTGCGAGGCACAGCGGCGGAGATCCGGGAAATTCTCGCGAAACGGCCGTCGGTGAAGGGTGAGATTGTGCTGATGATCGGCAAAAGCGAGAACGCCGAAGTGGATGATACGCCGCTCGATGCTGCGGTCGAAAAGCTGGTGGAAGCCGGGCTTTCGCGAATGGAAGCGTTCAAAACGGTGGCGCGGCAGCGCGGGATTTCGAAGCGCGAAGTTTACAAGAAAATGAATGAGCGCTAACGAGTATCACTTCGTGACGCACTGGCGGGTGGAGAGCACGGTGGAGGAAGTGTCCGATGTTTTGGGCGATCCGATGGAGCTGCCGCGCTGGTGGCCGTCGGTTTATCTGGCGGTGAAGCAGATCGAGCCTGGCGATGCCGATGGCATTGGCCGCGTGGTGGAACTGCACACCAAGGGCTGGCTGCCATACACACTGCGCTGGTCGTTTCGAGTGACTGAATCGCGGCGGCCTTACGGATTTTCGTTGGAAGCCTGGGGCGATTTTGAAGGGCGCGGCGTGTGGACGTTCGCACCGGCGGGGCGCTTCGTCGATATCACCTACGACTGGCGAATCCGAGCGGAGAAGCCGCTGCTGCGCTACCTGTCGTTCCTGTTGAAACCGATTTTTTCGGCGAATCACCGCTGGGCGATGGCGCGCGGAGAAGAATCGCTGCGCGCGGAGCTTGGGCGGCGTGCCGGAGCAGGGCAGCAATCGGCCGGGCACACATCGTGATTCGGTCCGCAGTTGCCGATGGCGCGCGCTTCGCACAGGCCCATGCGTTCGCCGATCAACTCGCGGATCATGCTGAGGAACTTGGGATGCACTCCCACTGTTGCGGCGCGCACCATGTGTAAGCCGCGCTCTTCCGAGATGGCGCGGGCTTCGGTATCGAGATCGAATAACACTTCCATGTGATCGGAGATGAATCCGATGGGAATCACGACGACATCGGAGCCGGGCTGCATTTCGCGGAGTACGTCGCCGATGTCGGGTTCGAGCCACGGCTGTCCGGGCGGCCCGCTGCGGCTCTGGTAGACCAACCGCCAATCGTCGATGCCGAGAGCCTCGGAAACAAGACGGCACGATTCGTTGAGCTGCGTGCAGTAGCCGCTCGAATCGGCCATGGCGAGGGGAACGCTGTGCGCCGTGAATAGAACCGATGCGCCAGGAATTTGTTCGAGCGCGGCGCGGACGCGATCTGTTTCGGCTTCGATGAAAAGAGGGTGGTTGTAGAAAGAGCGCAGCTTGTCGATGGCCGGCGCGCCCTCGCCGATTTCGGCGCGCGATCGTTCGATGTCTTCGCGATATTGGCGGCAGCCGGAATAGGAGCTGAAGACAGAAGTCACGAACGCTAGCGCGTGGCGAACGCCGTCGGCTTGCATCTTGCGCAGAGTGTCGGTTAGGAATGGATGCCAGTTGCGATTTCCCCAGTAGACGGGAAGTTGCGGGCCGTTCGATTTGAGTTCGCGCTCGAGAGCGGCGATCAATTCGCGATTCTGATCGTTGATGGGGCTCTTGCCGCCGAAGTGATAGTAGTGTTCGGCAACTTCGAGCATGCGTTCGTGAGGAACGCCGCGGCCACGGAGGACGTTTTCGAGGAAGGGAATCACGTCGTCCGGTTTTTCGGGGCCGCCGAATGAGAGGATCAGGACTGCGTCGTAGGGTTGAGGCACTAATCCATTGTAGGCGCGGCATGCGCCGCGCTTTCACAGGCTAAAGCCTGTGTTCGCACAAGCTAAAGCATGTGCCACCACTTGTTGACAGGTTCTGAAGGTGGCACGGACTTTAGTCTGTGTGTGTTGGAAATGTAGAAACTGAAGTGTTATCGCCAATAGCCGCGGTGGAATCTGTATGATCGGCCGTACGGCTCCCAGCGGGATGTTACCCAAACGCGGCGGCCACGGGGTGGGCGATCCCATCGTCCGGGCGCCCAGACCCAGCGGGAACCACGCAGGTCCCAGAAACCATCTGCCCATATGTATCCAGGGCCGGGGGCATAGCCTACGGCTCCCACTGCATATGGCGCAGGTGGGGGCGGGCCAACGCGATAGCCGTAGTAGGCATGGGATGCGCAAGCTGTGAGCAAAGATGATGCGGCTAATGCACCGGCGAGAACAGCTCTTTTCAAGTCCACGAGAAGACCTCCTCTATCGCGTTGGACTGAACGGGGGCGCGCATGGGTTTCATTCCGAATAATGAAAAGTTGCTCATGGCGCGCCGGTTGTGGGTGGTGGGTTGTGGGAAAGGCTCCTGGAACGGGCTTCTTTCTATTGCGAAACTGTGATTTGGATTGTTGGGCTGCACACCTGTTGGTCGGGGGTTGTGCCGCCGCAGACGGCGATGCTGGCTGTTGGTCCGGGCAAGTTGGTCGGGAGTTGGAGATCGACTTGTTGGACGCCTAGCAAGCCTGGGGCTGGGCCTCCGTAGTATGGCGCGCTGATTGTCTGGCCGTTTAGCTTGGCGGTGATTGTGCCGTTGCCCGATAGGCCTGTCGCGAAGATTTGAACGATGGTGCCTTGGCCTGCGGAATGGTCGGGACTGTTGACGCTGTAGTCCTGATTCAAGACGCCATTGCGGAAGATCGCTGGAGTGAAGGGCGATAACGCGACGCTTTGGGTGGGGGCGATTAGGCCGTCTACTGTTACCAACATTTGGGCTGACGTTTTTGCGCCGAGCTCCATCGGTACATAGAGATTGATTTGGGTATCGGAGTCGTAGAGAATTTTCGCCGGCATTCCGTCGAAGGCTACCGATACCTTGGAGCCCGCGAGTTTCGATCCCATCAGTGTCGCCAGCGATCCGGGAGCCAGCGCGCCGGGCGCGAAGCTTGCGCCGTTCAAAACGCTCGCCACTACTGGTGTCTGAGGTGGTGGAGGTGGTGCGGGCGTGATGGTCAGAGTAATCGGCACGCTGCGGGAACCAGCAACTGAGCCGGCGTCAACGGTCAACACCGCCTGGTAAATGCCGGGTGCGAGATTAGTTGGGATGGCATCGACACGGATTGTTCCGTTATTGACGGCGTCCGTAGGATCGATCCGCAACCAGCCGGAGCCGTTGATGTAGCTGACGGTGGCGGTCCAGAACATGACGCCGCCGCCCTGGTTGTTCACCGGGATGTAGGCGACCTGCGTGTTGGAATTCGTTTGTTCGGTGAAGGTCAACTGAGCGGGCGCGTTGACGAAGAGCTTCGGGAAATAGTTGGCGCCACAATCGCCGATGAGCGTGCAATCCTGCGGGGGCGGCATCGATTGAAAGCGGGGAATGGGATCCACGTGGCTGGCCACCATCACCGTGGAAACGGGCGCGAGCGAAATACTCTCCAGGGTCGTCGTGGGAGTGCTGACGTTGGGCGGCAGCCCGAGAAACGTCGGGAACTGGGCGAATTCCTGACCGAACGGATTATCGTCGACCACTTCAAAAACCGCTATGCCAAATCCGTTGACCAGCGGGACTTCACTCATGCCATCGAAACTCACGGGGCCGGAACCCGCCGGGCCTGGAAAGAACGCCACCGATCCGCCGGCGCCGTTCGCGTCGGTAAAGAAGACGCGCGAGAGCAGCAGTGAGCCGTTGCCGCCCGGAGCATAGCGGCCTCCCGAGGGAACGAAACCGTAGTCGCCGCCGGCAGTGGGTTGCAGCGTATCGGAGCCCGCGATCACATCGGGCACGAACAATCGCGCGCCCGGCGGGAAACCCGCATAGCTGACCATGATGCGCATTCCCGTATCGGCGTTCAGGCCCTGCGCGTCGTTCCTGGATTGGAAGGCGTCGGCGAAGCCTTCAGTGACTCGCGTGGAGTTGAAGATTGCGCGCGACGCGAGGAAGGCGGCGAAGCTTCGGGTATTGTCGGGAAACGGCGATCCATTCGGCGCGCAGATGATCTTAGACGACATGCTGCCGTAGAGTCCACGCATTGGCACGCCGATGGCGACTTGGCTGTTGGTGAGCGGCGTAACGCTGGAGCCGTTGAGTCCCAGGAAAGCAGTGATGGGGCCGTTGGGTCCCAAGGGCGACCGGTTGGCTGCGCCGCGAATGTTGGCCACGCGCAGAACCGCCGCGCCGCTCGAAGATAGCCGGAAGCTGACTCCGTTGAAGACCATCGTGTTCGGAGCGGTGAGAATTGCCGGCACATTGGCGGGTTGCGGTCCCGCGCCGGTGTCGATGGTGAAGATCACGTCGGAGAGGGTGGTGTCGTTGACGCGATTCGTTATGTTGACGGTAAGAAAAATGGTGAGGTTGATGGTCACCTGCGCGTTGGCGGCCCCGCCGGAACAGTTGAGGAAGAGGTCGCCAAGCCGTTCGGTGATGCCTTCGGCTTTGACTACCGGCGGCCCTCCAGTGGGCGTGCAGGTGAGAGTGGACTGAGCGTTCGCGAGCTTCAGGGCACCACAGGCAAGAAAAAAGACGAACAAAAGACGAAAACGGCGGGGCATTGCGTACCTCTATAGTTAGCAGCCTAACAAAACCTGCTGATTTAGTCCAGTACTTATACAGGTTGAATGATACGCTCGGCCGCGATCATCGACTTAAGTTCCTCAAGGTCGGCGGAGGCTTCCTCGCTGCTCTTCAGAGAGCGCAAGATTTCCCGATAGGTGATCGGCGTGGAACTAGTGCCCGGGTCCTTCCATTCCGGAAACTTGTGTGTCTCCCGAACCAGGTCCCATCGATTCTTGTAGCCGTGCTGGTCGAATATTTCCGCGAGAAGCGCTGTCTCGGATCGCGAGAGCTCATCATTGCCGGGGTCTGAAATGAGTTCCACATCCCAATCGGCCACGGTCCTGATGTGCGTTTTCCAAATGGACTGCTCGGAGGGCATCGGCTCCGACACGATCAGATTGTAGACGTTGCTGGTTACAGGACCCTCCCGCATCGACACATAACGGTCTGTGCTGATCGGGCGCCCCCACCTTGCCAGGGCTTCCCGGTCCGCGATGTAGAGGAGTTTTATGAGCTTCAGATACTTCATGCGCCCGCCACGCAAGCGTAGGAAGGAAGCTGCCGCCTCGGTGGCTTTCGCTTCGTTGAAGCGGAACCTCATAGTTTCATTCTAGCAGCAGGAAGGCTTTTTAATGCTTCCGTGCTCTGTAGAATCTTTCCACCCTCTGAGGGGTATCTGGGGACGCCAGGATGCCCTCTTGAATCAACTTAAGAACTTCTGGACTACATGGATCGTGTGGAAGTGCCAGGCCATCGGCAACTTGCCTGATGAGGTGATTAGAATCGGCGATGTAGGCGTATCCGTAGAGCACCGCAGTGTCACGCACTACGAAGGGATGTTCTCCACGCCGCAGAACGACTGTTTGATCTTTGTTGTTACAACTTGACCTTCAGGCCGATGACGATCTGAGAGACGCCCCTCGCGGCAACGTGGAGCCGCTCCGTCCTCTTGTATGCCCGGTCAAAATTTCAGGCTGCGCAGATCCTTCAGCGTGAGGACGGAATCCCGAAAAGCGTTGACAGTAACCCGGTGCTCATGAGCCAGCCGTCTTGCTCCGGACAAACCACGCACTTATGGTCTCAAGATTTGACCAGTGGGCTACTTCGGACTGCTCGGCCCGTAATCTTTGGCCCGCGTGGATAGCGTTTGCAACCACACCCATGAAACCTGCAATGATCACCTTCAAAACCATCAGCCACTATGTCGCCTATGCTCCTGACGTAGGCCGGTTCAGCTATGGCGCGTGTTTTGATGACGCTCTCAACGGCCTCACTGATGAGTTACGAGATCTGGAGACGAATGGCGACGTAGGGAAGCCAACAGCCATGAAGAGGCGAGCTGTAAAAAGGATTTCCTTTACTGCGAATCGTAACCCGGAACGACCAAAGGTTTCGTTGCGCGTGCCGTCGAACTATATCTGACCAACGGATACAATGGCAGTTTTTCAAGCAAGACCCAGCGAGAGGCCATCAAGAACCTGAGAGAAGCTGCAGCTCAGTGGCTTGAGTGGCGAGCCGATAAAGACATACTTGCTGATGTACTCGCTGCAGCCATGTCCTCAGACTGATCGGCCATTCCGCTGCCCAATCTTCGGGCAGGTTTTTCTCTCCCACAGCAGCCTCAAGCGTCACATGGACGAGCATCGCCCGCCGGCGCTGCCGGGACTGCGGCAAGCGGACTGCGGGATGACGAATACCACAGGTGCTGACGGCGGCCCCTATCGGAAGATTTGCGGCAAAGCATATTTTCTACGGTGAATCTTGGGGGTAAACTCTTACTAGGAGGTACCCTCTAAAGCAAAACCGTATACTCTTGACCGGTGAACACGTTTTCATGCCAGTTGCGATATCAACGACGCATCAGTATCGCTTAACCCCGCGGTTTGTGAGGCAAGAGCAGAAAGGAGAACGGAATGAATAAGCACGAAACCGTATCAAGCCAGCTCCGAAGGTTGATGGTTTTCGAGGACCAGGTGCTGCAGCAGATGACCGAGGCTTACAGAGCCGGCATGGCCGCACGCGCATGGCTGCATGAGAACGAGCTCCTGTTCAACCGGGTCTCAGCATTGATGTTCCGGATCTTTTTGGGCCTCCGGAAGGACATATCTGTCCTTGCGTTAATCATTCTCCTCCTGTTGAAGTACAGTCACTCGGCCACTTCAGTTTTTCTTAGAGAAAGAGAGTGGTTCATTTATCACACCGTTGGTCGCCCCCCGAAGATCGTTGAGCAGGCGATTGTAGGCCTGTCAATCGGGAGGATCTGTTCCAGCCCTGCTCTCGCTTAAGGCTCCTCAAAGTCAAAGAACAACTTCCCTCCGTTGTCCTAAGGAAAGGAGTGGGAGATGTTGCCCACAATTCAAAGCATTTCAGGTGATACGCATCTTCTTCTGGCTCACCACGTAGCTAGAAGACTACAGGTGTCGGTCCGGACGGTTCGGTACTGGGCACAGGCTGGAAAGCTTCCGGGACTTCGGCTGAACGAGACGCCTAAAATATGGCGGTTTGACCCGGCCGTTGTTGAAGCCTTCGCACATGTGCGTTTCAGTTGGCGGAGCGGCCATGAACGATGACCCTTTGGTGCAAAGACTCGAGCAGTGGGAAAGGCGTGCTATAGCCGCCTTCCTGATGGTCGTCAAAGTCATCGGGCTCAGTGCGCTTCTGATAGTCGAAGTCTTCATGGTGTTGCAGATGTGGCAGTTTCAGATGCTGCACGTGAAGGCGGCGGAACGTGGACCAACACCGTGCTGCGACCAATGCAAAGCTTCTTGGAAGTAGTCCACAACGCGCGCAAGGCAGCGCCAACCGCCATATGGACGAGCGCCGCCCGCCGAGGCGTTGCCGCAACTGCAGGGGGACAACCTCCGGGATCGCGAATACCACGGGTGCTGAGAAGGTACTAGCGCAATGGCAAATCCCCTTAATGGCAAGAACCAAACGGCGGTAAAATGTGTTGCAGAGACTTGAACCGTGCTTGATCTTACGAAGCTGCGCATTGAGCATGCCACCTCGACGCTCCGACGCCTGGGTGCGATCAATGTGGATGCCTTCGAGCTGAAGTTAAAGAACAATTCTAAGAACGCGGACCAGGTAGTAAACCATCTTTCTGAAGCCCGAGTCGCGCTCATGTTCATCCAGAATGCCGCTCGCGTCACGATGCGCGACTGCCCCGACCTAATGATCGAATGGCTAGGAGAAGTCTTTTACGCCGAAGTCAAACACTTCCGACGAAAAAAGCAGGACGAGATTGACGACCAAGCCATGCGGCGAGCTTGTGGAACGCTGGTTGGCCCTCTGGCCCAGACCGAGAAGCTTGAGGGAAGGAGGCCCTACGAGCAGATTTGCGACGTGGCATGCCGCAAAAAGCACCAATACATCGACGGCGCAATCAATATCCTGGTCATCGACAGTGCCAGCGAATCGCTTGGACTAATGGCCAAGTCTGGAGCCAACGAATATAGTGATGAGGTTCGGAATACGCCCCACGATCTAGAATTACGAAGGCTGCACGGCATCATGATTATCAACGTGTGGGGAAGGGTGGCAGGCGGTTTCTGCAATGTTGATTTCGGAATGACGGAATCCGGGTTTGAGGGGATGAGCTACGACTTGGCCACGGCGCTCGAAGAAATTCGAGTAGGGTGACGCTGCCTCCACCATTTCAAGCGTGGTTCAGCCAGGACCGCTACTTCGAATTCTTTCCCTTATGCGTCGTCCACAAGCTCAAGAGAGATAGT
>DASQGY010000043.1:0-114676 GCA_035632375.1 Bryobacteraceae bacterium | reverse complement strand
CTGGGGAGGCTGTCACGTCGGCAACAGACGAAAACCCCGTCCCTGACTCTTGACGTAGTTGCAGTCTGACCATCATCACCAGTGGTGAGGTTCGACTTTACTTCGAGAACTCCGAGGAATCGTATCCACAGGGGCCAGGGTAACGCTGCCAAACGAGAGCAATTTGGGCGATGAATTGGGAAGCAGGATTAGATCCACCTGCCCACTTTGTTTCGATCAGCAAAAGCTCCCCACGCGGGTACTTTGTTGCGGATGGTAGATTTCGGACAAGAAAGTTTGACGTGAGGGGTTCTCTCGCCGTACCGAGATTCTTACTGCTCAACGCCTGCCCAATGACGGATTGGCTGAATGCGAGTAGCAACTCGCGTATCGCACCGAGGTGCTTGAAAAGCTCAGAAGTCATTTTCCCACGCTACGCATCACTCGCAAAGGCAACAGGCCTGCCGCTACTGCTAACGCCCGAATGCTATCCGCGACCCTGACCCTGGGGTTGCCGCCGTGTAGGTTATTTCTTGGCCTGGGGCGGCCATGGTGCGCAAGGCGGTGTCCGTGATTGGGGCGGTGCCGTCGTCGGGGATGAAGTTGTTTGCTGTTGGGTCGTAGAGGTAGCTCATTATGCGGCCGTTTTGGGGGAGTTGCGCTACCAGGTCGCATTCCATTACTGTGCCGCCTAGGGATTTTGAGGTGAATGGGGTGCCCGCGCGCTGGATCAGTAAGTCGATTCTTGGGCCGGCCGACGCGCTATTGTCTGGGGTCAGGGTTACTTGTTGGCCTACTATTGGGGCCAGGTCGGTGTCGAAGGCCAGGACTAATTGTTCGACGTCGCGGCGAGTGCCGTCCGGATTATTTGTGGGGAATCCGACGCCTCCCGCTGGGCGGAACACACGCGCGGTGAAGAAGCGGAATAAAGTATCTGTTGACCCATCGCCCAGGAATCCGAAGCCGCGGATTTGATCGCCCAACTGGCCGGTGTCGGGGCCGTCGAAGAAGCGGCTGGATGGCGCGCCGAACATTCCGACTTTGGCGTAGGCGTTGCGCAATTGCGGGATCTTGACGATTTGAGTCAGGCCTTCGAAGCTTTGAAAACGCCCGGTGCCGAAGAAGCCCTTCGATGCATCGAGCGTGTGGCAACCGGCGCAACTAAACGTTGTCGCACCCAGAAGTTGAGTGGGAAAGCCGGGGATGATTACGCCGTCCGAGGGCCGGGAGCCGCTAAAGAAATCGAGCCCGCGTTTCTGCGACGAGGTCAGGGAGTTGTCGAGGTTGCGGACCGGGTTCGGCGGCGGCAGCACTTGCAACTGGAAGTCGGCGAAGCGCTGCATGTCGTCTTGCGTGGGGGAATCGACGCTGCCGATCAAGCCCTGGAAGGCGACAACGAAATTGATGAACGACAGGTTGGAATCGAACGGATCGGTACCGAATTGGCCCGTGGAGCGGTCGCCACGCCAGTGCATTGCGCCGGAGTTTTTCATGCCGCGCAGGGTTTGGGTGGTGAAGGGGCCCTTCATGGGATGGAAGTCGTTGAGCTTGTCGCTGCCGTTGATCTTTGTGGGAACTCCGGACTGGCCGAGCGGAATGATGAGCGCGAGCAGGTTGCCGAAGTTGATGGGGATGGTGCTCTTGGTGACGGCGGCGTCCGGATTGCCGAGGTCCCAGGCGAGGTCGTCCATGTCGCCGAAGGTGTGGCAGCTTGCGCAGGTGGCTTCGCCGTTGCCGGAGAACCGCGTGGCGTCGTAGAGCATGGGCCGGCCTTGCACCACGGATGGCGGTTCGGGATTGTGCAGAGGCAAGGCGAGGATTTCCTGATTGGTATTGAGATCGATCACCTTCACGCCGTCGTCGAAGCGAGTCATGATGTACAGCAGGTTGCGCGGCTCATCGAGCGACAGGCCGCTGACGCCTCCGCCGCTGACGTTGATGTAATTCGCGCTGGCCGCGACGGGATCGAACGAATCGTCTTCAAGCGCGCTGGTGGAGAACACGCCGACCTTGCTGGAGCCGAACGCGGCGACGTAGAGCTTTGAGCCATCGCTGGAGACGGCCATATCCAGCGGCATGGACAGGCTGTGATCCTTCGCGGTGGGATCGAAGCCGGGAGATCCGGCGAGTTGTGTGTAGTCGATGTGTTTGTTCAGGTGGCGCGGCGCAACCGTGGAGCCGGCGATCACGGTGATGCGCGCTTCGGCCAGATGGCCTTGTACGGTGTGGCCGCCGAAAATTCCGGGGCCTTCGAAGCGGACGTTGTTGATGGAATCGTTGTTGGTTACGTACAAGTAGCCGCTGACAGGATTGACAGCCATGTTGAACAACGTGGTGCCGACGTGGGCGAAGGCGGCGGTTTGCGTGAGGCTGTTGGCGTCCAACGCGAACACGTCTGTGTCGGGCAGATTGAAGCGGACGGAGCCATCCCAATTGCGATGGAGTTCGTCTTCCCAATGGCCGCTGGCGTTGTTGTATTTGACGATCAGTGCGACTTCGGGCGCAGGCTCGCCCGCGGCATCGGTGGCAGGGCCGGGATTGCCGCCAGGGCTGACGGTGCCGTCGGGAAGGGTGCAGGGGGTGTTCGGCTGGAATCCGGGGCAGACGCGATCCTGGAAGACGGTGGTGGTCTGGTTGCCGGTTTTGAATCCGGCGACGTAGACGGTGTTTTTGTCGGGGCTGACGGCCAGGGCGCGCGGCGTGTCGGTGAAGAAGCTGAGAATCTGAACGGGCGTACCGCCGAGGGTGGTGTCGAGATTAGCGGGGTCGAACACCCAGACGTCGGCACGCGGGATGCCGGGCGTGGTCAACTGCGGATCGCCTGCGCCGGGGACCGCGGCGATGGACGGATCGGTGCGCTGCTGGCCGCGGTGCGCGGTGGCGATGAATGCGCGGACCGGGTTGCCGGCGAATACGATATCGCGCGGCTCGTCGCCAACCAGCAGCGTGCGAACGACGTGCGGCGTGCCGGTGAGGCTGACGATGCTGACGCTGTCGGAAAGATGATTGGTGACCCAGACTTCGGTGTTGTTACGCGCGGCTACGGCTACTGGTTCGAGGCCGACGGGGATGCTGACGGTGAACATGGGCATGCCGGAGGTGAGGTCGAAAATGTCGAGCGTGCCGTTGGGCGTGTTCGCGGCGAGGAGAGTGTTGCCGTCAGGTGTTGTGGCGATGGGGCGGACTTGGCCGCTTTCAAATTCGACGAAGGATGGGCCGGTGGAGGACGCGGAGGCTTTGGTGGAGAAGAGGCCACGCAACAGGAAGGCCAGGATTGCTAAGGTGGCTAGCGCCAGGGCCAGTCGACTGAAGCGGGAGAGCATACCTGTTAGTATCGCGCAGGTTTGGGGCGCGGTCAGTAGTTCTTTTGGTTGAAGGCTTCCAGCAGGCTCAGGGCGTTCGATGTAGGTATATACTTCTGCTTCGCGGCGTTCCAGCGATAGGTTGTGGAATAGATTCTGGTGGATGTTTTCGTCCGGCGTGGATGTTCTATGTAGTCGGGGTTGGGGAGGAGCTTGAGGACGACACGGATTGTGATTTGGTTCGACGCGGCGGATATTGTGGCACTCTCGTGAAATGTGCCGCCATTGCAATAATTGCAGCTCAGAAGCATCACGTCCGCGATTTGGCGGATGCGTCCGCGGTTTACAAATAGGATGGTGAAGGCCTGATATCCCTGGCTGGAATTGGAGTGGTTGGTTTCAAATACGAAGGCGTCGGATGTTGGGTTCAGGTGAAGCAGACCGTGGCCCCACAGGCTGCCGTGATCGTCGGGCATGGAGGGGGATTCGACGATATCCAGAAGGCGGGGCGCGGCGGCGATGTCGAAGAGAGCGAGCTCGCCGGTGGGATGATGTGCATCGTCGCCGTCCGCTTTGATGTCGAACATGAGAAGCAATTGCGGAGGGCCGGAGATTTTGGCGTCGAGGGTGTTGACGTTCTCAACTTGAATTTCGCCGTCCCACGACTCGGGTGGATCTTTGCTGCCTAGCGTGCGGATGGGAACGGATTTCGTTGCAGAGGCGATGGCGGGGTCGACTTTGTCGATCTTGAGATCGGGGCAGATAAGGCGGAGGAGATCGGCGTAGGTGTACTTGGAGTCCTTTTGGATTGGGGTGGAGAGTTCCTGTGCACTCGCGGATATGGTGAGAGCGAGCAGGAGGGTGCGGATCACTTAGTCGGTGGTGTTGGACTTTTTCTTTTGCTGTTCTTTTTCGTATTGCTTGAGGACGCGATTTACGTATTGGACGGTTTCGCGATAGGGCGGGATGCCTTTGTACTTGTCGACTGCGCCGGGGCCGGCGTTGTAGGCGGCGATCGCTTTGGAGACCTGGTGTGGGTCATTTTCGTATTTGATCAGCAGGTCGCGGAGGTAGCGCGCGCCGGCTTCGACGTTTTGCAAGGGGTCGTGCGGATCGGCGTTTAGTTCGGCGGCGGTGCCGGGCATTAGCTGCATCAGACCGATCGCGCCTTTCGGGGAGAGGGCGTCGGTGCGGTAGTTGGATTCTGCTCGCGCTACGCTGTGCACGATTTCCGGGGGCAAGCCGGCGTGGATAGCGGCGCGGGTTACCATTTCGTGCGGAGTGAGCGGTTGTTGATCCTTCGCTGGCGGTGGCTCCGGAGGTTTGGGACTTGCTGCGACTGGCGGTGGCGGCGGCGTGTACTCTTCGATCTCGATTGATGCGACGGTGTTGGACTGAATTTCGATTTCGCCTTGGGCTGTTTTCAGGCGTGTGATTGCGCCATCGGTGACGTGGCTGTCGGCGTGGATGCGGAAGCCGTTGGACAGCACGACGTATTCGCCGGCGGTGGCCGTCAGGGTCAGCGTGAGTAAGGAGAGGAGCAGCTTCATGGCGCGAAGGGCCACCAAATTAGTTTGACGCATCCGGGCTGCGGGGCGTTCATGGTAAACCTAATGTCTTTCTATTCAACAACATTGGCAGTCGGTCCGGAGCGGTTCGGACGGGCCGGTTGAGCCGCGCCTGCACCTGCGCTCAGATGATCGTAGTTTAGCAGGGCGTTGAAGAGCAGGAAATAGCTTCCCTGGGTTTCGTTGCGCCAGACCGGATTGTTGGCGAACAGGAGGACGTGGCCCTTGCCGCGCGGGACGTCGACTACGGCGGGGCGGTTGGCGAGTTCGCGGCCGCCGGCGAGCATGCCGGATATCAGCAGGGTTTTTTCTTCGGAGAACCGGATGACGATGCGCGGACGTTCGGTGGGACTGGGCAGAAACGCGCGCAACGCTTCGCGCTGTTCATCGTCCATGGGCGGCTCCTCGCCGGGGCGGGTTTGCGGACGCTCGGGCGGTGGGACGAAGGTGCGGCCTTGCGGGATATCGGGATCGGTGGGGGTGCCGCGGCCGGTGGGTCGGCCGGCGGGCGTGTCGCCGAATTGGCCTCCGCCTCCGCCGCCGCCGAAGCCCAAGCCGCCTGTGGCACTCACTTGCAGGACTGGAGCCTGGCTGAAATAAATGGCCAGGTTGTCGCCGTAGCCGTAGGCGATGGGGCTGCGCTTGTCGGCGATGACGCTATTCAGCACGCTGCCTCGGGCTTGCAGTTCGCGCGTGGTGGTAATAGAGACGCCATCGATCAAGCCGTAGTCGATAGGAATGGAATCGTTGCCGGCGATGGTGACGAAGAGGCCGCCTTCGTCGATGAACTTCGAGATCTTCAGCAAGCCTTCGAGACCCATGCCCCCGCGCATGTCGTCGGTGGTGTCGGGCGAATTGCCCAAGTTGGGCGTGATGGCGGACGCCTTCCACGGGATCGGATCGCCGCGCATCGGCAGACCGTTGATAACGCGCTGCGAGTTGCCGGGCGTGGGGCCGAGGATAATCACGTCGTATTTTGCGCGCAGATCGGGAATCAAGCGCAGCTTTTGATCGGAAATATATTCGTAGGGGATTTTCAGGTTGTCGAAGGCCACGCGGTACCAGCCTTCACTTTGCGTGTTCAGCCAAGTGTGTACCAGGGCAATGCGCGGCGCGGCCATCGGGTGCGTGGCGACTTTGGGGAGCTCGTCGACGGCGGTCACTTTCAGGCCAAGCTCGACAGCGGCTTGTTCGATGCGGCCGCGCGTGGTGCGTTGATTATCCTGCATGCGGATGATGAAGGAACCCGCGTGGAAATCCTTGCCCGCTGCTTTGAACGGCTCTTCGGCGGCCTGCATGTTCATGTCTTTCAGGCGGAACCGGAACGTCGCGAGCGTGTTGTCGGCATTGTGATCGATCAAGTACGCACCGGTGGATGTGCTGCCGGTGACCTGGCCGTCCACTTTCGCCGGGCCAGCGATCAGGGTCATCGACGCCTTCAGAATCGCGGGGTCGGTGACGCGGATAGTCTTGACGTTGCGCACTGCGCCGAGCGTCCAGCCGGTGTCGTCGTAGGGGCGCGGGTCGGCGATGTTGTAGTACTGCGTGTCCAGCAGCATGTCGGCCATGCGGCTGTAGGGCTGATCCATGCGGATGACAAAGCTACCCGCGGGGATTTTCACCTTCTTCTCTTCTTTGCCTTGCTTGGTGGTGATTTCGGTTTCCTGCGAGGAACGGTTCACCTCGATGCCTTGGAGCTTGAGCAGATTCACCAGGTCGGCGCACTCCACCGGGCGCGGATCGTCGGCGGGAATCACCCAGGCGGCGGGGCCTTCCTTCGCAGCCTTCTCGATGGAGCGCTTGCTCTTGGTGTAGAAATTTTCGAGGAAGGTTTTGCGATTGTCGGCGGTGTAATTCATGGCGAACAGGATGCCGCTCTCCTGCATGTTGATGTTGTTCCGGATGGACCAGTTCACGCGGGGCAGCGGCGGATTGGGGCGAAACCAGGTACGGCTGGTTTGCGCGGCTGGCACGGTGCGCATGCCGCTATCCGCGCCACGGCCGCCGAAGGTTTCGTAAAACCGGCCGATGGAGTTGTGGCCGTTAGCGACGTAGAACATGTAGTTCGGCGCCCAGCCGTCGTAGAAGCCGTGGGTCCAGACGCCGGGGACGCCGCGCTTGGTCAGCTCTTCGATTTCGACGTAGGCCATCTTCTGCCACTCGTCGACGACGATGGGGTCGAGCCAGGCGTTGTACGGGCCCATGCCAGTGGAGACGTAGAGGAACGGAACGGATTCGTGGAGGTCGTGCAGGACCTGCGGATGCCAGTCGAGGAAGGTCTTCATCATGATCTTGCTCAACTGGAGGGCCATGCCCAGGCCATCGCGATTGTTGTCGTGCGCGACGTAGTGGCCCCAGTAGACCAGCGAGGGCTGGGCCTTGGTGGGATTGGCGACGTGATAATTGTAGACGTCCACTTCGCGGTCGCGGCCGTCGACTTCGCTGCATGGGGTGATCAAGACGACGAGGTGCTTGCGGATGTTTTCAATCAGCGGTGAGTCTTCGACGGCTAGGCGATAGGCGAGTTCCATCAACATTTCGGGAGAGCCGGTTTCGGGCGAGTGGATGCTGCCGGAGGCCCAGTACATGGGGACGTCTTCGTCGATTAGCTGCTTGGCTTCGGCGTCGGATGTTTTGCGCGGGTCGGCGAGGCGGGCGTTGATCTCGCGATAGCGGTCGAGTTTCTTGATGTTGGCTTCGTCGGAGACGGCGACCATCAGGGTCTCGCGGCCTTCTTCGGATCGGCCGATGCTGAAGACTTTGACGCGAGGGCTGGCCTTTTCGAGCTCGCGCATGTAGCGGTAGATGTCTTTGGTGTAGGTGAGTTTCTTCGGCGTGCCGATTACGTAGCCGAGCGTTTTCTCCGGGGTGGGAACGGTGTCGGAGGCAGGGAGGTGGTCGACTAGTTCGGTGAGGAAGAACGGCTCGGTGGTGTATTGCTTGATCTTGGCGGTGTAGCCGGAGTCGAGCTTTTGCGCCTGGAGGGAGAGGCAGGCGAGGAGGGCGATGGGGAGGAGGTTGCGCATAAGCCGTTATCATATCGCGGTGGTGGGGCGGAGATTATTGAACGGCGATGGTGGTGGCTTGAGAAATGAAGCCGGCGTAAATTGGAACGGCGGACAGGGTTGAGGAAATGAGATCCGACGGAATCTGAACCTTGGCGACAACGATACTGTTGAGCAGGCCTGGAACGGTGGTTGCGCTTTGTACCGCAACAAAGCGGCCGCCGATGGAGAAGCCAAACGCCTTAACCGGACGAACCTCGCCGGTTGCCATGAAGCCACTCTCTTCACCGGACACCAGTTGTCCAGCGCCGGTGATGTAGAGGGCGACCACGGAGCCTCGCTGTGCGGGATTTGCCGTGGAATTTGGCGTGCCGTCTTGATTAATGGCCACGGCTTGACCGGCTCCGGTCCCATCAACGGAGAAAATGGGGGGAAACGGAGTGGTTGGCGAAAGGACCCGCGGTGACCACGGTTCACCCTCGATACCATTGGTCTCGACAACCAGGCGCGACCAGAGTCTGTTGTAAGGAGCGACAAAATCGATACGGGTACCCGACACTGACACGAGCCCGGCGGGCTGGCCGTCCAAGAGCACTCGTGTCCCGGCGATGATTGTTGGCAATGGATCGGATGAATTCCAACCAATGTTCGCGGGGTCGGAAAAATGGAGGTCGGCGCCGATAATCGAGACGAGCGAACCGGCAGGGATCGAGCCAAAGACGGCCTTCGGATCGGCGGCAACACCCACGATTGCGAGAACGGGATAGATGCCTGGTTGACATCCGGCCGGAATCACGCGTACTCTGCCATCGCTTGAATACACGTTGCCTGCCAAGTCGGTGGTGACGGCGTATAGCCACGAGTTCACGGACTGCAGACTCAGGCCATCGGCTGGGGTCATTCCGGGGACCTCGCTGCGGAAGAATGTCGCGATCGAGCCGTCCGGGGAGAGACGCCGGAGAATGCCAGTGGACCCACCTGCATAGAAATTATTCTGCGCGTCGATGGTCATGCTGACCAGGCTGAACACACTGGAGCTAACTAAAGAAGCATCTGGCCACTCGGTCAGGCCTTGATCCGCGGCGGCATGATAAACTTTCCCGTCCACGCTGACCACCAATTGATCATTGGAGTCGACGGCCATCAATGTGTGGCCGACGAAGCGGACATTCACAAAGGAGTGGGCAATGCCGTCGGGCGTTACTTTCCAGATTGCCGATCCGAACTGGTCTGCAATATAGAGGTTGCGTTGGCTATCTAGAGCGATGGCGGCTGGTGACATGCCAATGTTGGTGGCAGGGATGCCGTCGCCCTGCAGCCCGCGATTGTTGCCCGTGCCCGCGTACGTAGTGATGATCCCAGACGAGTCGACTCTTTTCACACGACTGGCAGAAGTGTCGGCAATGAAAAGGTTGCCGGACGAGTCAATGGCCAGACCGGTCGGCGACACGGCCGCTGCAGTAGCAGGTCCGCCGTCACCGTTGGATGGATCGGAAGTAAAGTAAGACGACTGTCCGTTGCCGGCGATGGTGGTGATGGTACCATCGGCAGCCCGAGCAATAACGCGGTTCCCTATGGTGTCGGCGGAATAGACGGTTCCGGACGCGTCAACGGCAAGTGCATTGCCGCCGCCGAGAGTGAAGAATGAGCGCGGGTTTGCCCCAGCTACAAGTTGCACATTGCCCTGCGTGAAGCTAAGAACGTAGCCTAGCTCCGTACCGAGGAGAGTGCCACCGGACCAGGTCAATGAATTCGGGGCCAGGGAATCCGCCACGAACCGGAACCGGCCATCGAGGCCGATCTCCCAGACGCCGCTGTAGCCGAAGAAAATATTGCCCTGATCATCCACCGCGACCGAAGCTGGCCGGACCTGGGTTCCAAACGCCCTGCCTCCTGGAACAATGAAATTAGTCCCAGAGGGAGGAGCGCCCGCAAGGAGGTGGAAGACGCCATCGGGAGTAATTTTGGCGAGGGCGTCGCTAGTCGCCAGGAAAACATTGCCGGAGGAATCGATCGCCATACCGGCGATCCTCGCAAGGTGAACGGAGGTGGCTGGTTGGCCATCGGCGGCGAAGTCAGTCGAAATTGCCGGGTCGATCGACTTACCAGCGATGGTTTGAATTATGCCAGTGGATGCGTCCACCCGCCGCACCACGGAAGCGTCACCGATAAACAGGTCGCCAGCGGAGTCAAAGGCGATGGCGATGGGATAGAGAAGGCCAGCGCTGCCGGCGGGCCCGCCGTCGCCGGAATATCCCGGCAAACCAGTTCCCGTGACCGACTCGATGGTGCTATCCGGCAAGATGTGACGGACAGTGCGGCTGGAAAAGTCGATGAAGTAAACCGATCCGTCTGGACCGATCGCGGGACTCAAGGGATTCCCAAGCTGGGCGCTTGCCGCCGGTCCTCCGTCGCCACTGTAACCGATCACGCCTGTTCCGGCGAGCGTGGAAATGGTTCCGTCGGCTGAGACTAGGCGGATTTTGTGGTTCTGTGTGTCGGCGATGTAGAGTGCGCCGTTGCCGATGGCGACACCTTGCGGCTGGTTGAGCAGCGCAGAGGTGGCCGGCCCGCCATCGCCCGCGGCCGTGTTCACAGTTCCGGATATCGTGCGCACCGTGCAGTTGCCGAGCGTCTGGGCCGGTGCGGTGGAAAGCGCGACGAACAAAGCAGCGTAGCGGAGTGACAGTAATGGGCGGATGCCAACGACACGCATTTCTAATTTTCTCGTGTGAAATTAATTGTAGCCGATTCGAAGGGAGTATCGGGAATTCCTGAAATGGCAGCCCTAAATTGTGCGTGAGAGTTCTACCACGATTGAGCGAACACTTTCTGGACCCGGGCGGATTGTCCTCTCCCTTACGCTTGAGTTTGGCTCCGTCGGAAAACATCGGGGGTCGGGCCGCGTCTATTTCGCAAGGAGGCTCCCGTGAAACAGAGATTGTTGACGATTGTCGCGTTTGTGGCGGCGCCGTTGTTTGCGCAGCAGGATTCGCAAGTCCTGCAGAAGAAGATTGTTCCGTACGTTCCCACGTCGCCCGATGTTGTTTCCGGGATGTTGAAGCTGGCGAACGTGCAGAAGAACGATTTTGTGATCGATCTCGGGTGCGGGGACGGGAGGATCGTTATCGCGGCGGCGAAGGAATTTGGGGCGCACGGAATCGGTGTGGATATCGATCCGGAGAGGATCAAGGAAGCCAACGAGAATGCGAAGAAGGAGGGCGTCACGGACCTGGTGGAGTTCCGGCAGGGCGACCTGTTCGACATGGACATCAGCAAGGCGACCGTGGTGACGCTCTATCTTTTGCCGGCGGTGAATATGAAGCTGCGGCCGAAGTTGTGGAGCGATTTGAAGCCGGGGACGCGCGTGGTGTCGCATAGTTTCGATATGGAGGATTGGAAACCGGAGAAGACGGAGGATATTGGGGGGACGGAGATTTTGCTTTGGGTGATTAGGAAGCGATAGCAAGATTTATGGCCGCCGATGAACGCAGATGAACGCCGATGGGGAAACTGCTAGTCGGAGATTGCTAGCTCGCCGGGGATGATCGGGCGAGTGCGGGGGAGCACGCCGCGATGGGCCAACGCGCCCACTAGCGCCAGGAGGCCGGTGAATACGATCAGCTTCACGGCATCGGCGGTGCGCGTGTGGGGCAGGAGCTTCCACAGGATGCCTAGCACCGGCTGGGCGATGCATGAGGCCCAGACCGCGCCGTAGAAGTAGCGGCGCTCGTGGCCTTCGCCTTTCGTCGACGCCTTCACGCGCGGGAGCAGGGCCAAGGCGCCCAGGGTCCAGATCAGGATGGCGATGGGGAAGTAACCGTATTCGTAGATTTGTTTCAACCGCCAGGCGCCGGTGACGACCGCTACTGCCAAGCCGATGAAATTCAGGACGGCGAAGGAGATCACGACGCTCCAGGCGAAGGTGTAGCAGATGCGGCGGTAGAGCGGATTTGGTTTATCTTCGACGAAGCGGATGATGTAGGGGCGCGGCTCGACACCGGGCAGGCGGCCTCGCAACGCGGCTATGCCCGTTCCGAGAAGTACCAAGCCGAGCCAGATCAGCTTGCGCGAATCGAAGCCGTGCTCGAACAGCTCGAACGTAGACGGGCCGGGCGCAATAAAGAAGACAAAAATCCAGATTGGCCAGTGGGCCAGCCGGTAATGGACTTTATTGCGGTCCCGGAATTTAGTGAGCGCCACCTGGCGGCTTAGTCGGCGTTCCGGGCTTCGCGGCCGGAGGCGTCTGCTTGGCCGGCGCGGGATTCGTTAAGCCGGGTGTGCTGGACTTCGGCGCAGTCGGATTGGTCATCGCCGGAGAGTTCTGATCGTAAAGATCGATGATCTCCTTGGTGATCTCGATGCTCGGCGACGCATACATGATCGGGTTCGGCTGCAGGCTGACGTCGACCACCAGAGTGAAGCCGTGGTCGCGCGCATAGCGCTCGATGGTGGCCAAAATCTTCTGCCCGAGCTGTTGCAGGATCTTCTGCTGTTCCTGATCCATGTCGGCCTGGGCGTCTTCGTAGTCGCGCTGCAGGCTGGTGGTTTTCTGCTGGATGGTCTTGTACAGATCGTTCTTGGTGGCTTCGCTCAGGGTATTTTGGCCCTTTTGAAGCTGATCCTTGAGCGCGTTGATTTCGTTTTGCTTGCCGTCCAGCTCTTTCTTCTTGGGCGCGGCCTTGCCTTCCAGCTCGGCGGCGGCTTTCTGGCCGTCCTTGGTGCCCGCGATCGCGGCCTGCACGTTGATAACGGCGATCTTCTGGGTTTGGGCCTGGGCTCCCAGCGTTGCGGCCAGGGCCAACAAGGGCCACACGAATACTTTGCTTTTCACAGTGAAACTCCTAACCTTTGAAATCATTATAGTCTATCCAAATTCTGGCAGCGCTGGGATGCCTCTAAAACGTCCTGCCGATGGAGAAGCGGAATTGCGAGTGCTTCTCAAAGAAGGGGATTGGTTGCCCCACGGAAACGATGGCATTCACGTACGTGGCGGTATTCGGAAAGTCCGACCGGTTCGCTACGATGGGAGCCTGCAGAAAGCCGCGGAATACGGTGGGGTTGTAAGCCCAGTAGAGCCGGAACGGCGCGTTGACCACGGGCATCAGAACCTGCAACTCCAGACCCGTGGAAGTGCGTATTTTTTGCGTGCCTGGGGCGATGTAGGCTCGGCCGCTAAAGCCCGCTTGGGGGAACTGGCTGTTCAACTGGTCGATGCGGCCGGGATTCAACTTGAGCTGCCCAGGTAACGTCAGCTTGTCGATGCCGGCGTCGCCGAAAGCTGCCAGCACCACCGGGCCAAAGATCGGGATGCGATACTCGAAGTTCGTCACCACGTTGGTATCGCCGCCGGGGAAGGTGAGCTGGTAAGTGGGAATCTGCATGGTGACATTGCTGAACGTCGTCTGGCCGCCCACAATCTGCTTCTGCACACGCTGCGTTCCATCGACGTTCAATACGTTAACGTTGGCCGAACTCGGCAGGAACACGATAGGACTGATGCCCCAGATGTCGAAACCGCGAATGTCGTTCTCGCCGCCCGTATAGTAGCGCGAGAATGGAGGCGCTACCTTGCCGCCGTAGCCGGTGAGGAAGCGCGCCAGCAGGTGCATTCCGATGACGTGACCGCGCTTGAAGCCGGAGCGGAAATACTTGGCGTCAAGCGTCGGCTCGATGGTGTTCACATTGCCGCCCACGCCGGCATAGGCCATGGAGAAGAAGATCGACTTCCCGCCAGTAGGCGTGATGGGATGATTGACGCTGTTGTAGGTGTAAGAGGGGATGATCTTGCTGGTGCGGATGCCGCTCAACTGGTTGGGGCCGCCGACACCCTGGAAGTCGATGAAGTTGAAATACTGGCTCGCGGAATTGGTTAGCGTGCGGATGCTGGAGATGTCGTATCCGTAGGTGAGCCCGAGCCGTGCGAAACTGCGCTTCAAGGGATACGACACAAACACGGTGCCGCCGTAACCATTGGAAACGTAGTTCAACAGATTGCCTTGGCCGAGCGAGTTGAACAGCGGGATGAGATTCTGCCCGGAGAGGATGGACGCCTCGCGGCCCTGGTCGTAGTTGAATCGCTGGGTGTAAAGAGTGAAGCCGGTCTGGATGGGCTTGTCGAACAAGTAAGGCTCAGTGAAGCCGAACTGCACTTGCCGGATGCGCGTACCCAATTGCGAGCTGAGACTCAAGGTCTCGCCGAGGCCAAGGAAATTATTCGTCGCGTAGGAGAAGCCGATGAAGCTGCCGGCGATTCCGGACACGCCGCCGTTCAACTGAATGGAATTCTTGCCGCGCTCCTTGACCTTCAAGGTAAGGTCCACGGTATTGGTTTTGGTGTCGGTCTTGATGTCGGCGGCCTCTTCGGCTTTCAACGGATCGAAGTAGCCGAGCTGGTTCAGGCGCAGGATGCTGAGCTCCCACATGCGGTTGTTGAAAATCTGGCCTTCATCGATCAGCAGCTCGCGGCGGATCACCTTGTCGCGCGTGGTGGTGTTGCCGGCGAAGTCGATGCGGCGGACGAAGAATTGGTGGCCTTCGTCGACCGAGAGTGAAAGATCCACCAGATCGCTGTTGGGAAGCGGTACGGGATCCGGCTCGGCGACGAAGTTGATGAATCCGAAATCGCCGTAAAGTTTTCGCAACTGCTCCAGGCCCTTCTTGAGTTTCGCGGTGGTGAACACGTCGCCCTTGGACATCTGAAACAGCGGCGTCATCAGAGCTTCCGGAGTGCGGAAAAATTTCACGCCGGTAAAGGTGATGTTGTTCAAGCGATACTTGCGGCCCTCTTCCAGCGTGACGGCGATGTCGGCGCGCGTGCCAACCTTGTTGGGGTGAATCAGCCAGATGTGCAGCCCCTCGCCGCCCACTTTGCGCATGGTGACATTGGCGTCGGTCACGTGGGCGGTGAAGTAGCCGTGCTCCTGATAGAAGACCTGTATGCGCTGCTTGTCCTCCTCCAGCTTGGTGGAGTCGTAGGTTCTGGCGAACAGGTTCTCGAACAGGATGGAGTGCGGAAGCCCGATGGGATGCGAGTTCTTCATCGCGCGGATGACGGCGCGGTTGCTGAACGCGGCATTTCCTGCGACTTCGATCTTCCCGACCTTCACCTTGGGACCCTCGTTGACCTTGAAGGTGATTTCGAGCGAAGACGGGGGAACGCGGCGGATCTCGGGATCCACCTTGGCGTATTGATGCCCACGCTCGGCCAGCAGTTCGAGCAGCACGTTCTTGGCGCGCTGGACCTTGTTAGGATCGTATTGCGATTCCACCACCAGGCCGACTTTGCGTTCCTTGTAGCGGTCCAGAATTTCCGACACGGTGACCGATTTGTTGCCTTCGTACTTGATGGAGCGAACCACGGGCCGCTCCACCAGCACGAAGCGAATGATCCAGCCTGTTTTGCCGGCCTCGCGCTCGATGCGGATGTCGTCGAAGCGGCCGGTGTTCCACAGGGCCATGAAATCGCGATGCAGAATCTCTTCGTCGTAGCGGTCGCCTTTCTTGCTGGCGATGAGCGCCTGCAAGGTGTCCTGCCGGACGCGGCGCGCGCCACGGAACTCGAAGCCTTCGATGATATCCTCGGGCGGCTGGCCGGGCTGCGCTTGCTGCACAGCAGGCGGGGCCTCGGGCTTGGGAGTCACGTTCTGAATCGGCGGCTGTTGCGGCTTCGGCGCCTCAGGCTGCGCGGGAGTCTGCGGAACATTCTCGAAAGGATTCGGTTTCTTCGGCGGAGTCTGCTCCGGTTTGGTTGGCTGCGCGGGCGGCGGCTGTTGTGGGTTCTGCTTCGCCGGCGGAGGCTGCTGTCCGGCGGGAGACTGGGCCGAAAGAAAAGCAGCGTTGGAAATGACGGCGAAGCAAAACAGAACAGCTCGCAGGCGGCCAGGCCTGTGAAACATCATCTAAGAATAGTTCCTTTCCACTCCGCGCCTACTTGTGACCAGACGTTCCCTTCCAAAGACCGGTTTCCACCGTTAGCCTGGGAACGCGAGATCGAAGCTCCTATTTTAGCTGAACGCGAACGGTTTCGGAACCCCGCATTTTTGGCCTGTATCGGAGACGCTACAGTGAGCCGGTGGGGCACAGGGCAAAAAGGTGCTAGGTGTTAGGTGTTGGGTGCCAGGTGTTAGGGTTCGGGCTCGGCTTCCTTGGCTTCCTCGACCTTTTCGTCCTTCGGCGAGTAATAGGAATGATAGTAGGTGTACTTGCTGTAGAGTTCGCCGCGGCGCGCGCCGTTGACTACGATGCCCAGGACGTTGTTTTGGCACAGAGACTGCATGGCGCGGGTCATGGAATCGATGGTTGTGGAGCCGATCCTCGCTACCAGGATAGTGCCGTGGCACAAGGTGGAGAGAAGGTTGGCGTCGGCGGCGAACAACAGCGGCGGGCTGTCCAGGATCACCCAGTTGAACAGGCTCGGCAGCTTGTCGAGCATCTGTTTCACTTCTTTCAGATTGAGCAGCTCCAGCGGATTGATCACCGCTTCGCCCGCGGTCATAATGTACAGGTTCGTATCGCCGATCCTGCGCATGGCTTCGTGCAACTGGACTTTACCCTGCAGGTAATCGGTGATACCTGGGCTGCGATCGGTCTGGAACAAGTTGTGCACGATAGGGCGGCGGAAATCGAAATCGCAAAGCAGCGTGAGATTGCCGGCCAGTTGCGCCTCGGCCAGGGCGAGATTGGTTGCGGCGAACGATTTTCCTTCGGCGGGCGACGGACTGGTGACCACGGCAGTGTGGATGGGCTGCAGGCTTTGCATGTGGTTGAGCCGCGTTCGGAGCGACCGGAATTCTTCAGTAGGCGCTTCATGCGGATGGAGCGGATCGATGATGAGCGCATCGGGCGACGGGTTGTAGGGAATGGTTTGCACCAGATCCAGCAGGCCTTGCATGGCCGGTTGCGGGTCCAGCATCGCCGCGGCAGGCGAGCGTCCCGCGGCGCGCTGCTCGGGAGCGTTGGAGTCGAGCGCGCCAGTCTGCTCGGCCCTCCGTAATGCGTCATGAACTCGGCTCATCGATTTCCTGCCCCCTTAAAGCTTCGTCGCGAAATAGTACACCACCGAACTGGACATGATGGCCACGCCGACCAGACACGCCGTGGACCAGGCCAGCCAAGCCAGCCTCTTGCGCCGCCGCACCACCAGATCGTTTTCCAGCAGCGGGATGCTGCCGAGGACCTGAAGCTGCGTATAAGCGCGAACGTCTTTCAGGTTCTTGAGCGCGGTGTCTTTCATTTCCCGCGCTCCGGCCAGGCACAGGCCGATGATCAAGCCCAGACCTGTTCCCACGGACACAATCAGGTAGCGGTTCGGTTGCGTTGGCGTGACCGGCAGATTCGGCGGATCCAGTTCCTCCAAGCGCTCGGCCGCTTGGATGTTGACCAGCTTGGTGGACTGCCCGGAAATAGTGGCCCTGCGATCCACATCCTCGTAGTCGCGCCGGGCTATTTCCTTCTCGCGAATTAATTCGTCGTATTCCTTGATGCCCACTGGCACGCCTTCAATCCGCGCCTGATAGTTCTTGATCGTGACAGCCAATTGCGCGGCCTGCTTTTTGTAATCGTCCATCTCCAGGTCCTTGGCGGCGATCATCGGCTCGATGGTCTTGATCCGGGTGTCCAGGTCGCGCTGGTCTTTGGCGAACTGGGGGCTGGCCGGGCGCGGGCCCGTGGGAGCTTCCGGCTTTTTTGTTTCCTCTTCTTTCGCCAGTGTTTCCCGCTGCTTTTTGGCGGTGGCCAGCATATTGGTTAAGCGAATTACATCGGGGTGGGTATCCTTGTAGCGTTGCCGCGCCTGGACGAGCATGTCCTCGAACCGGGAGATTTCGAGATCCTTTTGCGCCAGCTTCTCGTTTCTTTGCTGCTGCACCTGCTCATTGGCATTGGGATCTTTCAGCGATGCAAGCTGTTCGCGCAGGATCCGCAGTTGGCTCTCCAGGATGAGTTTGTCCTGGTTGATGCGGTTCATGGCGGTGTTGATGTTGAGCATCTGTGCCTGCATGGAAGTCAGCGTCTGGTAGTTCGACTGTTGCTCTTCCGGCAATCTGCCGAGATTCCTCGACCGGAACTCGCTCAATTTCTGTTCGATACTGTCCAGTTTTCTTTTCGCAGTATCGCGCTCCTCGCCGAGGAAGGCGGTGGTGGATTGCGTCTGGCTGGATTGTTCGCGGACGTTCTCCTCGAGAAATTTGCCCTTCAGATCGTTGACTACTTTTTGCGCGGTAAAACGTTCACTGTACGCGAAACTGATCTCAAAAGCGGGATACTGCTGCTTGGTTTGAGAGTTCAGGCCCTGCTGCAGGGCGGTGACGTGGATGTCGTTGCGCCTCATGTTTTCGATGATGTCGTCCAAGGGAAGCCGCTCGCGTTCCTTTTTGTAGAGTCCTTGGGTGTTGATGATGTTGGTGAGGGTCGCACGGTTGAGAATGGTCTGCGCCAGGGAATTGACCCGTCCCTGAATGTCTATGTTCACATTCGCCGGCACCAGATTCTCCGGAACCTGAGGGGGTACCACGCGGATGGTGGCGCGCGAGATGTAGGTATCGGGCCACAAGAAGGCGACCACTACCGACACCACCAATGCCGCAAAGATGGGCCCGAAGATCCAGCCTTTATGTCGGCGGAGGATGTCGATATAGTCCTCGATGTCGAGCGGGCGCCGGGATGTTGTTAAGGATTCCTGGGGTTGCATTTCTACTTCTTTCTTGCTCCTCCGAGCCAAAACCTAATGGATGATGATGTGGTCCCCGTTCTCCAGCAGAATGTTCTGCTCCAGGTGTTTGCCGTTGCTTACTTGCTTGTAGTTGAACTTAAGAACCTTGTCGCCTCTTAGAATTTTGATGTCCTTGGTATTGGCGAACTCACGGAAGCCGCCGGCGTGGCTCAAGGCCTCCAGCACTCGAGTGGGCGTTACCAGGGAAAAGGACCCTGGACGGTTTACTTCCCCATCGATGAAGTACTTCTTGCTGAGGACTTCCTGGACGAACACGTTGACGTCCGGGCTGTTGATGTACTTGCCAAACAACTCGGTGAGGTTCTTGGTCAACTGGGCCGGGGTCAGACCGGCCGCTTGCACGTCGCCGGAGAGTGGTGCGGTAATTTTGCCATCGGGTCGGACCGCGGCGGGAAAGGTGAAATCGGGTTCTCGCCAGGTCCTGATGTATAAAACATCTTCGGGCCCAATTACGTATTTGGTTGGATCTACCGCCGCCCCGACACCTTCGGGAGCAGAAGGCTTGGCGCCTGGATTCGGCGGTGGAGCGCTCTGCGGCTTGATGTCGTCAGGTTTGGTTTGCGCGCTTGCAGCCAAGCCACCGAACATCGCCATAACTGTGAAAAGGGCGAACACCGAAACGTGGGGCTTCACCTTGCACATACTCCTTTGCCTGGGTTTCATGTCACCAACAGGGCCTGAGCCGCGTAGATAGTTCATTGTACAACGGGCGTAGCCGGCGCCGCCCTTGGCCATCGCGCTTAGTACTGGCTAGTCGCAAAATAGCTCGGGCGTCCTACTCTTCTCCATTCGCTATAGTTCTCTTGTATGGGATACTTTCTCGCAAAAACTGACCCGGAGACGTATGCGGTTGATCAACTCGAAAAGGACAAGAAAACAACGTGGGATGGGGTAACGAACCCGCAGGCTGTGCGGGCGATCCGGGAGATGCGTCCTGGGGATAAAGTGCTGATCTATCATAGCGGTGGGCTGTCGGCGGTGGTTGGTCTGGCGCGTGTGATTTCCACGCCCCGAGACGATCCGAAGAATCCAAAGTCGGCGGTGGCGGATTTCGAGTTTCTCAAAAGGATCGACCCGCCGGTGACGCTGGCCGAGATCAAGCAGTCGAAGCTGTTCGACGATTGGGCGCTGGTGCGGCAAGGCCGATTATCGACCATGGCGGCGCCGGACAAGTTCGTGGAGTGGTTGCGGAAGAAGACGGGAGACAGGTCGATCTGAAGAAATCGGTGACAGGATACCCATTCCCCTATTAGAAATCGGTGACTGGCTACGCATTACCCGATTTGCTGCGACGATGCAAAGAAAGGACCTTCTGGCGCCGTTTGCGAAAGAAATGGGGAATGAGTATCCTGGCACCGATTTGTTTAGTCGGCGGCGGAGGAGTCGGTTACGTCGGCGGCGGTGAAGTAGACGCAGTCCGGGTGGTGGAAGACCAGGGCGCTGACGCTGGCCTCCGGTTCCATCATCATGCCTTCGGTTAGCTCGACGCCGATGTCTTCGGGGCGGAGCAGCTTCCATAGGCCCTGTTGGTCGTCGAGATTCGGGCAGGCCGGGTAGCCGAAGCTGTACCGCTTGCCGCGATAGCGCGATGTGAAGCGCTCCTGCATGGTCATGGTGGGAAGGTCGGGGAAGCCCCAGTCTTCGCGAATCCGGCGATGCAGCCATTCCGCGCAACCCTCGGCGGATTCAATTGCGAGCGCCTGCAGGGCGTGCGCCTTGAAAAACTCGCCGGCCAATTTCGCCCGTTCGGATTCTTCGCGGATCTTCGCGCCCGCAGTCACCACGAACAGCGCCAGATGATCGCGCTTCCCCTCGTCGGCTTCCAGAATGTAGTCGCTGAGGCACAGACCGTCGACACGCGGCTGCCGTCCAAACTGAAACGTATGGATGGGGCTCGCGCCGCCGGGAGCGAACAAGTGAATAGCGTTGCCGTCGCGCTCTGCCTCAAAAAATTGCCACACCGCCTTCACTTTCATGAAGCGCGCCGCTTCAATCTTCACTTCTTCCACATCGTGGAACAGCTTTAGAGCTTTCTCATCGCGCTCGGCCAGGAGCTTTTCGAAGTTGCCCTTGAATCCCAGGTGCCGGCCGTAGAGCATGTACGGATTGATGTAGCTCCAGACTTCGGCCAAGTTCGGCACTTCGCGGATTCTGCGATCCAAGTACGGCGCGGCGGGAGTGGGGATGTCTGCGCGCACCTTCGAGCTTCGGGCCGCCGTGCGCGGCGCCGCCGGTTGAGGACTGGGGACGGCGGGTGCTGCGCCATCCTCCGAGAAAATATGCGACGCCAGCACCTGTTCGCGCGTCGCCGGGTCCATGATCTCGTTGAGAATTCGCAGGCCAGTCATCGCGTCCTTCGCATAGAACGTCGGCGAGGCGTAGCTGGGCCCGATCTTCGTCTTGGTGAATTTTTCCGATAACGCCGCGCCACCCACCAACAGGGGAACCTGGACGCCGTGGTCCTTCAAATCGCCGCCGGTGACCACCATCTGGTGCGCGCTCTTCACCAGGAGTCCGGAAAGCCCGATCGCGTCCGGCTGATGATCGCGATACGCCTTGATCAGATCCTCCGGCGGGACTTTAATGCCTAGATTGACCACCTGCTAACCGTTGTTGCTGAGAATGATCTCCACCAGATTCTTGCCGATATCGTGGACGTCGCCCTTCACCGTCGCCAGAATGATTTTGCCGCGCGCCGACGTCTCGGCCTTTTCCATGAACTGCTCCAGATGGCTGACGCCGGCTTTCATGGCTTCGGCGGACTGCAACACTTCGGCGACGATCAGCTCATTGTTGTTGAACAAGCGGCCCACTTCCGACATCCCGGTCATCAGCGGTCCATTGATAATGTCCAGCGGCGCCACTCCTTCCGAGCGCTTGCGATCGAGGTCGGGCACCAGGCCGTCCTTGGTGCCTTCAATGATGTAGTTGGCTAGGCGCTGGTCGAGCGGCAGATCGGCGGCGGCCTTTTTCTTTTCCTTGTGGCCGATCCCGCGGAAGTGTTCGGCGATGGCCGCGATATGGAATTGATTGATAGCCGCCTTTTGCGCGCGCGATTGTTGACGCCAGTCTTCGGGAGCGGTCTTCAGATCGTCGGCATGGGGATGATCGGCCGGCACCTCAGCGGGCGGAGTGTTGAACAACAGGCTCTCGGCCAAGCGGCGCTCTTCCACCGGGATGGAGGCGAATCGCTCCAGCTTCTCCGCGTTGACAATAGCCAGATCCAATCCTGCCTTGGTGCAGTAATAGAGGAAAACCGAATTCACCACTTCGCGCGCGGAGGCGGGCAGGCCGAACGAAATGTTCGAAACGCCGAGAACGGTCTTAACGAACGGAATCTTCTCCTTGATCAGCCGCACCGCTTCGATGGTCTCCACCGCTCCGCCGATGTAGTTCTCGTCGCCGGTGGCGCAGGGGAAAACCAAGGTATCGATGATGACGTCTTCCGGCGGAATCCCGTATTTTTCCGTGAGCAGGCGAACGGAGCGCTCGGCCACTGCCAGCTTGCGTTCGCGGGTGAAGGCCTGGGCTTGCAGTTTGTCCTCGTCGATGGTCCCGCAGATGAGCGCCGCGCCGTACGCCTTGGCAACCGGGCAAATACGCTCGAATTTCTCCTCGCCATCCTCCAGGTTTATCGAATTGATAATCGACTTGCCCTGGCAATATGTCAGCGCCAGCTCGATGCCCTTGGGGTCGGTAGTATCCACCATGATCGGCGCTTTGATTTTGCGGATCAGCTTCTCATAGAAGGGATGGATATCGTTCATTTCGTCGCGGTCGCTGGACTGCAGACAGACATCGACAATGTGCGCGCCGTTGCGGATCTGCCGCCGCGCGATTTCCGTGGCCTCCTCCCATTTCTCTTCGGCGACCAGGTTTTTGAACAGACGCGATCCGATGACGTTGGTACGCTCGCCGACGATCAGCGGGCGATTGCTCTCCTCGGCCTCCACCAGTTCCTTGTTCGAGTAATAGACTCGATGCTGCGAGGGCTTAGGGACGCGCGGCTTCTTCCCGGCGGCCATTTGCGCGATGGCGCGGATGTGCGCGGGCGTAGTCCCACAGCAGCCGCCCACCAGGTTCAGCCAGCCATGATCGATGAATTTCTCAAGCTGCGCGGCAAGCGACTCCGGCGTCTCCCCGAACTTACCTTCCGAATTCGGCAGGCCCGCATTCGGGTAGCAGGAGATCGGCAGCGACGACATCTCGTGCAGCGTGCGGATATGGTCGGTCATCAGATCCGGACCGGTGGCGCAATTCATGCCGACGGCGAGCAGGTCCTGGTTGGCGATGGACGCATAGAGCGCATCGATAGGCTGGCCGCCCAGCATGGTGCCGTTTCGTTCGATGGTCACCGAAGCGATCGCTGGAATCGGGATGCCCAGGTCGCGGCGCAGCTTTTGCACCGCCAGCAGTCCGGCCTTCAGGCTGCCGGTATCGAAACAGGTTTCGATGAGCAGAAAATCGGCGCCGCCTTCAATGAGCCCCTTGGCCTGCTCATAGTAAGCGTCCAGCAAATGCGGAAAGGTGACCGTTGCGGTGATGTTCAGGTCTTTGTTGGTCGGCCCCATGGAGCCGGCCACCCAACGCAGGTTGTCCGGCGTGGAAAACTCGTCGGCCACCTGTCGCGCAATCTTCGCTGCTGCGAAGTTCAGTTCGTAGGCGCGGTCTTCGAGTTTGTTATCGGCGAGCGCGACCCTGGTTCCGCCGAACGAATTCGTCTCCACGATGTCGGCGCCCGCCTCGAAATAAGCGCGATGGATGCCGGAGACGACGTCGGGCCGGGTGACATTAAGAATTTCCGGACAGTTTTCCCGGCCGAGATAATCGGTCTCAATGGAGAGCGGCGCTTGGTGGATCATGGTCCCCATGGCGCCATCCAGGACCAGAATGCGGTCCTGCAGGGAGTCGTATAGCGCCTGGAGTCTTGGAGTCATGGGAACGTGCGACCTATCGCTTAATATCAGTTTAGCGAGCAATGCGGGTGGAGACAAACGCCGGCGATTCTTTCGAGGCGCAGTTCAATCAGGACGGCCGCCTGACAGATGCGGAAGGGCTTCCCGGAAAGCCATACAACCCGCGTCGAACAATATATTCGGCAACCTCAAACGGGAGTTCCGGGGGAATTTCACGAGCCGCCAACCGCCGGCGAATTTCGGATGAGGAGACAGGCAGCGCAACCGTGTCCAATCGGTGTACCTTGGCGCCCTTTGGAGCAGTATACTCGTGGCCAGGCCTGGTGACCACGATGAAGTCCGTCAGGCGGACCAGATCCTGCCAGCGATGCCAGGTGGCAATCTCGGCGAACGCATCGGCGCCGATGATGAAGTACGGCTTCTCGCCGGCGGCACGGACTTTTTCGACAGTGTCGATGGAATAGCTGTTCCCGGTTCCCGACTCGAGCAGCGACATGAAAAATCGCTCGTCCTCCGCGCAGGCGACTTCCGTCATGTAACATCGGTCTTCGTAACCGGCCATGCTCTGCGCGGATTTGTGCGGCGGATGCGCGGCCGGGATAAACCAGACCTGTTTCAGGCGAAACTGGTCCGCCGCCTCGCGCGCCACCGTGAGGTGGGCGTTGTGGATGGGATCGAAAGTGCCCCCAAAGAGACCGAGTCGCATCTAGAAATAGAGCCCCCAAAAGCTGGCTCGCCTCCCGGTTTTCAAGATGCTCAGGCTTTGACCGGCTTGGTGGAAGCCTTCCAGTTCTTTTCGTCCCAGAACAGCACGTGACCTTCGCGGTAGCTTTGCACCGCCAGGTTGATTACTGCCTGGGCGCGCGCTCCGGTCTCGACATCCAGATGCGGTTTCTCGCGGGTGTGCATGCAAGTCAGGAAGTTCTCGATGTGCGCGTTCATCATGTCCGCCGGATCCACGGGGATCTTCACCGCGTCCTTGCCGAATTTCGCCTGATACTCCGGCTTCAGCGTGGCTCGCTCCTTCTTCTCGCGGTCGTACTTAGTTTCCGGAATCACCGTGATGTAATCGGCGCGGCTCTCGAACTGGCCGTTCTCCACCATGATGATGGTGCCCTCATGGCCGCGAATCAGCCCGGGAATGTGGTGCGAGTTGGCCATGGACGAACTGAGCACCAGCGAGTGGCCGGCGGCGTAATCGGCCATCAGGTTGAAGGTGTCGGGCACTTCGCGCTCGTCTTTGAAAACATAAATGCCGCCCATGCCGGACACGCGAGTCGGGAACTGCGCCTCGCCCCAGCAGATCTGCAGAGGCGCGACTACGTGATAGAACAGGTCGGTGGCGATGCCGCCGGAATAGTCCCAGTATTTGCGGAAGCGGAAGAAGCGGTCGGCGTCGAAGGGCCGCTTGGGCGCGGGCCCCAGCCACGTTTTCCAGTCAATGTAATTATCGCCCTTGCCGTCTGGACCGGCGTCCTTCTCGATAGTCCAGTTCCATTCACCTTCTGTGGAATTTCGGTGATACGAGCCCTGGCTCATCAACATCTGGCCGATCATGCCGTCGGCGATGGCCTTGCGCGCCTTCCACCATTGATCGCCGGAGGTGGTCTGCGAGCCGACTTGAAGAACTCGCTTGGTCTCCTTGACGGTGTTGACCAGTTGCTTGATCTCCTCGTTGGTGTGGCACATGGGCTTTTCGAGGTAGACGTCCTTGCCGCGATCCATGGCATCGAGCGCGATCTTGGCGTGCCAGTGGTCGGGCGTGGCGACAATCACGGCGTCGACATCCGGGCGCGCCAGCACTTCGCGGTAGTCCATGTAGCCGTCAGCCTTGAGCTTCTCGGCCGCAATCCGCTTGCGTTTCTCGTAGACGTCGCAGACCGCCACGATCTGGCAGGAATTGTTCTTCTGGCCGATGCGCGCAAACTGTGCGCCGACGTAGGAGCCGCGTCCGCCGACGCCGATAACTCCGACATTGATGCGGTCGTTAGCGCCCAGCACCCGGCTGCTGGTCCTGGCTCCGCGACCGGCAAGCGCCGAGTTCGCCAAGCTGAGCGACAGCCCGGCGGCGCCCGCCGTTTTCAAAAAATCTCTGCGGCCGAATGGGCCGTTGGCTTCGGACATGGCTTCCCTCCCGACTGGGAAATGTATTGGATTTCAGTGTAGCGCTTCGCGAACGCGTAACGCCAGCCAGCCACATTTCGTCTTTCCAGTGAGATGCTCTGGCGATTGCTTGGTGTGTGTCTGATGGCCGGATTACTAGCGGCTCAACAGGCCAAGATCCCCCTGGCCAATTTCTCCGGCACGGTTCATGGCGTATCCAGCAAGAAGATCACCATCGAGACGGCGGAAGGCAATCTGGTGGACTTCGACATCGACCGGAAAACGAAAATCCTCCGCGACAAAAAGCAGATTCATGCCACCGATCTCAGCACCGGCGACACCGTCAGCATCGAAGCAAGACAGGTAATGGCCCAATTCCTGATCGCCGTCACCATCACCGCCCAACCTAACCCGTAGCGCACGCACTCGTGCGTGCCGTGTTCACACTCCTGTGAACACAAGCTGGAACGGACGCGAGTTAGCGTCGACATGAGTGCCGACGCGGCACGCAAGAGTGCGTGCGCTACTCATATTTCTCGAACTCCAAAAGGTCCCCCGCAACCGTCTGCGTCTCAGCCGCCGTGCCACTGGGAAGTTCCAGCACCGAATGCGCCCGCAGGCACGCCGACATCCGCCCGCGCGGCATACCGTGCCTGACCTTGAGCACTTTCTTCTTGCGGTCCAGGTAAAGCACATCGATGGGGAACTTCATGCCAAAAGTATGCACCGCCTCGCATGGTGCGATCCACAGTCCTTCGCCCGGCTCCAGCGTGGCGTGTTTGAGCAAGCCAGTACGCCGCTTTGCGCTGGTATCCGCGATATCCGCCCGGTCGGCCAGCACCGTGTTTCTGGATTGGTTGCGCACCCGCAGTTTCGGCAAGGCTTAGGCTACCTTATTAGAAATGCCAAAGCAATTGCCGGACCGGAAGCGCTGCCACTGGGCGTCGAATGAACTTCTGATTCGCTATCACGATGAAGAATGGGGCGTCCCGCTGCACGATGATCGCAGTTTGTTCGAGTTCCTGATCCTGGAAGGCGCGCAAGCGGGGCTAAGCTGGAATACCATCCTGCAGAAGCGCGAGAACTATCGCCAGGCTTTCGACGGCTTCGATGCGCGCAAGATCGCCCGCCACCATGCGAAGAAAGTCGCGAGATTGCTGCAAGACGAAGGCATCGTCCGCAATCGTCTGAAGATCGCCGCGGCGATCCGCAACGCCACAGCTTTTCTCGCTGTGCAAAAGGAATTCAGCAGCTTCGATGCCTACATCTGGCAATTCGTTGGCGGCAAGCCGAAGCAGAATCGCTGGAGCAAGAATCGGCACGCGCCGGCGCGCACGGCCGAATCCGACGCCATGAGCAAAGATCTTCAAAAGCGCGATTTCACGTTCGTCGGAACGACCATCTGCTATGCGTTCATGCAGGCGGTCGGCATGGTCAACGACCATGACATGAGCTGCTTCCGGCGCGCCGAAGTCATTGGCTAGTGGCTGCCACGTCCGCGGCGCGCCCCACCAGGAACCCAGGAAATGCCGCCGGGTCTTTCTGGAAATAAATGTTGTATCGCTTCACGAACGCGGGCGGCGGGACTTCGGTAGAGCCATTCACTAGCGCCGGAAGTATCCCGTTCGCGAAATACATGTCCATCTCCCGCTTGTCCTTGGTCAATACCTTGCCCCGATACTCGCAGGCGAAGAAATCCTTGACGCGCGAGTAAGTGCGCTCCGACAAATTGATCCGGTCGGCCTCGCCGCTCGATTCCATTCGCGAGCTGTAGTTCACCGTGTCGCCCCAGATATCGAACGCAAACTTGTTGATGCCCACCACTCCCGCGATCACCGGCCCGGTGTGTATACCGATGCGCACTTTCCACTGCACCGGCCGGTCCGGACGCGCCCGCTCCTTCACGGCCTGCAGCATCTCGAACGCGGCCATCACCGTATCCACCGGATGCGACGGATTGCGCACCGGAAGCCCGCTGATGCACATGTAACTGTCGCCGATGGTCTTCATCTTCTCCAGGCGATAGCGCCCCACAATCTGGTCGAACGCGGTGAAATAATCGTGCAGCATCTCTACCAGTTCATCGGCGGCAAGCTTTTCCGTGGAGAGCGTGAAGCCCACGAAATCCGTAAACAGGATGGTGACGTCCTCAAAATATTTCGGCGACACCAGGCCCTTGGCGCGCAGCTCATCGGCCACTTCGCCGGGCAGAATATTGAGCAGCAGCGACTCCGAGACCCGCTTCTCCACCAGCAGTTTCTCGCCGGCCCGCACGCGTTCCAGCACTGTGGACAACAGATTCGCGATCGATTTCAGAACAGTCTCCGAGAGGGCGCTCGCGAGGCCGAGGCTTCCGATTTTTTCTTCACCCAGCTTGACCGGCACTATCGACACGCCCGCGCCGGCATCGATGTGTATGGCTTGCGCGGCAACGGCGGCCCGCAGCGCATCATCCGTAATCACCGTGCTCTCGCCGGACCGGTGTATCTCGCTGGTCGCATGCACATAAAACGCCGCGCCGGAAACTTCAAAGATCGGAATCGCCTGGTTGATCGCGACCCAGATGGTAGTCTCCAAGCTATCGCTCGCCAACATCGCTTGTCCCAATTCGTACAACCGCTCCGTCTCGCGCTTCCGTTCCAACGCTTCGGCAGCGCGCATTCTCGCCGTCAGTGCAGTCTGGCTAACCACGATCGCGGTAATCAGAAACCCGGTCACGGCGAGATACGATTGCCATTCCGTGGCTTTGAAACTATAAGCTGGTTCCTGAAAATAGTAGAGGAATCCGAGCGCGCCCACCACCGACGCCGCGATCGTCTCCAGCCGTCCCCAGCGAACCGCGAAGAACATGATCAGCAGCAGCAGCGAATACGTGACCGTGGTGTTGCGCAGGCGGAGATGAAAGTGAAACTCGATCAGCAGCAGCGCGTTCACCGCCGCCAGAGCGGCGATTACCCGTAACGCCCTCACCATCCAGGGCTTCATCAAAAGCATGCTAGCAGGTTATCGGCGGAAGCATCCTGGCAGTTTATCGTACGCTCCTCTGAACTTGAAGATTCTTAGCGTTCGCCATCCCCGCCCTTGACCATTCGCTTGCAATCCAATGAATTCTCCATCAAACCCATTGCGTCCAGGCCAAGCCTGTCGTATCCTTCCCAGAGAAGTTCACATCGTCAGGGGGAATTCCAAGTGCGAATTCGATTCTTGTTGCTGATTGTTCTGAGCCTGGGATTGTTACTAGCTCAATCGGAATTGGCTAGTTTGAGCGGAATTATCACCGATCCAAGCGGAGCGGTCCTTCCCAAAACCACCGTCACCGTCACCAGCCTGGCCACCGGCCAAAGTGTTTCCGCCACCACCAACGACACCGGCCGTTATTTCTTCTCCAGCCTCAAGCCCGGAACTTACAACGTGTCCGCATCGCTGGCCGGATTCAAGAAGTACGTGAACAACGGCATCACGCTGCAGGTGAACGAAACCACGCGCCTGGACATCCCTCTTAGTGTCGGCGACACCAGCGAACAGGTCACCGTCACCGCCGACGCGCCGCTGCTGGAATCGGAGTCCTCCAATCGCGGCGCTGTTATCGATGAACAGAAGATTCAGGAACTGCCGCTCAATGGCCGCGACTATAATCAACTGGCCATTCTCTCGCCCGGTGTCCTGCCGGCCACTCCGCGCCTGCAAAGCATCGGTTTCAAGGGCGTCTTCAACGTCAATGGTAATCGCGCGTTTCAGAATGCCTTCCTGCTGGACGGCGTGGACAACACCTCCTACTCGAATTCGTATCGCGGTAACAACGTGCAAGTGGTGCAACCCTCCATCGACGCGCTGCAGGAGTTCAAGATCCAGACCAATGCGTATTCGGCGGAGTTCGGCCGCAGCGCCGGCGCGCTGGTGAACGCGGTGATCAAGTCCGGCACCAACGCGGTACACGGCTCGTTGTACGAATTCTTCCGCAACCGCGATCTGGACGCAGCCAACTTCTTTTCCAACAAAACCGCATCGCAAAAACCGTTCCGCTTGCGCAACCAGTTTGGGGGTACAGTCGGTGGCCCCATTATCAAGAACAAGACGTTCCTCTTCGGCGACTACGAAGCCTTGCGCGACCGCGCTGGACTGGTGCGATTCTCGTCGGTACCGCAGCCCGCCTGGCTGCAGGGCCGCTTCAATACGCCGATTTTCAACCCGTACAATGCCGCCGACAAGGGCACGGATTTCCTGAAGCCCGCCACCGCGGATTGTAACGACGGCAAAGGCAACTGCTGGATCATCCCCGGCAGCCTCATCGATCCCATTGGCCAGAAAGTAGCCAACGTGAGCCCAGCTCCGAACACCGGCGCGCCCGGCCAGCTCGACAACAATTTTGTCAGCACTCCGGTAACGCGCAATAGAACCGATCAGTTCGATATTCGCGGCGACCAGGTGGTCAACAGCAGGCTCAGTTTCTTTGGCCGCTATTCCTTCTCCGACACCAACCAGTTCATCCCCGCGCCTCGCCCCGGCCTCTCGGAAGGTTCCTTCCAGGATACGTTCGGAGCCGCATTGTGGCGATCCCAAGCGCTGGCCGCCGGCGCCACCTGGGTACTCTCTCCGGCGCTGGTCTCCGAGTTCCGCTTCGGCTACTCCCGCGGCAGCTTTTTCCAGAATCCGCCGAACTTCGGCTCGGGCTGCCCCGGCGAATTGATCGGCCTCAAGAACGCCCCGACTGACACCGCAATTTGCGGCGGTATCCCGGTGTTCAACATCACCGGCGCCATCGGCCGTCGCATCGGACGCACTACCTCGCAGCCGCAATTTCAGACGCCGCGCGATTATGACACCCGCGGATCGGTGGCCTGGAACAAATCCAACCACGCTTTCAAATTCGGCGCCGAAATGCTCCACTTGCAGACCGGCATTCGCGATGTCAGCTCGCTGCTGGGCCAGTTCAACATGACCGGCCGCTTCACTGGCGGCAACGGCGTCTACCAGAACGCCATGGCCGACTTGCTGCTCGGCTTCCCCACCCGCTACCAGCAGGATTCCAACACCGTATTCAACATCTGGCAGAAGATCTTCGAGTTCTATGCGCAGGACGATTGGAAGGTCACTCGCAAGCTCACCCTGAACCTGGGCATCCGTTATGAGTTCGCCATTCCGCCGCGCGAGCGCAACAACCAGTGGGCCAACTTCATTCCATCTTTGCAGCAGTACGTCTCGGCGAAGAGCGGCAGCCTCTACGATGAGTCGCTGATCCATCCCGACAAAAACGATTTCGCCCCGCGCATCGGGTTCGCCTACGCAGCCACGCCGAAGATGGTGATCCGCGGCGCGTACGGCATCTTCTACAATCACAGCAATCGCCAGGGCCGCGAAGGGCTGCTGGGATTCAACCCGCCGTTCATCATCCTGGCCGATTCGAACATCGGCGGAAGCGGCAACCTCAACTCGACGAATGCAATCTTCCGCTTGCAGGATGGCGTCCCCCCGGGTTTCGTCGACCTGACTCGCGTGAATCTCACTACCGTTGCGCGCAAGGCGCAGGATCCGTTCCAGCGCTCGCCCTACGTGCAGCAATTTAATTTCGGCATCCAGCAGGAATTGGTTCGCGACCTGGTGTTCGATATCGCCTACGTCGGCAACAAAGGAAGCAAGCTCCCGGCCTTCAGTAATCTGAATCAGTCCACCGTGCTGTTCAACGCGACTACTGGCGCACCCAGCGCCGGCCCTCGCCCGCTGGTCGGCTTGGGACTGAACGGCGATATTCAAATCGAGCAGGACATCGCCAATTCCAATTTCAATTCGCTGCAAGCGCGCCTGGAGAAGCGATTCTCGAAGGGTCTCTCCATGCTCGCGTCCTACACCTGGGGCAAGGCCCTGACCAACGCGCCGGATCATTTGTCCACCAGTGGCGTGGGCAACGGCGTCGATGTCGGCATTTTCAAGGAGCCGCAGAATCCGAACAATCGCCGCGCCGAATACGGTCCGGCGGAGTTCGACGTCACCCACCGCTTTGTGTTGTCGGCAGTCTGGCAGCTTCCCTACGGCCGTGGCCGTTCCTATGGCGCCAACGTCTCGAAGGGCGTCGACTTCCTGCTGGGCGGTTGGGAATTCTCTCCCATTCTGACCGCGCAAACCGGTTTGGCTCTCACCGTCGACCAGCCGGAGCTGCTCAGCCTGGGTGGCGAGCGCCGCAGCCGCCCGAATCGGATCGGCGATGGCTCCCAGCCGGACAGCGTTCGGACCGTCGACAACTACCTCAACGCCGCCGCGTTTCTCACGCTGCAAACCGACCCGACCAAGCTCGGCTTCGTCCCCTTCCAGGCATTCGGCAACTCAGGAATCGGCATCTTGCGCGGTCCCAATCTGGTGAACCTGGACTTCAACCTGAACAAGACCTTCTCCATCACGGAGCGCCACTCGCTGCAATTCCGCGGCGAGTTCTTCAACGCCTTAAATCATTCCAACTTCAGCGTCCCAGGCATCCTGTTGGGCGCAGGCTTCGGCCAAATCACACAGACGTCCACCGAAGCAAGAATCATTCAGTTCGCGCTGAAGTACCGGTTCTAAGCACCTGTCAAGGAATAACGTTTCCAGTGAGGCAAGTCCGCTCCCTTACGGTCACGGCTCGGTAACGGTTTCTGAGCCGTGACCGTAAGGGAGCGGTTGGACAGGATCTTAACAAGCGGCGAAGTAGTGTTACTCAAGCGCGGCGACCTCATGCTAGCCTGAAAAAGTGAAACCGCTTCTGTTGTCCCTCGCTCTCTGCGTCACCACTCTGCACGCCCAGCCCGAAGGCATCTTCCAAGGCTGGGACGGCGAATTCACCCACGTTTCCCGGCAATTGATCGCCTTGGCGGAAGCCACACCCGCCGAAAAATTCACCTGGCGGCCAGCCCCGGGCGTGCGATCCATGAGCGAAGTCTACATGCACATCGCCATCGCAAACTTCTTCCTGTTGAGCTGCACCGGGCCCAAAATGCCCGCCGACCTGAAAGACGACGCAGAAAAGACAGTCACCGCCAAGGTCGACGTGATCGCCTGGCTGAAGCGCTCCTTCGATGCCGTCAAGACCGCCCATCCCACGGTCAAGCCCACCGACATGCAGCATAAGGTCAAAGTTTTCGGCGCCTTCGAAGGAACCGTCGAGTCAGTCTACCTCCGCATCATCGTGCACAATAATGAGCATATGGGCCAATTAATCGCCTACGCCCGGATGAACGGCATCGTCCCGCCGTGGTCGAAAGAGTAACTTTTATCGAGCCCATAAAAATTTTCTTGCCCTAATCCCGCACAATCGATGCTATAGTCCTCCATAGTTCGCCAGTTGTAACGGGACCTTGTTCGCCCCCATCTTTCCACTCCCTGCCAGAGTCCATTCAAAGGTGGCACGGGCTTTAGCCTGTGCGTGAGATTTTCGCGAAGGAGTGTGTGCGTTGGGTGAGACCAAGCAGCTTGTTGTCGTCGGCAACGGGATGGCCGGCGTGGCCTGTGTCGAACAAATCCTCAAGCACCGGCACAACTTCGACATCACCATCTTCGGCGACGAGACGCACGCCAACTACAACCGCATCCTCCTCTCCATGGTCCTGGCCGGCGAAAAATCGCCGGACGACATCGTGCTCAACGATGAGGACTGGTACCGCGCCAACGGCATTCGCGCCCGCCTCGGCGTCCGCATCGCAAGTATCGATCGCGACCACCGCGTGGCCATCGGCGAGAATGGCGAGACCGCCGCGTTCGACAAACTGATCCTGGCCACCGGCAGCAGCGCCCTGGTTCCGCCCATCGCCGGCAGCAACAAGAAAAATGTTCACGTATTCCGCACGCTCGACGACGCCCGCGCCCTGATGGAAAAATCGCGGCCTGGCGTCAAAGCCGTGGTCATCGGTGGCGGGCTCCTCGGCCTCGAAGCCGCCCGCGGCCTGCAAATCCGGGGCTGCGATGTCACTGTGGTGCACCTGCTCGGCACGCTGATGGAGCGGCAGCTCGATCCAACCGGCGGCTGCTTCCTGGAACGCAAGATGGAAGCGCTGGGCATCCGCGTTCTCCTTGATCGCCAGACGCAGGCGCTCGTCGGCAACGGCAGAGTCGAAGGCTTGAAGTTCGCAACGGGCGAAGAGCTCGATGCCGACCTGGTGGTTATCGCCGCCGGCATCCGCCCCAACACAGAACTAGCCCGACGCGCAGGCCTCGAAGTCCACCGCGGCATCCTCGTCAACGATTACCTGGAAACTTCCGACCCCAACATCTTCGCCGTCGGTGAGTGTACCGAACATCGCGGCGAGACCTTCGGCTTGGTCGCGCCTTTGTTCGAACAGGGCAAAGTATTGGCCGCCACCATCACCGGCAATCGAGGTCCGGTCTTCTCCGGCGCAGCCCCAGCCGCCAAGCTCAAAATCATGGGCGTCGACATCTTCTCCGCCGGCCGCATCGACGATACCGAAGCCGGTGTCGAAACCGTCCGCTTCGAGGATCCCGGGCAGGGCGTCTACAAAAAGCTCTTGGTCAAAGACAACAGGCTGCACGGCGTGATCCTGGTTGGCGACGCATCCGACGAGCATCGCTACATGGACTGGCTGCGCCGCGCCACCGACCTCGCTCCCAAGCGCAGCCATCTGCTGTTCCCGCCGCCCGCCGAGGACCTGGGCCTCGACGCAGCGCAGATGTCGGAGAGCGACACGGTCTGTGGATGCCTCGGCGTCACCAAGGGCGCAGTCATCGAAGCCGTTCATAGATTGGGCGTCAACACGCTGGCGCAGCTTAAGGATCGAACGCGCGCCTCCACGGGCTGCGGAAGCTGCACCGCCCTCTGCCAGCAGTTGCTCCGCGCCGTCGCGCCCGAGTTCCAGGAGGAAACGAAAACCACGCTCTGCGCCTGTGTCCCGTTCTCCTATGAGCAACTACGCGACATCGTCCGCGGCCAGCAACTGAAATCGGTTCAGGAAGTGCTCAACGTCTACGGCAACCGCAAAGGCTGCGAGGTTTGCAAGCCTGCCCTGAGCTATTTGCTCGACATGGTCTGGTGTGGCGAGCATGAAGAAGACCGCTCCGCCCGCTTCATCAACGAACGCGTCCACGCCAATATCCAGAAGGACGGCAGCTTCTCCGTGGTCCCGCGCATGCGCGGCGGCGTCACTTCACCTGACGAGCTGCGCCGCATCGCCGATGTCGCCGACAAGTACCGCGTCCGCATGGTCAAAGTCACCGGTAGCCAGCGCCTCGATCTCTTGGGCGTCCGCAAGGAAGACCTGCCGCGCATCTGGGCTGACCTCGGCATGCCGTCCGGCCAGGCTTACTCCAAAGGAGTGCGCATGGTGAAGACCTGCGTCGGAACCGAATTCTGCCGCTTCGGCGTGCAGGACTCCACCGCCGCCGGCATCGAACTCGAACGCCGCCTCGAAAATCTCTACACGCCGCACAAGGTGAAGATGGGCGCGGTGGGATGCCCGCGCAATTGCGCCGAAGCCACCGTCAAAGACATCGGCCTGGTGGGCCAGGAAGGAAGCTGGCAAGTGGTGGTCGGCGGAGCGGCTGGCAAAAACGTACGCAAAGCCGATCTCCTGATCACCGTCGAAACCACTCAAGAGGCCCTCGAAGCCGCCTGCCTGTTCTTCCAGTATTACCGCGAGAATGCCAACTACTTGGAGCGCACCTACGATTTCGTCGAGCGCACTGGCATCGAAACCGTGCGCAAGGAAACTGTGTACGCTCCCGAGCCCGAGCGCAGAAAAATTCTCGATCGCCTGCGCGCGTCGAAAGCAATATCCAAGGATGCCTGGCTGGAGCGCGACTCGCCAGCCCATCCCACGCAGTTCGTTCAAATCCAGCCGATGGAGAACGCCTTCGTATGATTCCCGAGTGTACCTGGACCCGTATCACGGCAACGGAAAACATCCCGCCCCGCGAAGGACGGCCCATTCGCGTCGGCGGACTGAACATCGCCATCTTCAATCTGAACGGCCGCTTCCTGACCATCGATAATCAGTGCCCCCATCAGGGCGGCCCTCTTTGTGACGGCATAGTCGCCGGCGCAACGGTCGTTTGCCCGCTGCACGGCTGGAGGTTCGACCTCGAAACCGGCATGGCGGTCCGGGCCTCGCTGCCCGCTTGCATTACGACCTATCCCACGCGCGTGGAAAACGGCATCATCCTGGTCGCGCTAGGCGCCGGAAGCCGCGTGGAACCAGAAAACTCCGAAGCAGCCGCGTAGCTGAAGCAATTCTAGATTTATAGGCCAAAGCCTGTGCCTGGAGTTTGGACATTTCCAAAATGCACCCAACTTGTCAGCATGTGGTAGCACAGGCTTTAGCCTGTGAGTGCCTTAACAACCTCATCGAGGTGAACTATGGACTACGTCCTACCCGCTGAAATCGTATCCGACGCCCTCCGCGCCGCCGAGAAGAAAACCCATCTGTCAGTTCGCGACTTGCTGATTCGCGGCATCCTCGCCGGAGTGTTTCTCGGTTACGCGACCTCTCTCGCGTTCCTCGCCGTTTCTCAAGGCTTGCCCGCGATCGTAGGCGCAATCATCTTCCCGGTCGGCTTCGTCATGCTCGTCCTGCTCGGCCTCGAATTAGCCACCGGCAACTTCGCCCTGCTCCCAGCCGCTCTCCTCGATGGCCGAATCTCGCTCGGTGCCATGCTCCGCAACTGGTCCTGGGTATACGCCGGCAATCTGATCGGCAGCGTCCTCTATGCCTGGCTGCTCTACGCCGCCATCACCAACTTCGGGACAAACAACGGCGGCGCACTCGCCGACCAATTGCGCCAGATCGCTCAAAAGAAAACGCTGGCCTACGAAACCCTTGGCGCAGCGGGTTGGTCCAGTGCGTTCGTCAAAGGATTGCTCTGCAACTGGATGGTGACCGTTGGAACCATGCTCGCTTTCGCCTCTCGCTCCACGGCGGGAAAAATCTTCGCCATGTGGCTCCCCATCACCACCTTCTTCGCGCACGGCTACGAGCACTCCGTTGTGAACATGTTCGTCATCCCCGCAGGCATGTTTCTGGGCGCTCCAGTCCCGATAACGAAATGGTGGTTATGGAACCAGATCCCGGTGACACTGGGTAACATAGTCGCCGGCGCTCTGTTCACCGGCATCGCGCTCTGGCTAACGCACGGCCAAAAGCAACCTCGTGTGTTGGAGGAGGCGGCGTGAAGAAGCCCATCCGTTTCGCACTCATCCTGCTCTGTTCGGCAATCGCCGGCGCCCAGGATGCGCCGCAGCCGATCAAACTCGGCGACGTCACCGTTACTGGCAGTCTGCGTTCCCGGCTCTACTTCTGGGACTGGTTTGAACCCACCGCCGGCAACAACAACTACCAATACTCCGGCAACATCCTACGCCTCGCCTTCTCCCAAAATCGCGGCTCTTGGGATTGGAACGCCGAATTCGCAGTGCCATTTTTGCTCGGCCTTCCAACCAATGCCACCGGCACCGGACCCCAGCAAGGAGCGCTAGGTCTGGGCGCCAACTATTTCAGCGCTAACGGTGGGACCCGCAACACCGCTATGATCTTCCCCAAGCAGCTCTACATTCGATTCGACGGCATGGGCGGCGACAAGCGCCACACGCTGAAGGTCGGCAGGTTCGAGTTCCTCGATGGCACGGAGCTTGCCCCAAACAACACAACCCTAGCCGCGCTAAAACGCGATCGCATCAGCCAGCGGCTGATCGGCAACTTCGGATTCTCCGATGTCGGACGCAGCTTCGATGGCCTGCATTATTCCTGGGCGATGCCCGCCGGCAATCTCACCTTCATTGCTGCCGTTCCGACGCGCGGCGTGTTTCAAGTGGACGGATGGGGTTGGAACCGCGTCGGCTTCGGCTATGCTGCCTACACCCACGAATGGGGCAGGGGCCGCCACGCCGCCGATACCCGCTTATTCGCCATCGCCTACGACGACTGGCGTCACGTGCTCAAAGCCGACAATCGCCCGCTGGCCGCCCGCCGTGCCGATCTCGACAACATCCGCATCTACACTTTCGGTGGCCACACCATCCACGCCTTCGACACCACTGCGGGCACGCTCGATCTCCTGCTGTGGGGCGCGGTGCAAACGGGCCGTTGGGGAGTCCAGAATCAGCGCGCGGGCGCAGTCGACGTCGAGGGCGGCATCCAGCCGAAGATTCTTCCGAACTTGAAGCCTTGGGTACGCGGCGGATTTTCCTGGGCCTCGGGCGACGGCGATCCAGCCGACAACACCCACGGCACGTTCTTTCAACTGCTGCCCACGCCACGCCCCTACGCGCGATTTCCGTTCTTCAACATGATGAACAATCAGGACGCTTTCGGCATCCTGATCCTGCGGCCGCACCGCAAGCTCACCACTTCCAGCGAGTTCCACTCCCTGCGCCTGGCCAACTCGAATGACCTCTGGTACAGCGGCGGCGGAGTGTTCCAACCCTGGACCTTCGGCTACAGCGGACGCGCCACGTCGGGCCGCCGTTCGCTCGGCAACCTCTACGATACGAGCGTCGAATTCCGCGCCCAGCGCCACGTCACCTTCACCGCATACCTCGGCTACACGCAAGGCCTCGCCGCGATGGAACAGATCTACCCACAGGGAAAAGACGGCAGGTTCGGCTATCTGGAGCTCCTCTACCGCTTCTAGACCGCCTAACTGTAATAGTTCTTGTTCCACGCGTGCCGCTTCAGGATCTGAAGCGCCGCTCCATCCAGCGGCCCCTTGTCCGAGACGACGGCATTCCTCTCCACGTTACGGACACTCCGCATACCGGGAATCGTGCTCGAAATCGCCGGATGTGAAATCGTAAACCGCAGCGCGGCCGCGGCCAGCGATCCGTCGACACCCGCCAGATCCTCCCGCAGTGCCGCAACGTGCTTCACCACTTCCTTCTTGCGATCACCGCGAAAATAAAACGAGCGAAACTCCTTCGCATCGAAAACGGTTTCTTCGGTGATGCTGCCGGTCAAGCTCCCTTCATCGAACGGTACTCGAGCCAGCACTCCAACGTTCATCTTCTGCGCCAGCGGGAATAGATTCTTCTCCGGACTCTGGTCGAAGATGTTGTAGATCACTTGCACGGTATCGATCAATCCGGATTTCACCAATTCGAGCGCCGAATCCGGCTGATGATCGTTGATGGAGACGCCGACCGCGCGCACCTTTCCGGCAGTCTTCAACTCCTCAAACGCACGGCGCCATTCCTCGCGATCAAACCACTCCGGGTTCCAGACGTGCAGTTGCTGCAGGTCGATGGTCTCCAACTTCAGGTTGTGTAGGCTCTCTTCGGTGGAGCGGACGATGTAGTCGTAAGGAAACACCTGCTCGATTCCAATACCCGGCCGCGCCGGCCACAACCGATTCTTAGGTGGCACCTTGGTGGCGATATACATGCGATGCTTGGAGTCGCGGATCACCCGGCCCACCAGCTTCTCGCTGTGCCCGTCGCCATAAGCGAGCGCGGTATCGATGAAGTTGATCCCCAACTCCATGGCCCGATGCAGCGCGCGTATCGACTCGTCGTCGTTGCCGCCCAGCCATTGGGTGCCGCCGATCCCCCAGGCTCCGTACCCTATCTCACTAACGTGAAACCCCGTGCGTCCCAGTGTCCGGTATTTCATCCTGCACCCATAATAGTGAAACAAGCATCTAAGTTTATGGGCAGTATGCATCGCGTGGTCATTCTCGGCGGAGGGTTCGGCGGGCTGTACGCCGCTCGTGCCCTGAAGAAGGCGCCTGTCGATCTGACCGTTTTGGACCGCCGCAACTTCCATCTATTCCAGCCGCTGCTCTATCAGGTCGCGACCGGATCGCTGTCGCCCGGCGAAATCGCATCCCCGTTGCGCACGGTACTCCGCCACCAGAAAAACACTCGCGTGCTCCTCGGCGAAGCGGTGGACCTGGACGCAACCGCGCGCAAGGTGATTCTCGATTCGGGCGAGATTGCATACGACTCGCTCATCGTAGCCACCGGTTCCGCCGACTACTACTTCGGCCACGACGATTGGCCGCCAGTCGCTCCCGGCCTGAAGACCATCGAATCGGCCACCGAGATCCGGCACAAGCTCCTCTACGCTTTCGAAGCGGCGGAGAAGGAGCCCGATCCCGACAAGCGCCGCGAGTGGCTGACCTTCGTGCTGGTCGGTGCGGGCGCTACGGGCCTGGAGTTGGCGGGCGCACTCGGCGAGATAGCGCGCGACACGCTGCATCGCGATTTTCGATCCATCCGTGACGAAAAAGTCGACATCCTGCTGCTGGAAGCTTCACCGCGCGTGTTGCCCGTTTACCCGCCGGATCTGTCGGCGAAGGCCGAAGCTTCAGTGATCCGTCTAGGCGTACAGCCACGAACGAACGTGCTGGTAACCGGCATCGATGACCACGGCGTAACGGTGAAATCGGCCTCGGGCGTCGAGCGGATTAACGCGCGAACGGTGATCTGGTCGGCTGGCGTGCACGCATCTCCCTTCGGAAGGGTGCTGGAACGCCGCGCGGGCGCGCAACTCGACCGCGGCGGCCGTGTAACGGTGAACCCCGATCTAAGCGTGCCCGGCCATCCTGAAATCTTCGTCATCGGCGATCTGGCTCACATCGAACAAGATGGAAAGCTGCTGCCCGGAGTGGCGCAGGTGGCAATGCAAGGCGGCGGCTATGTCGCGCGGTTGATTCGGAAGCGCCTCCAGGGCAAAGCATCTCAGCCCTTCCGCTATTTCGACAAAGGCAGCCTCGCAGTGATCGGACGCGCCGCCGCAGTCGCCCAAATCGGGCCCATACATATTTCGGGCCTGATTGCCTGGCTCGCCTGGCTCTTTATCCACTTGATGTATCTGGTGGAGTTCTCAAACCGTGTCCTGGTCTTCATCCAATGGGGCTTTCTGTATATGACTTACAATCGCGGCGCACGCCTGATCACCGGCAGCGACGCCTTGCATCAATCGGCTCGCGAGAAAGAAACTGCTACGTTAGCGAAGTGATGCGTACTGCTTTCTTGCCGCCCTGCTCGCGGCGCTTCCAGCGCTAGGCCAATCGAACGAGCAGCTTTTCAACGGCAACCCGGCAAAGGCGTGTTGTGGTACACGCGCCGCAAGCTCGGCAACGGCGTCTTCATCCTCATTCCGGCAGAGCCGACGACAACCGCGATAACGATTGGCACACCGGTGTTCTCTATTCGATGACCAAAGCCCTGGCGCGTCCCTACAAACCCGCGCGCGAGTGGAACACCAAGGACATCGCCATGCAAGGCCTGCGCACCATCGTGAAAGTGAACGGCGTGCTGGTGACTCCAGTCCCCCCGAAAGAAAAAAGCTACGAACCAGACCGCCGCCCAAGGCCGGAGACCCTGTGGGGCAGGTTGCCAACCTGCGCGCGATTGTTAATCGCGCTCCGCCAAGCGAGTTACCACAGGAGCGAGTTTCTGGAGACAATCCAGAAGAAGACGGGCGCAACGCGCCATTCCCTCATTCTGGCTTGTGGATTCTGGCTCCTGGATTCCAGCCCCTAGTTCGCCTTATACGCTTCCTCTATCTGAAACGCCCTCTTCCGCCCCGTCGTCACCACCCGCCCCCGAAACTTCAGCCTCCCGTTAATACACAAGTCGATCAGCCGGTTCACCGGATAGTCGAAGCTCAGGACGTCATCCCCCTTGAGATCCATCAGATCCTGGAGACTCATCGTCGGGCCCGCCAGCCGCCCATCCACGAACATCTTCGCCGGACGGATCAGGTGCAGCACCCGCGCCTGCTCCTGCTCGGTGGATTCGCTCTTGCGCACCGACCACTGCTGGTCGAATTTGTGCCGCAGCATCTTCACCACGATAGACGGGATTCCGATGTTGATCATCCCCGCATTGTCGCCGATCCGAACTTCCATGCTCACCGCCACCACCGCTTCATTGGGGGCAAGAATCCGCAACAACTGCGGCTCGGTTTCGTGCGCTTCAATGGTGAACTCCATCGGCGTCACCGCGTGCCAAGCCGTCTTCAGGTCCTGCAGCGTAATTCGGAACAGTCCGTCCAGCACGCTCTGCTCGATCTCCGTGATCTCACGATTGATCTTCAGCAGCGACCGCGAGCCGCCGCCCAGCAGCATTTCGATGATCGGGAAAACCAGCGCCGGATTGATCTCTAGCACCGCGTTGCCTTCGTACGGTTTCATCCCCAGCGACACCAGGCAACTTGGCGACGGCAGGCACTGCGAAAACTCCATAAAGGATAGTTGCTCCACCGACACCAGGTTCACGGCCACATACGCGCGCAGGTACGCCGACAGGCTGGACGCCAAACTGCGCGCGAAGTTCTCGTGCAATAGGTGAATAGCGCGGAGCTGATCCTTGGCGATCCGATCCGGACGCCGAAAATCGTAAGGCTGCGCCCGCTTGGCAGGGTCGTCATCCGGCGGCGCGTCGCGGAGATTTCGAAATACATCGTCGATCTCTTCTTGAGAAAGAACCCGGTCAGGCATCTACACATCCATCGGCTGCGTACTCAGTTCCTTTACCCTAAGTGAGTGCGAATTGGCCTGCTATTATCGGATCAGTGCAGCGGTTTCATGTTCACAATTTCGGATGCCGCGCTTCGCAGGCCGACGGTGCGGCGCTGGAAGCGGCCTTGCTCGGAAAAGGGTTGCACGCTGTCGCGAATGCCGCCGCCGCCGAGCTGGTGGTCCTAAACAGTTGCACTGTCACCGCTTCCGCCGACGAAGATGTACGCAAAGCAGTCCATCGCGTGCATCGCGAGAACCCCGGCGCGCGCATTCTGGTCACCGGGTGCTATGCCCAACGTGCACCGGAGGAGATAGCTCTATTACCCGGCGTGGTGTGGGTGGTAGGCAACTCGCACAAGGTTCAAATCCCGGACATTATTAGTGAGCCGGAAACTCCCTATCACGGCGAGATCCGCGTCGGCGACATTTTCGCGCAGCACGAATTCCTGTCCGCGCCAGTCGAAGATGCCGCCGGCGATCGCACGCGCCCGAATCTCAAAATTCAGGATGGCTGCAACAACCGCTGCTCGTTCTGCATCATCCCGTTCGTGCGTGGCCGCAGCCGCAGCGCGCCCGCAGATCAAGTGGTGGAGCAAGTCCGGAATCTGGCCGCGCGGTATCGCGAGGTGGTGCTGAGCGGCATCAACCTGGGCCGCTGGGGCAGGGAACCGGGCAGCGCGATGCGTCTCGCCGATCTGATCCGCCGGCTGCTGGATGAAACCGCGATCCAGCGCCTGCGCCTCAGCTCTGTCGAGCCAATGGATTTCAGCGACGATCTGCTGGGCTTGATGGCGGCATCGCCGCGGATCGCCAAGCACGTGCACGCGCCCTTGCAATCGGGCTCGGACAGCGTACTGCGCCGCATGCATCGCAAATATCGCCCTCGTCATTACGATGACCGCATCCGCAAAGCCCGCGCCTGGATGCCGGATGCAGCCATCGGCGCAGACGTGATGGTGGGTTTCCCCGGCGAGTCGGCTGAAGAATTCGAAGAGAGCCGCGCCTTCATCGACAGCCTGCCGTTCACCTATCTGCACGTGTTCACCTATTCGGAGCGCCCAGGAACCCCGGCCGCCGAGCGCGCGGATCAAGTGCCGATGGAAGTAAGAAAAGATCGCAACCGCATTCTGCGCGACCTGGCCGCGCAAAAGAATCTGGATTTCCGCCGCAGCATGATCGGAAAAACTTTGTCCGTAGTGACGCTAACCGAAGGCGCGCTATCGGACAACTTCTTAAAGGTGGAATTAGCCCAGCCGCGGGCAGCAAATCAACTCATAGAAGTGAACGTCGGCTCACTCAGCTCGACCGGCCTGCGCGAACACGCCGCACTGACGGTGTTGTAGTTGCCCGCTGACGCTCGGCAATACGAATAAGACCCATCAAGGCGTCGTTCACAGCCTTCGAGTCGGGAAAGACTTCGGCTACCGCCGGCACAAGCACTACGATGTTGGTGCCTTGGCGGTATCGCTCGGCGTACTTGCCGCGAACACCCTTGGAAAAATCGTACTCGGGCTGCATCGGACGATCACGCCGTTTAGCTGTTCTCTTCTTCATATTCGATTCTCTCCCACTTAGCCGCAACCCGCTTGCTGGCCACCAGCGCCCACAATTGGTTCAAGTCGCATCTGCCTGGCCAGGGAACGTGACAAGCATACATCCACGATCCAGAAGAAGCAGGTTATCAGTACGGCGAAGACATATTCCGTACTGGCAGCGTGTTGTTCATAAGCAACCTCTCCCTGGTCAGTGACGCTCTGGACGCCAGTCAAGAGTGCTGGCACAACCACAGAAATGAGCACACCGGCAGTCCACAGGACGACGCGCACTGCCATTTTCCAAGATCGACTCCAGGTCAAAGCCAGCACCGAGCCCGATAGTACCAGCAACGCGATCCATGTGGCGCGGAAGCCGTCTGCCCAGTTTGGCTCTGAATGTCCCATCGCAACTACCCAGGCGAAGTACAAACCGGTAGTCGCCCCAGCACCAAAGACGCAGTCGACGAACGGTGATCTGATATCTGTGCGTCGCCCGGTCGCAATCCCGATAAAGATCCACGCCAGCGCGTATAGAGCGACGATAATCAGTCCCACGAGTGCAAATAGTTCCACTTTCCAAATCACAGCGGACGCAGTCTCCAACCAGTCTGCAATGATGACGAGTGGACGATATGCGCAGCAGATTGTCTCGCGAGCTGCGTGCACGATGGCGGCATCGAACGCAAGCCCCGCGAGGCTGATGACCACCGCAGCCCTGAAAGCGAAATGCGGAAAACGCGACGAAGTCAAAGTGCCTCGTAGGATAATGTTATCTGATGTAGCTTAAATGCAGGTAGACCGAAGCGCCTACATCTCCCGCCGATTCTCCAGCGACTTCCCCATCGTCACCTCATCGGCAAACTCCAGATCGCTCCCCACCGGAATGCCCATGGCAATCCGGCTCACCGTCAAGCCGAGCGGCTTCAGCAATCGCGAAAGATACGCCGCCGTCGCCTCGCCTTCCACCGTCGGATTCGTCGCCACAATCAACTCCTTCACATCGCCAGCTTGAATCCGCTCCAGCAAATTCGCAATGCGAAGCTGCTCCGGACCGATCCCGCGCAACGGCGACAGCGAACCGTGCAGCACATGATACACGCCATTGAACTGCCGCGTGGTTTCGATCGGCAAAATGTTGTGCGGTTCTTCCACCGCGCAAATAACGGAGTGGTCGCGATGGGGATCGCGGCAATAATTGCAGGTCTCCCCGTCGCTGATGTTATTGCAGATGGCGCAGATTCCCAGATTATCCTTGACGTCGATCAGCGCCTCCGACAGCCGTTGCGCATCTTCGCGCGGCGTGCGCAAAACATGGAACGCCAGCCGCTGCGCCGACTTCTGGCCGATGCCAGGAAGCCGCTTGAATTCCTGAATCAGGCGCGCTAGCGGTTCGGCGAAGTCGGGCATAGATGCTGGCTAAAACATCCCCGGAGGCAGGCCGAGCCCGCCCAGCAATCCGCCCATTTTTTCCTGTGTGGCTTCGTCCACCTTCTTCGCGGCTTCGTTGAAGGCGGCCATCATCATGTCCTGCAGCATCTCCACGTCGCCCGCCACTTCCGGGTCAATCTTCACGGCCATGACGTTCTTCTTGCCGTCCATGTTCACCGTGACCATGCCGCCGCCCGCCGTCGCTTCCACGCGGATCAGCGCGATCTCCTCCTGCAGCTTCTTCTGCATCTGCTCGGCCTGCTTCATCATGGCCTGCATGTTTCCGGGAAGTTTCATAGGTTCTTCCTTATTCCTTTAGATTTCGCACCACGCGGACCTGCGCGTCGGGAAACATCTCCTGGAAGCGCCGCACTTCCGGATGCGCCAGCGCACGCTCGGACGCGTCATCGGCCTGCACCGGTTTCTTCAGCGCCGCTGTTGCCGCCGGCGCCCCCATCGTGATCTTGATCCGCATCGGACGGCCCGCTGCCTTCTGCACGCCCTTCAGGATATCCTTTTCGTTCATCGCCAGTTTGAACTCTTCCGGCGTGACGAATTGCAATTCGCCGTTCACTTCGGTGATTGCGGAATGCTCAACGGCATCGGCCGTGAAGGGCATCTCGAGCTCTAGAAACGCGGCGTGTACCCGTTCCCTCCAGTCGCCACTCGCATTAGTGGATGGCTTCGCGCTCGGAGCTGCGGGCGCGGGCGTCGATGCCGGCTTTTTCGGCGGCGTGGGCTTTGGTGGCGTCGAACTGCCACCGCCTCCCAGGTTCGCCAGTGCTTCTTCGATCGGCAGCAACCGGCCAGCCTGAATCAGCCGCAGCAGCCCGATTTCCAGATGCAACCGCGGCTGTAACGAAAACTGCAAATCTTTGAAGATGTCCAGCGTCAACTGCAAATACCGCGTCAGGTCTTCTTCCGAAAATCCAGCGGCGATTTCCGCCAGCCGTTCCTGTTCCGGCCCGGTAGCCGCAATCAGCCGCGTGTTCGCACCAGCCACTTTAGCCACCAGTAGATTGCGGAAGTAGCGCGCCAGTTCGCGGCAGAAGTGCTGCAGATTGCGGCCATTGCGCTCCAGATCCATCACGATGTCGAGCATGCGGCGCGAATCCTCACTGGCCAGCGCCTGTGTCACCTGATGCAGGGAGTCGAGCGAAAATGCGCCGAGCAGCCCGCGCACTTCTTGAGCATTGAGCTTGAGCCCGCAGCAGGCGATAGCTTGATCGAGCGCCGAGAGCGAATCGCGCACGCTCCCCTCGCCGGCCTGCGCCAGCACGCTGAGTGTCTCGGCGTCCGCCTCGATGCCTTCCTCCTTGCAGATCCACTCCATGCGCTCCACCACTTCGGCGAAATCCACCGAGCGGAAACTGAACTGCTGGCAGCGCGAGGCGATGGTGGTGGGTATCTTGTGGACCTCCGTGGTACACAACACGAAAACCACCCATTCCGGCGGCTCTTCCAGCGTCTTCAACAGCGCGTTGAACGCTTCGCTGGTGATCTGGTGCGCTTCGTCGACAATGAAAACCTTGTAGCGATCGCGCGCCGGCCGGTAGCGCACGTTCTCGCGTAGCTCGCGCATTTCGTTAATCCCGCGATTCGATGCTGCGTCGATCTCGATGACGTCCGGCGAATTGCCCGCGGTCACTTCCAGGCAACTGGCGCACTTGCCGCAGGGGCTCTTGGTGGGGCCTTCGACGCAGTTCAGGCATCGAGCGAGTATGCGCGCGACCGTGGTCTTGCCGGTGCCGCGCTGGCCGCTGAGGATGTAGCCGTGCGCGATCCGCCGCTGCGCGATGGCGTTCTCCAGCGTGGTGCGGACGTGTTCCTGGCCGATGAGTTCCGCAAATGTCTGCGGTCTGTATTTCCTGGCGATGACCTGATACATGGGGGCGTGAGTCGGAGAATATGCCAGACCCCGGGTAATCCGCGGCACACGTGCTAAACCGCTACCGTTGCTTCCTTCCGGATCTGGCGGGGTTCACAGCCGCCCGTTGCACGAAGCCCGGAGCCTGACAACCACCCATGCTAGCATGCGCCGGTTTTGGCATGGGCAGTTTGGATTGAGGAGCGTGCGCAGATATGCTCCGTCGTCGCGGCTGCGTGCCGTACCGCGACTTCGAGTGGCGGACGATCCTGCCTGAAGGGATTCTTGCTGTTTCCGATTCTGGCTGTTTCCTATGACGGCATTTCTGAGGCAACTTCTTGGCTCGGAAGCTCTTCTTGCTACTTCGGCCTGCCTTGGAACCTATAATCCTCAGCGTGTTCGGCCACAAGTTCCCAAGAATCTGCCACTCTGGTGGTTATGAGCCGTAGCGTAGCTTGAGAGCGAAACCAATTTCGGTGACTGGTACCAGTCTTCACGGACTCATCGTAAGCTTGCCGAAGGACTTGAAAGGCTATTCGGGATAGGCGCGAGATCACCTTCTGATTTGCACCATTTTCATCGCCTAGCCAGCCTGTATGACTTAGTTTTCGCAGATCCCGCTTGTACCTTTCTTCCTCGCCCTCGTACGCCTTTCGAAGAACCTCGCCGAGCCCGTAGTAAAACATCCACCTCCGTTCAAGCGCTGAGTGCTTGGTCTTGCGGGACTCGTCACGCCATAAACCCTTGGCGTGTGAGCAGACAAACCAAATGCCAGCGTAGTATTCAAAAGTCTCGTTCCCGAGTGAGGGAAGGACTTCGCCACCACTTCCAAAAAGCTTTGCGTAGCCGCCCTCGGTAGTGGCGTCAAACACATATCCCGCTCCGCCGTATGCATCGTCAGCCCCGAAAACGAAGGCAAAGAGGGTCTTGGTGAACTCTTCCATCCCGATACTAATATCGCCCCCACGCTTGGCCTCTCGTTCTCCAGGGCCCGACCTCTTGTTCTTATAGGAAAATTTTCTTCCCCCCAAACTGGGCAAAGCACTGAACCTAGACTTTATGTCGTGTTGGATCTTGTCGTTGCTTCTAAAATCGGAGATCCTAATCGCGTTCTGTGTGTTGTTGAACTTTGTTAGGCTATCGAGGAATTCCTGTTCCGCGCTGGTTTTCTTGGACTCGGTTTCGGTGAGCCTGATCAAGACCTGGACTTCACGCGCCGAATCCCTATTGAGCATCTGCGCCTTGTGCAAGGATCTGACGGTTTGTGCTCCATTGACAATCGATAGGTTCTTGCACCTCAGAATCCTCTTATCGGTCTCATGCGGCTCAACGCTCTCCGCAAGGGCAGAAATGCCGTTGTTGAAGAAGAAGAAATCCTCTGGGCTTTCGACCGCTGTCTTTCGGATCGCCTTGTTCGTGGCGGTATCGCCGATGTAGTTTCGGATGTTTAGGGTGAAGAGACTCGATTTGTGCTGCGTGAAGAGCACGGCCAGCTGAGCGCCGCTAATGCGTCCGACGTAGCAACCTCTACCGTCATCCGAACCGAGCCGGGTCCATGGTGGCGACTCCTCATTATCTGTAAATATCAGCTCCGCTATCCAAGGTTCCGACTTATCCAAGCTCAGCGTATCCCGCAATTCCTGGTTGAGCTTGGTCTCGTCCAAAAGTTGCAATTCCGTGCGATCCAAGAGGTCAGGAAGATCTGGCATCGGGGTCACGTTCCATTCAGCAATGTTTGCCTGGTTGACGGCAAGCTGTCGCAGCGTGATGTAGTACAACTGAAATCTATCCTTGTCCCAGTCAATCTCTGCCGCCAATTCGCGCAGCGGCTCGTTCATAACCAGAGTTCTATAGTTCCGCAACCTACTGAGAACGTTTCTGAACGAATCGAAATCGGCAGGATCCTCCGGTCTACGTTTTGAGGCCTTTCTCCCTCCTCCGCTGTACTTCGCCTGAATGATCAGGACCACTCCGCCTTCGCGGCAAATGAAATCGACGCCTTGGTCGCCTTTTCCGTCCACGGCGCACGCTGCAATGTCCTCTTCCGCGGAGGGCAGCAATGCAGGATTTCGTGGCGATAACACCCTTTCCGCAAAGTACCTAGCCATGTGCTTAGATCTCGCAACATCGTAGATTTCGTCGAAAGTCTCTTGGAGATTGTCCTCGACATAATCTCTGAACTGCTCGACGAACAAGGGCTTCCGGGATTCTTGGCTCACTGGACCTCGCTGAGTCTCCAGTCTAGCAAGCGACGCGTGAAGGGGTCTGCAACCCGGCGAGCGCAACTCCGAGCAGGAAGTCCCGTTGGAGGCACCTGGCGCGGCCAAGGGTACTCCGTCAGTTCCGTTGGCGTGCGGAGTACGTATTGATACCGGTCGCGATGCGGAAATTCAGCAACGGACAGCACTAACGTGCAAGAATGCCGATAAGGGCATGTTCGACGATGAATTCATCGCGCTCAACATTCAACAGGAAGCGGACGTATTTCTCCGGACCGAACTCGCAAAATCCTCACCGTCAAACCGGCGGCGTGTAATCGAAAAGTTCGTTCTAGCCGCACTCGGCAGCATCCCATGGATTGGAGGATTCCTCAGCTCTGCCGCTACGCTCAAGACGGAACAAGGTGCGCGCCGAACTGACAGCCTGCACACCCAGTGGCTTGAAGAGCATGCCAGAAAACTGGCGAGTTTGCGAGTTACTCTCGAAACGATTGTCCAGCGCTTCGAGAGTCTTGGCCCCGCGATTGATGAACGAATCCAAAGCGAGGAGTACTTACAACTTGTCCGGCACGCCTTCCACGTGTGGGACGAGGCGTCGACCGAAGAAAAGCGACGATACGTTGGTAACGTCGTCGCCAACGCGTCCGGAACCCGCCTCTGCGCTGATGACGTAATACGTTTGTTCCTGGACTGGCTCAACCTATATCACGAGTCTCATTTCGCGGTGATCCGCTGCATTCATAACAAGCAAAGCATCACACGGTTCGAAGTATGGGACGAAATCTATGGGGAGTTACCTCGTGAGGACTCCCCGGAGGCGGATCTTTTCAAACTCCTAATTCGTGACCTCAGTACTGGCGGCGTAATTCGGCAGGAACGCGACACTAACCAAGCCGGCCAATTCTTACGAAAGCGGCGGCCAAGGAGCAAGGTTGCGGCTTCAACAACGATGGAATCGGCATTCGAAGACACCAAGCCTTACGTCTTAACAGGTTTGGGAGATCAGTTCGTGCATTACACCATGAACGAGGTTGTCACCAGGATCGGCGCAGGCACCAATGCCGGTGGGCAAACCTGGGGCTTTCAGGGTTAGTGTTTGAATTACAAACGGACGTGTACTGAGGCCATGTTGCCCGTCACGGTGTCAAGTGCGCACGAGAGTGACTTGGCCCAATGTCCGACGATCACTATTTCACAAACTTCGTCGCTGCGGAAACATGCACGCTCGACGTTCCGCGTTCAGCAACTGAGCGGACCGTAGCTGTGCTCAAGGAACGCCGCACCGCGCTGATCGCCGATGCCCTCAGCGGTAAAATTAACGTGCGTCGAGCTGAGCATGCCATCGAGATTGTGGCGCACAATGAGAACAAGGCCAAGTCTCCCAATGACGCGCGTTCAGATCAAACCGGAATTGCTACGCTGGGCCCGCGAGCGGTCCGGGCTCGACCTCGCCGCGCTCGCCCACCGCTTTCCGCAGCTTGACACCTGGGAGCGCCGCGAATCCAGCCCCACCCTCAAGCAATTGGAAAGCTTCGCCAAGGCCACGCACACCCCCATCGGCTACCTGTTCCTGCAGGAGCCGCCCGTCGAGCGCGTTCCCATTCCGGACTTTCGCACCGTCGGTAACGAACGCATCGGACACCCCAGCCCGGACCTGCTCGACAGCGTCTACATCTGTCAGCAGCGTCAGGAGTGGTACCGCAACTTCGCGCGATCCGAGGGCGAGCAGCCAGTTCAGTTCGTGGGCTCCGCGCATTTGACTAGCGACATCGAGGCAACCGCGGCAACGATGCGCAGCGCGCTTGGGTTCGACGTCGAGGAGCGTCGACAAATGCCTACCTGGACCGACGCTTTGCGGCGATTCATCGAACAAGCCGATGCGCTCGGGGTCTTGGTCATGGTCAATGGCGTCGTCGGGAGCAACAATCGCCGCAAGCTCGATCCGCAGGAGTTCCGTGGCTTCGCCCTGGCAGACAACCTCGCGCCTCTGGTGTTCATCAACGGCGCGGACACCAAGGCCGCCCAAGTGTTCACGCTCGCGCATGAGTTGGCTCATATCTGGCTCGGGCTATCCGCGCTCTCCGACGCACAGGCGTCGAAGGTGCCCGAACAGGAGGTAGAGCGCTGGTGCAACCGCGTTGCTGCCGAGCTTCTGGTTCCTCTCGCCGTCGTGAGAGCCGAGTATCAGTCGCACAATCCGCTGGGCGAGGAGATCAACCGCCTGGCACGGAGGTTCAAGGTCAGTACATTGGTGGTGCTGCGGCGGATCCACGACGCGGGTGGCCTGACGCAGGATCAATTCTGGCGCGCCTATCGGGAAGAACTCGACCATCTCCGAGCGATGCCATCGGGCAGCGGCGGCAAACGGTTCGCGCGCGCTCTAGTCGTCAGCACATTGGAAGGAAGATCGTCATTCACAGAGGCGTTACGACTCCTCGGATTCAAGAAAATGGCGACGTTTCGCGAGGTCGGACAGAGCCTCGGGGTCCACGTCTGATGGCTTATCTACTCGACGCCAAGCGCGGGCTTCAAGATCGTAGTTTAAGATCCGTTTATCGTGCGCCCGCCGGACCAAGATGGCAAGTCCCGTTGGTGGGTCCTCATCGCTCGCCAACCGGCACGTTAGGTCAGAACTTCCAACGAACGCCGCCGTTCAGCACTCTGCCGTCCAACGGCGCCCACGCATCCACGGTCCATCGGCCATCGATGCCGCGATCCGGACGTAACAGTGGGTCCCATCGTGTCTGCCGGACATTGCCGAGGTTTTCTACGTTCACAAAGAGCCGGAATCCGCCGAAGGCATGCTCGGCCAAAAGACCGAACAGAACATACGCCTTCGACTCAGTACGGTACGGGTTCTCCTCCAGCCGCTGGTGTCCTGTGTAATAGCTCTCGACGCCGATACGGCCGGCTTTTTCCTTTTCCCACATGCCGACAATTCCGAAACTCTGGCGCGGAGTCAGCGGCGTATCCACGCGTTCGCCGAACTCAAACTGTCGCGAGTGAACGTAGGTATAGCTGAGCGTGGCAGAGAACGGAGCCTTTCTTAGCGTCCCAAGAAACTCAATTCCGGCGTTGTGGGTGGGCTGGGTGAGATTGATGAGTTCGTAGCGTATCGTCCGGTCGACATTGATGGGGCGCCGCACGCTGGAATCGAATAACGTGACGGTGGCGGAGATCGGCCCAATCTTGTGGGTGAGGTCGAATGACACGCTTCGCCCGCGCTCGGCGGCCAGCGGCTTCGGAATTGCCAGACGCGTCAAACCGGCTGCTTCGGTTTCCTCGGTCAACGGTGTAGGCGCAAAGAATCCCTGCCCGGCGGAGAGGCGGCTGGTCCAACCGCGCCAACGAAACAGCGCGGACACTCGCGGACTGAAGAAGGCGCCATACCGGCTTTGGAAGTCGGCGCGGGCGCTCGCCGAAACAGAGAGCCAACGGGCGATCTCGATGTCGTCCTGCACGAACACGCCGGGAGTCGTGTACCGGTACGTGAATTGCGGAACGTCGCGCGGAAGATAAACCTCGCGTTCAGCGGCAAGCCCAACCACCCAGGTGTTGCGGTGAAACGTACCGCGGGCGGTCAGTTCTCCAAAGAATAGTTCGTGGCGATCGCGTTCGCGCACCTCGCCGAAGCGGTGGTCATGATCCTGCAACGACGCCGCGAATCTTGCGGTCACCACGTAGCGGTTCTGGACAACGGCTTGAAAGCTGCCACCTAGGTCGTACCTTCGGGTATCCAGTGCTTCTGTGTAGGGCGCGCCGGTCGCCGGAAGAACAGCTCCGGGCAGCGTTCCGCCGTCGCGATTCTCATACGTCGCCCCACCCGTGAGAAAACCCGTTCGTCCGTGGCCGTCGTCCCAGAAGAAATGGGGCCGCACGACACCGCGATTGTACCCGGCGATGTCAGCCCAGCCGTCATGGTCAACGTCGTTGTGCTGCTGCCAGTCCCCGCTCCCGAGGAATGAGGCGCCCCAGTACGGCGTCAACTGCGACGCCAGGAAGAGCGAGATATCCGTAGCGCCCCGCGTGGAACCATTCAAGAGGATCTCATGCACGGGCTCGGCGGCCGGACGCCGGGAGATTAAGTTCACCACACCCGCCATCGCTCCGGCGCCGTAGAGAGCCGAGGAGACGCCCTTGATCACTTCCACTTGTCCCAGATCCACGGGAGGAATCTGCAGCAGCCCCAGTCCGCCGCCTTGCTGGCCGAACAGCGGAAGACCATCCGCCAGGAAGGCGGTGTAGCGTCCGCGCATTCCCTGGATGCGCACGCTCGCCGCACCCAGCGAGGGCGACGTACTTTGGACACGAAGCCCGCCCGTTTCATTGAGCATCATGACGATGTCGCCGGGCGTCATCATCGTCTTTTCGTCGATCTCTTCTTGGCTCAGCACTTCGACGCGGGTAGGCAGGTCCTGGAGTCGCGTATCGGTTCGTGTAGCAAACACGGTGACCTCTTCTTCTCTCTGTTCCAGGGGCTTGAGCTCAACAGCGATCTGCCACTCGCGCGCTTCATCTACCAGGAGCGATACCTTGCCGGGATAATATCCCTCCTTTGTGACACTCACCTCCGCTCTTCCCAAAGGAAGGGCGATGGTTACGCTGCCGTTTTGATCCGTCGGCATGGAAGTGCCGTTTACCATGACCACCGCTCCTGCCAGCGGGCCCGCCGTTGTTCTCACTTCAACCCGAATCGCGGCGCGCGCAGGCTCTTGTGAGAACACGGGAACTGACGGAATCATCAGCAGAAGAAGTCTGAATGTAGTTCTCGCTACGCAATCAGATCCCCCACTCCAATCACCGCAAATCCAATTTTTTCTTCCCTTTCCCTTCATCCACTTCCCAGCTTCCCACCATCGCAGCAGCTCACTCACGTGTTAACAACCCATTCGGAAGGAGTTTTCAAAATCATGATCGATTCAGCCAAGAACCCCAGCAATGGCCACGCCGCGGACCGCGCCGAAACCAATCGCGCCAATGCCGCGCATTCCACTGGCCCCCGCACCGAACCCGGCAAGAAGCGTGTTTCGCTCAATGCCCTGCGCCACGGACTCACCGCCCAAACCATCGTCATGCCCGAAGAGGATCTCGCCGCCTACCAGCGCCACGCCGAGCAGTTCTTCGACCAGTTCCAGCCCAAGACTCCCATCGAAACACAGCTCGTTCAAACTATTGTCGAGTCCACCTGGCGCCTCAATCGCGTCGCCGCCCTCGAAACCAACATCCTCGCTCTCGGCGCCACCCGGCAGGCCGAAAGCATCCGCACCGAACACCCCGAGGCTCACGCCGCCCTGGCCACCGCCGCCGCGTTCTGCGAGCATTCCCGCGCGCTCGCCAACCTCAGCATCCAGGAACACCGCATCTCCCGCCGGTTCGATAAAGCCCTGCAACAGCTCCGTGAAATCCAGGCCGAGCGCCTCGCCCACGAACAGCAGCAACTATGCAATGCCGCCCGCCTCCTCAAAATGCATAAGGAAGAAGGACTTCCCTACAACCCCGCCGAAGATGGCTTTGTTTTTTCAAATACCGAAATCGAGACCTATGTCCACCGCCACGACCGATCCGCCCAGGCCGATCGCGCCAATGTCATCCGCGCCACCGCCTAAATTCGGTGACAGGATACTCATTCCCCTATTTTCAACTGCGAAGCATTCTGGTTGCAGGATATGCCGCTTACGGCGAAATTGGGGATTGAGTATCCTGTCACCGTATTTGTTGGAGGCGGCTTTGTAGGATGGCTAACGCTTTGTGGCGATCGGCCGCCGCCGCTGCCGCTTGCGTCGTAGGCGCTGCATCCGCGTTCTGCAGGGTGCGCAACAATCCGCCCAGCGCGCCGCTCACCGACGTGAATGTGTCCGGGCCGCCTACCGGAGCTCCTCGCCCTGCACCGCGACCTCCTCCGCCCCCGCCTTCCAACGCCGCCAATTGCTTGTCGAGATCGGCCTGCTCCGGATGATCTCGCAGCTTCGCCCGCCGCGCGCGGATGTCTTCCAGCGATTTCGATGCCTTGCCGATGTCGTCGTAAAGCTGCTTCGACAACGAGAACAACTGCGCAAGCTCAGCCGGCGTCGTGTGGACTCGCGGGTCCATCTTCAGCGTCAACGGCTGCGTGTAGCTCTGGCCGCCGGCCGTGAGCTTCACCGTATACCCGCCAGGCATCGCCCACGGTGCGATATTCACCGGCGAGGTGTCGTGAAGAATCGCCTGCATCGGCAGCGCCGGCCGGGCTTCGGGCAAAGGAGCATAGTGCATATCCCAAAGAAACCGGTGCATTCCCGGAGCGTTCGACAAAGGACGCGGCGCACGAGCCCAGTAAGTCGGCACCGCAAGCTGTGGATCGAGCGGCGCCACCGGATCGGTGCTCGTATAGCGTCGCACCAACTTGCCCGCGCTATCGGAAACCTCCAGCGTCACCACGCCCGAAGCGCCCGGCCCCAGGTAATAATCGATGATCGCCCCATCCGGCGGATTCTGCCCAGCCGGTTCATCGGGCGGCAGCGGCGTATCGGTGTTCATGTCCCAGCGCACGCGTGTCGCGGTCTGCGGCTTGAACAGGAACGCGGGCGCATCGGCCACCGCCGGCGTAAGCTGCCGCAGCGGCGTGATGTCGTCCAGAATCCAAAACCCGCGCCCGTGCGTCGCGGCCACCAGGTCGTTGTCCTTGATAATGATGTCGCGAACCGAGCTGGCCGGCATGTTCAGCCGCAACGATTGCCAATGATCGCCGTCGTCGAACGACACATACACTTCGCGCTCCGTCCCGGCGAAAAGCAGGCCCTTGCGCTTTGGATCTTCGCGCACCGCGTCGACGGGCGCGCCATTGGGGATGCCGTTCACGATCTCGGTCCAGTTCTTGCCGCCGTCGTGCGTGCGCCAGATGTGCGGACGCATGTCGTCGAGCCGCAGCGTGTTGATGGCAGCGTATACAGTCTGCGCATCGAAATGTCCGGCATCGAGAATGGAAACTTTCGCGAACGGAACAAGCTGCGGCGGCGTGACGTCCTTCCAATGGAGCCCGCCGTCGACGGTCACCTGAATCAATCCGTCGTCGGTTCCCGCCCAGATGCGATTGATATCGAGCGGCGACGGCGCAACCGCATAGATGACGCCACGTTGCGAGGGCTTGGCCGTGGGCGTATCGCGATACTTGCCGATATTTGCAGGAGCATCCCAGGTCTTGCGCGTCAGATCCGGACTGATCTGCTGCCAGGTGTGCCCGGCGTCGCGCGTCTTCCACAAAGTGTTCGCGGCGAAATAGAGGACGTGCGGATCGACAGGCGAGAAGAGCACCGGCGCGGTGCGCAACGCACGAAAATCGGGCGTCCGGATCGGCTTGGGCGCGACGTTCTCCACCTGGCCGGTGCGTCGATCGAATCGCGTCACCTTGCCGCCATAAACGATGTCCGGATTGAGCGGATCGGGTGCGGCGTAGCCGTATTCCTCAACGCCGATGGGATGCCACTCGCGAAACGTGATCTGCCCGTCGTTGCCGCGGCTGGAGACGCACGCCGAGCCGCTGTCCTGCTGCCCGCTGCACAGCCGGTAGGGAAACGCGTTGTCGGCGGCGACGTGATACATCGCGGCGGTCGACTGGTTGTACCAGGAGCTCCAGGTCTGACCGCTGTTGACGCTGATGATGGCGCCCTGATCGCTGGCGATCAGAATGATGGCCGGGTTGTTGGGATTGATCCAGATCTTCTGATAGTCGTCGCCGCCGGGCGCGCCACGGATGCCTGTCCACGTTTTACCTGCGTCGTTCGATCGCCAGGTAACCGTGCTGGCGCTGTAGAGAATGTCGGGATTTTTCGGATCCACAGCGAGCACCGGAAGATCGCCGCCGCCGATCCGTGCCGCCGGACGCGTGTCCGTAGTGGTGCGAATCCAGTTGTCGCCCGAGTCGTCCGAGCGATAGAGCGCCGTAGCGCGTCCAGTGGCGACCGCGGTGTAAATGCGACTGGTGTGGCTTGGGGCGATAGCGATGTTCACTTGCAACACGCCGTCGTCGGGAAGTCCCTTGGTCAACTGGTGCCAGGTCTTGCCGCCGTCGGTGGACTTGAACAGGCCGCCGCCAGTACCGTTCCACGATCCGTTTTCCCACGGGCCTTGGCGCGCTTCCCACGTCCCCGCGTAGATTGTGTCGGGATGCGACGGATCGATCGCGACATCGGAGCCGCCGGTGTTTTCGTCCTTGTAGAGAACCTTCTCAAATGTGCGCCCGCCGTCGGTGGAGCGAAAGATGCCGCGCTCCTCATTCGCGCCGTAGGGATGGCCGAGCACGGCGACGAACAGCCGGTTGGGATTGCGCGGATCAATGGCGATTTGCGGAATTTGCTGTCCGTCGCGCAGGCCGAGGTGGGTCCAGGTTTTGCCGGCGTCGGTGGATTTGTAGATGCCGTCGCCGACCGACAAATCGGGCCGCTGCAAACCCTCGCCGCTGCCGACATAAATGATATTGGAATCGGAGGGAGCGACGGCGATCGCGCCGATGGAGCCCGTGGGCTGGTCGTCGAAGATTGGGTTCCAGGTGCGGCCGTAGTCGTCGGTCTTCCAGACGCCGCCGTTTACCGCGCCGATGTAGAACACGTTCGGCTGGCTAGGGACGCCGGCGCAGGCGCGAGTCCGTCCGCCGCGAAGGGGACCGACGGAACGCCAGCGCATTTCGGCGAACAGCTTCGGGTCGTAGGAATCGGCCAGGATCAGAGATGCGGCCGCCAGGAGCAGGCCGACGGAACACAACGGTCTCACGTGTGAATCCTCCTCGCGAAGTATATCGAATGGACGCATTTTTCGCTTGACGGCGCGCTATGTTTCCTCTACTATGTAGAAATACCGCACCAAGGAGGAACCAACTGATGAAGACGCTACTGGCCGCGCTCGCGCTGTTTGCCCTGCCGTTGGCCGCCGCCGATATTTCCGGCGCCTGGAAGGTGGAAGGCGACATCGCCGACGTTCACGTGAACCGCGTATGCACCATCAAACAGGCGGGCGCCAAACTGACCGGAGCCTGCAAGAACCCTTCGAACGAACTGGCGATGACGGGCGAAGTGAATGGCGACAAGGTCACCTGGACGTACGATTCCGATTACCAGGGCCAGAAGGTGACGCTGGTTTACAAGGGAACGCTAGGCCCAGACGGCGCGATGAAGGGCACCATCGCCACCGAGGGCGCAGAAGGCAGTTTTACGGCGAAAAAGCAGTGAACGAATCGAGGTATCTGAGCTAGTGTGCGGATATGGCTGACTGCGACCTCCCCGACATCTTCGTCTCGACCGAAGAACCGGTTGACGTGGATGCTGAAACTGCTTCTGCCATCGAGCGAGGCATTCGCGCCGCCGACGCACGCGACGTTTGACCAGCGATGAAGTCCGCAAGCTGATCCCCTAGTGGATTCCCAAGTTCCCGCGTGAGGTAGTGCGCTCGATGTTGGTTGATGCAGAATGGGGTCCATTCTGGGGGTGCTGAGGAGCGCCCGTCCTTCGAAAATAGCCCGCCCCAAGGGCCTGCTGGATCAATAACTTCCACGATTCGCCCGTGGCCTGAATCAGGTGCCATAGAACGGCAGCAGACTTTTTCATACCCCGGTGTGGCGAAGCCGCCATGAACCGTTCACAGCAGAGCCAAATAATTCTTTCGTTACTCCGTAAGGGGTTACTGGTGATCGCCAGTGTGTGCGCGGGCGAAAGGTTGTCACAATTATATCACTTCAAGCACATAACGGTTGCAAAGCTGATATGATTGCGGAACACAAGGAGATTGCAATGGCAACGTCGCCAGCAGTTAAGGAAATCGTAGGGCGCATCGTCGCCGAATCCAACACGGATATTTTGCTGTATAACGCTGAGATCGAACGGCCTAGAGATAGGGTCATGATCAAGAAGTGCGACAAACGCAGGCGTCGGCCTAACGTTCTGCTGTTACTGGTTACAGAGGGAGGCAACCCTGATGCAGCATACCGAATAGCCCGATGCCTTCAAGATCGATACGAAAAATTCACTTGCTTTGTGTCTGGCTATTGCAAAAGTGCCGGGACGCTTTTACTGCTTGGAGCGAGTGAGTTGGTCTTCTCCCGCCACGGAGAAATCGGCCCCTTAGATGTACAGTTGGCAAAAAAGGATGACCTGTGGGAATCGGAATCAGGTCTAACGGTGATGACCACGCTATCGGCACTTCATGAGAATGCGCAGGAAGCTTTCGATTACTTTTTCCTCACTGTCAGCCGGAGAAGCCAAGGGCGCATCACCGTTCACACCGCTTCTGATATTGCGTCAAAACTGACGCAGGCTTTGTATTCCCCAATCTCGGAGCAGATCGACCCAATACATATGGGTGAGGTGTACCGTTCTATGGCGATTGCCCGAGACTACGGCCAACGCCTTATGGCCAAAGGAAAAAACCTTGATACCAAGGCTCTTAATGACCTGATAAGCAACTATCCGTCGCACGGCTTCGTCATAGACTATGAGGAGGCGAAGGAGAAGTTCAAGAACGTGCGAGAGTGCACCGAGGATGAGCAATCCCTAGTGAACGAGTTGGGCGACATCGCCCAAATTCCACAACCAGAGAACTCGCCAGTGGTAACATACCTTTCGGAAGAGGTCGCGGTAGCGGAGGAGGCCCCCAGTCATGACGCAGGACAACAGAACGCGGCAGTTTTGGAACAACCCGGAACTCCTGGAGTTGTTACGAAGGCACCAAGCAATATTCCGCAAGACGGTCAGGTCGGTACCGCAACGACAGCTTGAGGATGAGATCGCTGATCGCTCCTCGCGGATAGTAAACAAACGACTGAACGGCAAGGACTCTCCAGCTCGATCACGTTAAGGATCTGGCGACCATCAATCTTTGGTCTTAGGTTTTCCTGGCATGGGCTTCGGCGGATCGACTGTAGCCAGGGCTTTCTTAGTCTTTTCCTGTGGGGATAACGCCGCGGCAGTCGCAGCGATCCCGCCATCGGCAAGCTTTAGGGCATGATCAATCTGTTTCTTAACGGCGGCCAATTGCGGTTTGGCGTGCTTCTCGAACACCTCTGTTGGCAATGCGGTGCATTTGTATCTAGCATCGTGGCTCAAAGATGCCAAGTAGCTGTAGTACGGATACGCTTGCTTAATCCTAACGTCCTTCTTGAACTGCTCGTTACGTTCCTCATGGTTTCCGCAAGGTGTTCCATGCTTTACGAAAAACTGTTCCACGTAATGAAGCGCGGAATAAAAAGCCGCAGTGACGGCCCAGTTCTCTTGGGTGGGGTCAGCCTTGTCTAGAGAGATTGCGAAATGTTCGTTGCGTTCGGCCTTGGTGCGATGCTGTTCGTCACGCAACATTTGAGGCAGAACTGCCAACAGCAGCCTGCTCAGCAAATGTTACATTAAAATTGAACTTAAAGCTAGCGTGCTTGTCGAATAGCTCCATCTCTTTTTGGATTACCTTCTCGTAGTTGGAGAACTCGTAGGTGTCCATCACAACACTGACAAAATAGGAATTGCCCGATTGAGTAACCCTTACGGCCCCTACGCCTTCAATGCCTTGTAGTTCTTCAGTCAATCTGTGCTCCAAACTAACGCCGCTCGAAGCCTCGAAGCAATTCGATGCGGTCTTGCCGTCAGAAATATAGTGCAGTTCAGACCAATCGTGTATCTTCTTCGGAACGGTTGCGAACAGCGTTACTGCAATGATGGTTTCAGCGATAATCAATTTGCGTGCCCCTCGTCGGAATCCTTCGGCGTCTCCGTTCGCACGTGTGCCGCTCCGTTCAAGAGATAGATTGGCGATCCGTCTGCTTTCCTGTTATCGCAAAGGCGGTACACTTTTTTAACCTCGTGCTTGATTTCGATGATAGTCCCGTCGTTCAGTTGATACGAAATCGGCGGTTCTGCTACCGCCTTGAATTCCATCTCGTCTGCATCGACCGTCTCGCCTTCGTAGATGACCTTTACCCGTGAAATAGCCCCCACCGCAACACTTTCCGTTTGTCCCTCAACGCTCCAGGCTGGTTTCTGGGGCTCTCGCATTAGGGGCCTCCTACTCCATATCGGCTTGAAGTTGGGCAGCCAGGATAGTACGAGCGGGCTATTCCGACGCTGGGATGTGCAGCCATTAGCGTGCCTGTGCGAACGAGGCACGGATAGCATAGCGATGCAATGGCTTCTCCGGCTCCCTAGAGTCTATGTTAGCCTAGATTAGCCTAGCTTGACAAATCCCGTCAATAGGTTCCAACGGTCAGCATTCTTACATTACAGTGCTATCGATCCGCTGCTGCAAGGGCCGGTCGCGGATCACCTGTTCACGTTCCGATTGTGACAGCCAGACATCGCGCGTGGATCGGGGATACCCGGCAACCCCTTGCGGGGGAACGAGAAAAGAATGTGGCTGTGCTGTGAACGGTCCCATGGCGGCTTCGCCACAACGGGGCATGAAAAAGTCAGCAGCCGTTCCGTGGCACCTAATTCAGGCCGCGGGCGAATCGTGGAAGTTATTGATCGAGCAAGCCCTTAGGACGGGCTATTTTCGAAGGATCCGCCAGAAGCGTCCTCACAGGCTTTGAGCACCCATGGCGGTTGTCCGGGAAACCGTCAACCAACATTTAGCACTACCCCGCGTGATGTGTAGTGACCAGGTTGGGATGTAGTATTCAAAGTCTTTGCATCCATTTTGTGGGGCATCCATTCCTGGCTGCCGCCGCCTTCAGGCGGCGCTTCACCACTTGCTGAGAAGTTTCTGAAGGTGGCACTGATTTTTGGTCTGCGCGTCATGGTATGGAGTCAATCCGGTAGCCGCTCCCACACCAGGCGCATTATTCCTTGAGTCATTACCGCGGTCAGGATCAGTTGATTGCCGGCGAACTCGTAGGTGCGCTTCAAGTCCGTTCCGACGTTGGAGGGATAGATGCTGGCTTCCACGTGATGGATCACGGTGTGCGTGGATTCGTCCACGTCGAAGGTTCCAAAATACGCTGTGAATCCTCGTAAAACCTCTGCCAAATCCTCACGCGATGTTTTGTTGAGGGAATCGCGGGTGTAAGAACCTGGACGCCCGCGGCGCATCAACGTCGCCGACATACGGCCGGCTTTGTCGTAAGCGATGCGGCCGACGGGCTCTTGGCCGTAAGGATAGCTGAGGTCGCCGTTGGCCGACTTGAGTTGACAACTCACCAGTTTCCAGACGCCGATGAAGCGGTCGCGAGTTTTGGTTGACGAAGGCTGAGCCAGCATCGCGCCCGCCACGGCGGAGAGCAGGACTAAACGAAGTATTGTGGACATCTCAGTTCTCCGGGATGGTGGGAGTTTGTTCCGCAAACGGCAAGATCGGCCTAGCGCGATCCACGCGCCATTGGACGCCGCCCGCGGCCTCGCGCTCCGTCCGCGTGATGCGCAGTTTTCCTTCGGCCAGGTATTTCAAGTGAACGCGGTCGAAAGCCAATCCGGCGGAGCAGAGCAGCTTGAGATAATCGCCGTGCGCGGTTTCATCGGGCGCCTCGGTATAACCGGAATCCCAAGTGACGTCGGGCGACATGCCGCCGGTCCCCCCGCCGCCCGCGATTTGTGCACCCTGACCGCCCGCGCCGCGCGCCGGCGATCCTTTCAGCGCCATATAAATTCGGATGCCGTTCACAATCGGCTGGAACATATTGCGCGGTTGCCAGCGCTGGCCGAACCGCTCGTAACGCGCGTTCATGCGTTCTTCGAGCGGCAGCAGGCCGGGCACACTGCGCTCGGCCTCGACGATCCGGTCGCGGATCGCATAAGCCACTTGCATGCTGTAGGGATGTTCGGGATCGCGGAGGTAGTTGAGGCTGGTGAACCAGCCGCGCGGAATCCACCAGGCGCGTCCCGGATTCGCCTGCTCGCGCGTTTGCACCCAGCCGGTGTATTCGGAAAACGGCTGCACCCACTCATGCGAGGGATAACCGTGCGGATTCAGAAACGCATCGGGAAGCCACTCTTCCAGCAACTGCCGCCGGGTTCGCGATTCCGGATACAGGGGATCGGTCTCGCTTTGTCCAGCGACGACGTCGGCCCCGAGCGAGCCGTGATAGCCCGGATGCAGCACGTTATCGGGCGTGATCTTCGCCAGGTCCATCGATAGATCCGCGCCGTCGGGATTATCGATGGGATGCAGCACCACGTTCACCTGCTTCAGCATGGCTCGTGTTTCGGGATCATTGATCAATTGCTCGCCGAGCTTCAGGATGTGGCTGGTGCTCGAAACCTCGTTGGCGTGCTGACGCCCGGAATAAACCACCGAAGCCTTGAGCGTGCTTTCCTTGGCTCGCGAACGCAGAGTCGACGGTGACGGCAGCATAATGTCTGCGGCCCACATGTTTCGGCCGAGATAGCTGCGCCCCAACCAGTAAACAGTGACTCCTGGAAATGTGCCGAGCCGCGCCAACAGCTTCGCATTCTCCTCGGGGCCGATCGGTTCATCCCATGGCACGTTGAACGGACCGGGAGATTTCTCTGCATAATCGGCGATCATGGGCCTTGGCGTGGCCGGTGGTGACACTGCCCAACTGGCGTAAGCGCGTGGCGCTGGGCTGCCGGTCTTCGCGGTTAGAGGAATGGGCAGATCGAACTCGACTGCCATGCGGTTCAGGTGCGGATAGGCGACATCGTCGCGATAGATCCCAGCAGCATGCATTGCCTCCAGCCAATGAAGCTGGCCGCGGGCGCGCTCCACGGCGAAAATGGTGCGATCCACCTGGTCTTGCCCTTCCACCTTGAGCCAGTCGTCGTACTTGTCCTCGAGATAGTCTGCCGGGAGCAGCCAGGTGAGGCTTTCGACGCCCGTTTCGCCCGCCTTCACGCGCGCTTGAATCAATCGCGGCTGCAACTCGCCAATCAGCGCGGGGAGATTGCGCTCGCGTTCCTGGCGATGCCCCTGCGCATCAGTCCAACTCAAGCGAACCACAGGATTCGCGGCCGGTTTCGCATAAAACTCGATGTGTACGCGCCCATCCTTACCGTCTTCGGAAGCATGCACGATGGGAATAATACGGCCGACGTAACTCATCGATCGGCCGGCTTCCAGATTGCCCATCATGTTCACGAAGTTTTCGGTGGAGTAGAACGTATCCTCCTGAAGCGCCTCGAGCGACGAGATGCGTTCCTTGTCCAGATCGAGCGAGTAGTCGGGCTCGCTCATATGGATGTCGATGCGAATGGTGTCGAACGGCGGGGCGAATTCTGGACGCAGATCGCCATGGGCCTGGGCCATCACGGCGTGATAAACCTTGGGCAGTGTCACGTTCTGATAGTGATCCCAGAATTCTTCGGGATCGGTCTTGATGCGCTGGTCCAGCAAAACCTTGGAGCCTTGTTCCAGCCGCACCCAACCGGTCTCCACCTGCACTTGCTCGTAGCGCGACATCACGCTGTTGTAGGGCTGCATCACGGAAGCAACGATAAAATCGCTGGTGAATATTTCGCTTCCCGATGCATCGAAAGCGTGCACGCGGTATGTGGGACCGGCGGCTGGACTCTCGATTTGATTCAGCTCGATCTTGCCGAGCGGCAGGTTCAGCTTGCGCGCCAGCATCTCGTCCACCGGATAAAGCTCCTGCACCCAGCGCGCGGGTGAGAACATCACGCGCTCGCCGGTAGTGTCGATGTTTTTCGCGAAGTCGATCTTGAGGCTCGCCACGGGCTTATCCGCGAGGCGCGGCGCGATCTCGTCCATCAGCCAGCTATAGCCCTGCTTGTAGGCGCACAACACGGCAACGTGCAATTGTTTGGGATCGGCGCCCGAGCGTTTCAGAATCTCCTCGATCTGCGCCTGAAGCTTGCGCCGCTGCTCCGGGCCTTCGCTGACTCGAGCCATCAACTGCACCCGGCTGCCTCGCCGGATTTTCGAAGCCGCGCCGCGCACAGCGTCGACAAGCCGCGTGCCTTCCCAGGGAATCACCAGATCCTCGGTGAAGGTGGGCGCCGCCGGATGAAACGGCTGGAGCGGCGATTGATAGTGCACATTCGGCTGTTGATCGCAGCAACGCATTCCAGCATGCAGGCTGCCGGTTTGAACGTCAATGTTTGCGGCATGTATCCGGCGCTGCATTTCGCCGCGGATAAAACCGTCCAGACCGTTGTCGGCCACATCGACGTACAACTCCGCTTTGACGTCTTTGATTGAGCCGCTGCCGATCTCCTTCATCCAGCGATCGAGATGATACAGGCCGACAGCCGCCTGTCCCGCTCCGGAGCGTTGAGAAAAGAACCGATGCAGGTCGTAGCGGATCTCTTCGAGCGAGAGATACGGCTTCCCCGTTTCCCAGAGATTGGGGAAATGGTTGGAGAGAAGCTCCAGCGCGGCCGCCGCTCCTGCCTCATCGCCGCGCGTGAGCAACGCGCCGTGACGGGCGAACGCGCCGTCCACGATTCGCAGTTCGCCTTGGCCCGGAGTCAGAGCGGTTTCGGCTTCGGCCGCTACGGTATCCTGGGCGCGCAGTTTGGTTTCGGCATCTTTCGAAAGAGCGGAATCGCCGGCGATCACTGCCTGGGTGCGGATGTCTTTCGCTGCGGCATCGGTGATGGGCGAAGCCAGCGGCAGGGTGAGCCCCGTAGTCTCAAGTCCCATGCGCGCGGCGAGGTTGGCCAACGCCATTCCTACGGCGCCCGCCGGGACATACAATCGTGCGTCGAGCGACGACGGCACCGGCATCCGCGGAGTTCCGTTAAACAAGCCGCGGCTGGTGTAGAGCGTCGCCAGATCCAGCCGTTTCGACGGGGCCGGTTCGCCGCCTGGCCCCGCGGCGGCCGGAGCAACAGCGGCAGGCGCGGTCTCGGTGGGAAGAGCTTTGGGATTCATGATCGCGACAGGCGATGGCCCGCCGAGGGCCACCAGTTCGCGAACGCCGGCCAGATGGTTGGATGCAAATGCCGCGCTGAGGGCGGCGATCGTAACCGGATTTTGACTCCGCAACACGGCCCGATAAATTCCGTTGGTTCCCCGCTTGTAAGTGACCGCCACTAGCTGCGCGCCCGAACCGACCGCTGTGGCAATGGCCGCGAGCTTGTCGCCGGGAACCTTCCATTGATACGGCGCGCGGGCTGCGTAAGCTTCGGCCGCTGCCAGCAGGCCCTTATCGCCATGCGCGACCAGAGCGAGATTACCGCCGATGGCGAAAATTCCACCTTCATCGTCCGAAAAACCGCTCGCGAGCTTAGCGAGTTCTTCCGGTAACGAAACCGGACGAATCCAAATCCGTGGACCACCGCCACCCGATGCTGAGGCATTCACCACGATGGGAAGCGTCAATCCGGTAGTGGCAAAACCAACGCGCGCGGCGAGATCGGCAGCGGCGGCGTTTTCGGCGGCTGAGGGATTCGCCGGCACCACGATTTTGCCGTTCACGAAGTCGGCAAGGCCGTCGTTGTTGGTGTCGGCCAGCATCCACCCAGTAGCGAACGCATCCTCAATAACGGCGGCGGACGCTGTGGAGCCAGCCGGTCTCTGGAACGCAAACACGCCCGCGCAAGCCGCCAGCAAAATGGCCGTCTTCAGTACACGGAACCGGCAACGTCGAGTCATTTGTTAAACGTCACTCTATCATTCCGCCCTGCCAGCCGCGCGGTGGATGTATAATCGGTCTTTGCCCAGGATGGCGATCCTGGAATCAGAGCGTGAAGGGACTTTGTCTTCTTATGACCCGTACACTAGCAATCTTTGCACTGATAATGCTGGCGTGTGTGTATGCACAGGCCGCCACCCTCAACACGGTAATCACCGGGACTGCAAGTGGGCCCATCAGCGGAACTACCAGCACTCTGAACGGTACGGTAACCCTCTCGAATGTTGGGACCGGAACGATGACTGTGAACGTTAACCTCGTGAACTCCACCGGATCGTTTGTCCTTACAGTGACCACCGGCATGACCGGCACGCTCACTGGAAACCTGACGGGTACAGCGAACCTGGTGGCAGGGACCGGTACTGGAGCGGCTACGATTACCGGGGGCACGGGCAACTTCGCTGGGGCGACCGGGTCCTTTCCGAGTCTGAACGGCACTGGGAGTTTTGCGGGCACCACCGTTACGGTCAATTTCTCCGGAGCTGGCACCATCAGCACCGGCGGGAGTGGCGGCCCGCCCGTGCCTACGATTACGGCCGTCTGGGATTCCGCAAGCAACACTACAACCTTGGCGCAGGGCAGCATCTTCATCGTCAAAGGGTCGAATCTTTGTCCAAGCGGAGTTAAGCTCTTCGGTATTCCGCGCCCCACTGTTTCCCCGGACGGTGTCAAGATTACCTTCACTGCCAATCCGGGAGGAACCGCGACGGATGCGATTCTGGTCTACACCTACAACCCCAGTGGCGTTTGCCAGCTTGCGGGAATTCTGCCCTCCACGGTGGCGACGGGCAACTACAACGTAACCGTCACGAACGGGACCACGAGTGCGCCCGTCCAAACTAAGGTAGTTCAGACCAAATTCGCGCTGTTCACTCAGGATAGCTCCGGCACTGGTCTCGCCTCGGTGCAGAACTACATCTCGGCATCGCAAGTGGATTTGAACAGTTTCACTACGGGTAACGCGAAAGCTACTACCATTTCTCCCGGGCATCCCTTGCAGTACATGATCGCTTACGGAACGGGCATGGGGGCATTAGTCGGCGGCGATAATAGCGCATCGCCAGCCTTCGACTTCAGCACGCACGGAACAATCGTGAATGCGATCGTGGGCGGCGTTACCATCCCGGCGCTCTACGCCGGCCGCGCTGGTTATGCCGGCGAAGATCAGATCAACTTCCAGCTCCCGGCGAATGTGCCCACCGGTTGCGCCGTTTCGTTCCAGATGTCGGTGAACGGCCAGCTCAGCAACACCACATTCATTGCAATCGCGCCGGACGCCAATGCGACGGCCTGCGTCCAGCCCGGTTTCACAACAGCTCAACTGCAGCAGTTTGACAATGGAGCTTCGCGGACCCTGGGCGTCTTCTCGCTCACTCAGTTCTCGGTGAACGTCCCTCAATCGGGCACCGTGAAGATCGACAATGCGAGTGGAGGATTTACACGCTACACGGGTTATCAGTTGGCTAGGTTGGCAGGGAGCCAGGCGCAGTTCACAGTCTCGGGATCCTGCATCGTCACTCACGTTCAGAGCGGGGGCCAAGCGGGGCTGACTCCTAATCCCGTTGGAGGGCTTGACGCCGGTACGGTTACTCTCAATGGGCCGGCCGGATCGGGGCTCACCAACCAGCCGTTCACTCAAGATCCGGACTCGTTCCAGTACTCCCTCCTCCTCGGCACCGAAGGGATCACCATCCCTGGCGGGCTGAACGCCAAGCTGGTTGCAGGGACATATGCCGTTGCCGGCGCGGGTGGCGCTGACGTAGGCAAGTTCAACACCCAGATCACTCTCGGCGCGCCGTTAAACCTCATTGGCGGGCTACCCAGCACGGTCAACAGAAGTGCGGGACTGACGCTGAATTGGACCGGCGGGAATCCCTCGGATTTGGTGGAGATCTTCGGTTCGTCGAGGACCACTTCCGGTAGCGGCGCTAGCGCCATTACGGATGTGTGGTCGTTCATCTGTACCACCACAGCGGGCGTGGGAACATTCACCGTTCCATCTTCGATACTGCTGCAACTACCGGCTGTGTCCGCGTCGTCGGCCTCGGGCGGAGGTTTCCTGGAGTTCGCCTCCGCGGTAACACCGAGCACTTTCACCGCGCCTCTGACCGCCGGTGGCGCAATCGATAACGGGACGTTCCTGGCCCTGGTCGGTTTTGGCGCCACCGTTTCCTATCAGTAGACGCCAAAGCAGTCGGATTGCGGCGCGTCTGCGGCGGCCTGGACGGCTCAGTGCGCATTCCGGGGCGATTGAAAATCGCACCGGCTTGCGAAACCGGTATTATTAGCAAATACCAAAGCCAAGAGAGGACATTGATGAAGTCCATCGTTCGCAGAACCGGATGTGCGCTCGTTCTCATATTCTCCGCCGTTGCGCTCGCGCAGAGTGGCCGCCACATCACTACGCCCAAGGAAGCGCTCGGCTTCGACGTCGGCGACGATTACCATCTCGCCAACTACACGCAGTTCTCCGCGTGGTGGCAGAAGCTGGCCACCGAATCCGACCGGATGAAGCTGGTGGAGATCGGCAAGAGCGAGGAGGGGCGTCCGCAGTGGATGGCCATCCTGACGTCGCCGGAGAATCACAAGAACCTGGCGCGCTACAAGGAAATCGCGCGCAGGCTGGCCCTCGCCGAAGGACTAACGGACGATCAGGCGCATGCGCTGGCGCACGAGGGCAAGGCCGTGGTGTGGATCGATGGCGGCCTGCACGCCACCGAAGTGCTGGGCGCGCATCAGTTGATGGAATTCGTCTACGAAATGCTGACCCGCAACGATCCGGAGACGCTGCGCATTCTTAACGACGTCATTATCCTGGCCACGCACGTCAATCCCGACGGCATGGAGCTGGTTTCGAACTGGTACATGCGGCAATCGGATCCGCTGAAGCGCTCCACGCAGGGCGTGCCCGTGTTGTGGCAGAAGTATATCGGGCACGACAATAATCGCGATTTCTACATGTCCAACATGAGCGAATCCACCAACGTCAACCGGCAACTCTATATCGAATGGTTTCCGCAAATCATGTACAACCATCACCAGACCGGACCGGCCGGAGCGGTGATGTTCGCTCCGCCATTTCGCGATCCGTTCAATTACAATTTCGATCCGCTGATTCCAACGCTGATCGACCTGGTGGGTTCGGCCATGCACAGCCGTTTCGTCGCCGAAGGCAAGCCGGGCACGGTGATGCGCAGCGGCGCGTCCTATTCCACCTGGTACAACGGCGGACTTCGCACCACCACTTATTTCCACAACATCGTCGGCCTGTTGACGGAGACCATCGGGAATCCGACGCCCATGGAGGTTCCGCTGGTACCGCAGCGTCAACTGCCCACCGGCGACGAACCTTTTCCCGTACCGCCGCAAACCTGGCATTTCCGGCAGTCGATTGAATACTCGATGACGGCGAATCGCGCCGTGCTGGACTTGGCTTCCAAGTATCGCGAGGATTTTCTGTACAACATCTACCAGATGGGCCGGAACTCTATTCAGCGCGGTAGCCGGGACTCGTGGACCATTACACCGAAGCGGATCGAGCTGCTGAAAGAAGCTGCTGCCAAGGAAGCGCCGACGGCGGCTCCGGGGCGTGGAGGCCAGCGTCCCTCGCTAGCCGCCAGTGGCGATGCACCGGCGCCCGCTGGCGACAGTCCCGCAGGCGGTATTGACGGGCGAGGCACCGTATCGCTGCCGGCGAAGTTGTACACCACGGCCCTACACGATCCCGCCTTACGCGACCCACGCGGATACATCCTGCCGTCCGATCAACCCGACTTCGCGACGGCCACCAAGTTCATCGACACGCTGATCAAGAACGGCGTGACGGTGCATCGCGCCACCGCGGATTTCGATATCGCGGGCAAGCATTATCCGGCAGGCTCATGGGTGGTGAAGACGGCGCAGGCGTTCCGGCCACATGTTCTGGACATGTTCGAGCCGCAAGATCATCCCAACGACTTCCGGTATCCGGGCGGTCCGCCGATCCCGCCGTACGACGTGACCGGGTACACGCTGGCCTATCAGATGGGCGTGAAGTTCGACCGCATTTTGGATGCCTTCAACGGACCGTTTGAAAAGGTCAGCGGTTTGCAGAAGCCGCCCGCGGCGAAGATCCTGGGCTCGGGCCAGGCGGGCTACCTGATGAGCCATCAGCAAAACGACGCCTTCATTGTGGTGAACCGGCTGCTGAAAAATGGCGACGAAGTGTATTGGCTGAAGAAGCCCGTGACGCTCGCCGGAAAGAGCGTCGGTCCTGGAACCATGTTCGTGCCCGCGCGCGCACAGAACCGGGCGCTGTTGGAGAAGGCGGCGGCCGATCTGGACGTGACCATACAGGCGGTGGCCGCAAAGCCCACCGGCGACGCATTCAAGCTGAAGCCGATCCGGATCGGTCTGTGGGATCAATACGGCGGGTCGATGCCCTCGGGATGGCTGCGCTGGATTTTCGAGCAGTTCGAGTTTCCGTTCGAGCTGGTGTTCCCGGCCGCGCTCGATCAGGGCGATCTGGCCAGCCGCTTCGACGTGCTGGTATTTCCGAGCGGCGCCATGCCGCGATCGGTGGGGCTCTCCGAGGCTCGGGGCAGGGGCGGATTCTTCCGGCAACCTGCGGCGGAAGAGATCCCCGAGGAATACCGGAAGATGCTCGGCCGGGTGACTCCAGAGAAAACCATCCCGCAACTTCGCAAGTTCGTCGAATCGGGCGGGACCATCGTCACCATAGGGGATTCTACCGGGCTGGCGCACTTCTTCGGACTGCCGGTGACCAACGGATTGGTGGAGCGGACCGCCGACGGGCAGGAACGTCCGTTGCCGCGCGAGAAGTTCTACGTCCCGGGCTCGGTGCTGCAGGTGAGCATCGACAACACCAGCCCGATCGCTTATGGGATGGGTTCCACGGCGGACGTGTTCTTTGAGAATAGCCCGGTATTTCGTATGGCGCCCGACGCCGAATTAAAAGGTATTAAGCCAGTGGCCTGGTTCCCGAATGCAACGCCGCTGCGCAGCGGGTGGGCCTGGGGGCAAGGGTATCTGGAAGGCACGGTGGCGGCGGCCGAAGCGCCGATGGGAGAGGGCAAAGTGATGCTGCTCTGCGTGGAGGCGGCCTTCCGAGGCCAGCCGCACGGCACCTACAAGCTGCTATTCAACTCCATCTACTTTGGACCGGCTAAGGCTGCGACACTCGGCCCCTAAACAAGCGCCTGCTGCCGCTCCTCCACGGCAGCAAGCGCCCTCCTCCGAGGCGTAGTCGTTGTAACTTACGATAGATAGATCCCAGGATTTGTCAAAAAGTTTCGAACCATCAATGGAAAATTTCAACGCACTATTTCGGCTGGACGAAAGAGTCGCCTTAGTCGCCGGCGCGGCCTCGGGAATCGGGCGGGCGGCCGCGCTCGGACTGGCTTCGGCGGGCGCCACAACAATCTGCGCCGATCTCAACCCGGCGGGCGCGGAGGAAGTAGCGTCTGAAATCCGGGCAGCGGGCGGCGACGCAGAAGCTCTTGCAGTGGATATTACCGACGAACAAAGTGTAGCCGGTGTAGTGCGGCGGATCTTGGAGAAGCGCCACGCAATCGACATACTAGTAAGTACCCCTGCAGTCAATGTCCGCAAGCTGCTGCTCCAGTACAGCGCCGAGGAATTCGACAAAGTAATCGGGCTGAACCTGAAGGGCAGTTTTCTGATTGCCCAGGCGGTGGGCCGGACGATGAGCGAGCGTCATAGCGGCAGCATCATTCTGATGTCCTCCATCCGCTCGCTGGTGGTGGAGCCGGGCCAAGGGGTCTACGCGGCCACCAAGGCGGGGCTGGTGCAACTGGCGCGGACCTTTGCCGCGGAGCTCGGCAGCGCGGGCGTGCGGGTGAATTGCATCGCGCCCGGCGTGGTGGAGACGCCGCTTACCGAGCCGATCAAGAACCGGCCGGAGTGGTACAGAGCTTATGCCGATCGGAACGCGCTGGGCCGCTGGGCGCAAGCTTCGGAGATGGCTGGGCCGGTAGTTTTCCTAGCGTCGGAAGCCAGCAGCTACGTCACTGGGACCGTGCTGTTTGTAGATGGTGGGTGGACGGCGATCGACGGCCGGTTCACGCCGCCAATTTGAGTCGCGTAGCGCACGCACTTCTGCGTGCCGCGTTCACACTCGTGTGAACGCTCGGGGCTCGGGTGTTCGCAGGAGTGCGAACACGGCACGCTGAAGCGTGCGCCATAAACCCTTTTCCTAATCCCGCAACCGAAGGTCGCTCCAACTCGGCAAACCAGGTATTCCGTGCGCGCTTTTCACTGCGCGGAGGACGGCCTGGGCCATCACGTCCGCGGCCAGTGCGCCGATCGCGCCGTGATTCGCGCGCGCCTGAACCGCCCCGGTTGCGACGGCGAAGATGGTGTCGCCATCGCTCAGCGTGTGTGATGGGTTGATGGTCCGGGCCAAGCCGTCGTGCGCCATCTGCGCGATCTTGGTCATCTGGGTTTTGTCGAAAGCGGCATTGGTGGCGACAACGCCGATGGTCGTGTTGGTCGCGGCTAGGGATTCCACCTGGTACCCCTCGCGGATCTGCGCCATCGAATCGCGGAAGCCCGAGCCGTCGGCTTTGCGGGCTCCGGCAATAATTTTCCCGGTCTTCGGATCCGCTATGTCGCCAACCGCGTTCACGGCAACGATGGCGGCGACAACGATGCCGGTCTTACCCACCCGGATGCTGGCTGTGCCGATGCCGGACTTCATGGCGGATTGCTGCCCGAACATCTTGCCGATGGTCGCGCCCGCGCCTGCACCCACGTTGCCCTCCGCGACCTTTTCGCTAGTGGCCGCTTGGCACGCCTTGTAACCGGACTCGGCGGTCGGCCGGATCTTCGGATCGCCGACGCCCAAATCGTAGAGGATCGCCGCGGGAACAATCGGGACGGTCACGGAACCCAGGTGAAATCCCAGCCCGTGTTCCTCCAGATAGCGGACCACGCCCGATGCGGCGTCCAATCCATAAGCGCTGCCACCGGCGAGCACAATGGCTTGCACTTGTTGCACGCTGTTAGTCGGGTTCAGCAGATCGGTCTCGCGGGTGCCGGGCGCAGATCCGCGCACGTCCACGCCGGCGGTCGCGCCCTTTTCGAAGATCAGGACGGTGCATCCGGTGGGCCGGCGGGCTTCGGTGAAGTGCCCCGCCTTCACGCCCTGTACGTCGGTAATGGAGCCGCCGGCGGTCTCTTCGGTGTTGCCCCGCCCAGCGACTGCGGCGGTGGTGAGAGCCACCATGCCGCGGTTGAATTCGCGCCGTTTCATACTGCTTTCAGCTTACTCCGCGCCGAGCAAGCGCATCGCCGCCAGCGCCATGGCCTTCGCGCCGTCTACCAGGTGATCGATGCGGCAATACTCGTCCGGCTGATGCGAAAGATGCAGAATCCCGGGTCCATAAGCGATGCACTGCTCCACCAATCCGAGCCGCATCACATGCTTCTGATCGTATGTTCCGGGGCTGGCGATGAGCGGCGGCTCCGTGCCGCGGATGTCGCGAACGGCCGACGCCATGGTGGTCACCAGTTCGGAGGCAGCGCCGGTTTGGATTGGCAGCACGGTTAGCAGTTCCTTCATCTGATACCGGAACTCCGGATCGCGCCGGGCGATCTTGTGCAGAATCTCATCGATCTCAGCGCGCACCGTCTCGATCGGCTCTTCCAGCAGGAAGCGGCGGTCGAAGATCGCTTCGCAACGGTCTGCGACGCAGGGCGTTTGGATTCCGCCACCCGGTTGACCGCCGGAAATCGAGTTTATGTTGATGCTGGCATGCCGCGCCTCCGGCGGTTCCACCGGCATGGCGGTTGTTCTACGAAGCAATGCGGGCTTCAATTCGTGTTCGATGATAGCCAGGAAATCGGCCATTTTGTCGATCGCGCTCACCCCGAGAAACGGCATGCTGCCGTGGGCGATGCGCCCCAGCGTGATCAGCTCAAACCAGTAGGTCCCGCGATGGCCGAGACACACGCGGTCGACATTCAGCGGCTCGGTGAGGATGACGAAATCGGTGCGGTCCCGGCTGACGTAGCCGTGCTCCGCGAGATACGCCATGCCCGCCAGGCCACCGCTTTCTTCGTCGACCGTGCCGCTCTGTTCCACGGTGCCATGCAGCCTGACACCGGCGCGCCGGATCGCTTCGACAGCAAAGATGGAAGCGGCGATTCCGGCTTTCTGGTCGGTCGCACCGCGGCCGAAGATTTTGCCATCGCGCACCAGGCCGTCAAACGGCGGGACGGTCCAACCGTCGCCAACAGGGACGACGTCGAAGTGTCCGTTGAAATGCAGCAAGGGCCGAGCCGGCGCATCGCGGAGCGATCCAATGACGTTCACGCGAGGATGCTGCCTGGTATGCTCCGGGCGTCCTTCGGCTTTGACGAACTCGATGTCGTAGCCGAACTCCCTCAGCTTCGTACCGATGCGTTCCGCGCAAGCTGCGTAGTTGTCGCCTGGCGGATTTACCGTGGGGATAGCGATCAGTTCCTGTAGAAACGCCACCATCTCGGCGGCCATCGAATCGATGCGCTGGAGCACGGCTTGCTCGGCGACACGCACTGGCTGTGGATGGCTCACGCCAGTCCAGTTTAGCCTGCCGTTGCCTCTGAGTGCCTCTCCGCGCTACAGTCGGGTTCTAATGAGGAAAACCTGGTGCCTGTTCGCGATCCTCGCGGGATCTTTGACCGCGCAGGAATCCGCGACTCCTTCGTTCCAGTTCGCCGTCTCCGGCGATTCGCGAAACTGTGGCGACATCGTGATGCCGGCCATCGCCGACGGTGTCCGGAAAAATGGCGCGGAGTTCTACTGGCATCTCGGCGATTTTCGTGCCATCTATACCTTCGATGAAGATATGGTCCCACCAGCGAAGCTCGGCTTGAATACCAAGCCGATCAACGTCATCACCTATCTCACTACGGCCTGGCCGGATTTTATCGCTCATCAAGTGGCGCCGTTCGGAACCCTGCCGGTGTTCCTGGGGATCGGGAATCATGAGACCATTCCGCCGTCGACGCGCGATGCCTGGTTGCTGCAATTCGCCGACTGGCTGGGGAGCCCGGCTATCCGGACGCAGCGGTTGAAGGACGATCCGGCCGATCACAAGCTGCGCAGTTACTACCATTGGATGAGCCACGGCGTCGATTTCATTTCGATGGACAATGCCGGCCCCGAGCAGTTCGATGCCGCTCAGCTCCGCTGGTTCCATTCGGTGCTCCAACGCGACGAGGCATCTGCGGAGGTGCGGACCATCGTAGTCGGAATGCATGCGGCGCTGCCTGGAAGTGTCGGGCACAGCCACAGCATGAGCGATTCGCCGCAGGGCGACAAGAGCGGCCGCGAGGTATACGAGACTCTATGGCACGCGGAAAGCGTGGCCCATAAAAAAGTCTATGTGCTCGCCAGCCATTCACACTTCTTCATGGAGGATGTCTACGATACGGCGGAGTGGAAGGGTAAGGTGCTGCCGGGCTGGATAGTGGGGACGGCGGGCGCGGTCCGCTATCGTCTGCCGCCGGAGGCGGGGCCCAAGCAGAAGGCCGTCACCGATGTGTACGGCTACCTGCTAGCGACGGTCGCGTCCGATGGCGCCGTCTCGTTTGCCTTCCACAAGCTGTCGGTGGAGGATCTGCTAGCGGTGAACAAAAACAAATATCCCGAACCCCTGATCCGCTGGTGCGAAAACGAAAACAAGCAATAGCAGCGCTCTCACCTCAGTGCGTCATGGCGTAGACGATATAATTGATGCCGATGCGCAGGCCCAGCGCCGAGTATTTCTCAGGGTACTCGGGATTGTCGGCGTGCTCCCAGGAATCGCCCAGATCCATGTTGTGACAGATGGCCACCATCAGCCGGCCCTTATCGTCATAAATCCCGCGCCAGCGCGGTTCGAAGCCGTCGTATTCATAAGTGCGGCCCGAACGGATGAACTGAGCGCCAGGCACCTGATAGCGGCCGTCCAGATCGAACAGCGTATGAAAGATGGCATTCGAATCGTCGATCTCGACAATCGGCCGCTCGGGGAACACTCGCTGCATACTGGCGATGAACACATCCCACTCCTGGGTTCCGTGAAAATCGTCACACATGAAGAAACCGCCTCGCAGCAGGAAATCGCGGAGTTTGGCGGCCTGCTGGTCGGTGAGATTCCAGTGCCCCACCTCGACGCCGTATAACCACGGCCAGTTGTAAACCTCGTCGCCGTCCTCCAGGTTCACCGGCTGTTCCACGGAGCGCGTTTGGATGCGCGTGAGGCGTCGCACGGCCGCCGAAAGATGACGGTCCGACCGTGGATAATCGATGGTCCAGTTGGAATATCCCTCGTGCCAGTCGACGTACCTGCGGCGACGATAGCCACCACCGATGGGCGGATACATCAGCCGAGCGAAGGTCCACTCGCCGGTCACCTTCCAATCGGGAGGCAGGGGAAAATTCGAGTATTCCCAGCCTGGATACTCGCGAAACGGCCGCTGCCCATAGAGCACGAAGCCGAGCAAAGCGGCCGCGACACAACCGGCCAATAGGTAACGGAATCTAGCCATCGACGCGAACGTTCTTCCACATTACACTCTCTTCGCACGGGATGGGGGTCGCGATTGTTGAAACTTTGTTCACGGGCACTGGATCAAATTGTGATGACCGGCCACGCCATTCTCCGGGGAGGCACCTCATGTTGACCAGCACCATCACTGCGAATCCCGTAGCGGAGTTCGCGCAAGATGTGCGCGACGGACTGACCAAGCCGCACCAGAAGGAACTGCTGTCCAAGTACCTGTACGATACGGTGGGCTCGGCACTGTTCGAGGTGATCAGCGCGCTTCCGGAATATGGCATCACTCGCGCGGACGAGCGTCTGCTGCGAAAGCATGCATACGATATCGTCGCGCAACTGCCGCGCCCTCTGGTGGTGGCCGAGTTGGGAAGCGGTAGCGGCAGGAAGACCCGCTGGATTCTGGAGGCGCTCGCCCGCCGCCAACGCACCTTTTACTACCCCATTGAAATCTCCTCGTCCGCGCTGGCCATGTGCCGGCGCGAGTTGAGCGACATGGAATCGATCAGTGTTGTTGGATTTGAGCGCGAGTATCTGGACGGGCTGTTGGAAGTGGCCGCGCGGCGCGAGCATGGCGAGCATATCCTGGTGCTTTTTCTAGGCAGCACCATCGGCAATTTCGACCGGTCGGCGGGAACCCGCTTTCTAGCGGAGATCCGGCGGATTCTGCAACCGGGCGATGCGCTGCTACTAGGCACGGATCTCGAGAAGCCAATCCCCGACCTCATTGACGCCTATGACGATCCGCTCGGCGTCACAGCCGCATTTAACCTGAATCTCCTGGCGCGCATCAATCGCGAGCTGGGCGCCGATTTCGACCTGCAACAATTTGAGCACGTAGCGCGATTCAATCCGCGCGCACGCAGCATCGAAATGCATCTGCGTTCGCGGCGGCGGCAGGTGGTGACCATCCTGGAGTCGGGCCTCTCCGTCGCATTTCGCGAAGACGAAACCATCTGGACGGAAAGCAGCCACAAATACTCGCCCGATGAGCTGTTCGTCATCGCGGTGGAAGCCGGGTTTCACTGCCGCGCGCAATGGATCGACCGGGAATGGCCCTTCGCCGAGAATCTGCTGGAGATCAGGGCCTGATTTCCGATTGCCAGAAACCTAGGCGAGACCGAATTGGTCTAATGGTGAGTGTCGGAGCATTTGGAAATCATTGCGCGGGAACGCGAGGAGATCGTCATTCTCGATTTGAAAGGGCGCGCGGTGCTGGGCCCCGAGGATCTGGAACTCCGCGAACGGTTGCAGTCGCTGCTGGCGTCGGGCAAACGCAACGTCATCCTGAACTTCAAAGAAGTAACGGATATCGACACCACAGGCATTGGCACTCTGGCTTCCTGTGCGGCCAAGTTCCAGGAAGCGGGTGGACGTATCGCTTTCCTGAACCTCTCGCACGCTCACGCGCAGCTCCCGGAGATCCTGAAACTCGACACGCTGTTCGTTGCCTACCAGGATGAACAAGACGCTGTGAACAGCTTTTTCCCGGAGCGCGTGGTTCCTCACTACGACATTCTGGAGTTTGTGGAGCACATGGAATCGGAGAAATTGGAGGCGAAGCACAAGAAGGATCATCCGGGCTAACAACTCACACTGAGATGCCGCTCAAGGAATACCGCCACAAACGGAACTTCGGAGTTACTGCTGAACCGAAGGGTGCCTCCAAACCGGCCCGTGTAGCCAAGCGAGCACTCGCCTACCTCATCCAAAAACACCAGGCATCGCATCTTCATTACGATTTCCGCCTGGAATGGAATGGCGTGCTGCTCTCCTGGGCCATTCCGAAAGGCCCAGCGCTCGATCCTGCGGTGAAGCGGCTGGCAGCGCAAGTGGAAGATCATCCGCGTGAATATGGAGACTTTGAAGGAGTGATTCCCGCGGGCGAGTATGGCGGCGGCACCGTCATGCTTTGGGATCGCGGCACCTGGACGCCTGACGATCCCGATGTCGACGCCGCTCTACGCAAAGGCGAGCTGAAGTTCACACTGCACGGAAAGAAACTCGGCGGCTCTTGGGTGCTGGTTCGGCCCAAAGGAGGATTTGGCGGATCGCGTAAGCCGCAATGGCTGTTGATCAAGCACCGGGATGGATACGTCTCGAAGAAGGATGTCACCGTTGACGAACCGCGCTCCGTCGCGTCGAAGCGTCTGCTGGCCGATATTGCGCGCGTGAATGGGGGCGACGTGGCGAAAGCGGCGAAGGGGGACCCGCCGGGAGCGGAATGAAAATCGAAACGCTGCTCTCGCATCCCGACAAGGTTTTCTGGCCCGACGAAGGCTACACCAAGCTGGACATCGCGCGATTTTATGAGCGCGTCTTTCCCAGACTGAAGCCCTACGTCGCGGGCCGCCTGCTCACTATGGAACGCTGTCCTGACGGAATGCGTGGTAACTGCTTTTATCAGAAAGAAGCGCCGAAGGGCTTGCCGGCCGGCACTCCGACGCAATTGATCCAGCATGAGAAGAAGAGTACGAACTACGTCGTCGGCGGCGCGCTGGCGACACAAATCGCTTTGGCAAACCTCGGCTGCATTCCGGTGCACGTGTGGTCCAGCCGTGCTGCGCGCCCGCGTCAACCCGATTGGATGGTCTTCGATCTCGATCCCGGCTCCGGTGAGTTCGCCGACGCCGCGAACGCCGGCCTGCTGGTCAGAGACGCGCTCGATGCGCTCGGCCTGAAGTCCTTTCCTAAGACGTCAGGCAGCCGCGGTCTCCATGTCTTCGTCCCTCTCCGTGTGGGGCCGGATTGCGATGAGGTCCTGGCCTTCGCGCGCGAAATTTGCGAGCGCCTTGCCGCCGAGCATCCCGATACACTCACCATGGAACAGCGCATTGAAGCCCGCAGGAAGCGCGTGTATCTGGACGCATTTCGCAATGGATTCGGGGCCACCGTCGTCGCGCCGTACTCGATCCGCCGCCGTCCGCGAGCGCCGTTCTCCATGCCGTTGAGTTGGGCGGAAGTGAAGCCTTCGCTAAACCCCGCCGACTTCAACTTGGGCAACTACACGAAGCGCCTCACCGGCCGCGATCCCTGGGCGGACTTCTTCCAGCACCGCCAGTCGCTGAAGACCGCCGGCCACTAGTGCTAGACTGCACGCTTGTCCCCGACTCCAGCGCGCGCCACGCTCGACCGCGTCATCGGCCTGCCCCAGGCCATCGCCATGGTTGTCGGCATCATCATCGGCGTCTCGATTTTCGTGCAGCCTACCGAGGTCGTCCGCTACGTTCCCAATATTCCCGGCATTTTCGCGGTGTGGCTAATCGCGGGATTGCTGACGCTCTGCGGGGCTCTGGTCTGCGCTGAACTCTCCTCCGCGTTCCCGCAAACCGGCGGCGTCTACGTCTTTCTCAACGAAACAATTTCGCCCGCGGCTGGATTTCTGTGGGGCTGGGCCATGTTCTGGATCGCGCACTCCGGCATCATCGCCGCCAGCTCGGTAGTCTTCGGCCGATACGTCGCATACTTCGTCCCGCTCGATGACACCGGCATCCGCGTGGTGGCGATCGCCGGTATCCTGCTACTGTCGGCGGTGAACTACATCGGCGTCCGGCAGGGCAGTGGATTGCAAGCCATCGTGACGGCCGCCAAGATCCTGGGGATTGCCGCAATTCTGGTACTGGTCGCGACACTAGGCAAGCCGGTGCACGCAACACAGAGCGCAACGTCCGTCGCCTCTAATTTTTCCATCAGCGACTTCGCGCTGGCCGTCGGTGCCGGACTCTTCGCCTTCGGCGGCTGGCACATGGTGACCTACGCGGCCGGCGAAACCCGCACGCCCGAGAAAACGATCCCGCGCGCGCTCGTGATCGGAACGCTCACCGTCACCGCCTGCTATGTCGCACTCAACGCCGCCTGCCTTTACTTGCTGCCTCTCGATCAAGTGATCGCTTCGAAGCGCGTCGCCGCCGATGCCGCTAGTATTCTGGTGGGTCCGAAAGGCGCTGCCGCGATCTCCGGCTTGGTTATGGTCTCGGCCTTCGGCGTGCTCAATGGCGTGATTCTCGCCGGCCCGCGCGTCTACCTGGCGATGTCCGGCCGCTACAAGTCACTTGCCTGGATGGGTGCAGTTCATCCGCGCTTCCACACGCCGCACATCGCGATTCTCGCGCAAGCCACCTGGTCGTGCGTTCTGGTTGCGACTGGCACATATCGCGAGCTGTTCAGCCGCGTCGTCTACACCGAATGGATTTTCTTCGCGCTGATGACCATCGGCTTGCTGCGCGCGCGCCGCCGCCCCGCCTACGCGCCGCCCTATCGAGCCTGGGGTTACCCCGTCGCTCCGCTGTTGTTCGTCGCAGCGTCGCTCGGCATCGTGTTCTATCAAGTCGCGGCCGACCCGTGGAAAGCATCGGCCGGCCTCTTGCTGGTTGTGTTAGGCTTACCTCTTTACTACCTCTGGGTCCGAAAAAGCGCCCAATAATCGCTCGCCAACTATGCGCATCATCGATTTTCACAACCACTACTATCCACCGGCTTACATGGACGCACTGCGTTCCGGACCAAGCACGGTCAAGATCACCATCGATGCCGACGGCAATCCGTGCCTCCATTACCCCGGCGATTACAACGTCGCCGTCCAAGGTCACCGCGACATCGACTATCGCGAGCAGGTTCTAATCCACCACGGGATCGACACCCAGGTGATCACGCTGACCACGCCCGGCACGCACGTTGAGACGCCGGAGACTGCCGTGCGTCTGGCCCGACTGGTGAACGATGCGTTCGCCGAAGTGGTCCGCGCGAAGAAAGGCCGATTCGCCTCGCTCGCCACTATGCCCCTCAACGATCCCGCCGCATCGGTGAAGGAATTCGAGCGCGCCACTCGCGAACTGGGTTTCCCTGGTGCGATGCTCTTCAGCAATATCAACAGCGTCGCTCTGAGCGATCAACGCTTCTGGCCTCTCTACGAGGCCGCCAACGATCGCGACGCCGTGCTCTACATCCACCCAACGAGCCCCGTCGGCGTCGAGGCGATGACTGAGTACTGGCTGATGCCGCTGTGCGGATTTCTGTTCGATACCACGCTCGCCGCCGCCAAGCTGGTTTTTAGCGGCGTGGTGGAGCGGTTTCCACGCATCCGCTGGGTCCTGTGCCATCTCGGCGGAACCATTCCGTACCTGGTGGAGCGCCTGGACCGCGGATTCACTGCCTTCGAAGACTGCCGCGCCAACATCGCGAAACCGCCGAGCGAATACCTGAAGAATTTCTACTACGATACCGTCAACTTCAACCCGCGTGCGCTGGAGCTGGCCATCTCCTTCGCCGGCGTGGACCACATTCTGGCCGGCAGCGACTATCCGCACCAGATCGGCAGCATCCCCCGCATGTTGGAAAGTATTAACGCGCTGAGTATCTCCGAAGCGGAAAAAACTGCAATTCTAGGCGGTACCGCTGCTCGCCTGCTGAGTCTATAGTAGACAAGAGAGGACCCCATGAAATCCATCCGCCCGGCCATCGCCGGATTTGTCGTTCTTGCTCTCAGCCTGCTGATCCACGCCGATACCAACGTCACGCCGCCAGTCGCCAAGAAGGTGGATCATCGCGAGGTTCGTCATGGCGCGACCGTGGTCGACAACTACTTCTGGCTTCGCGACAAATCGAACCCCGATGTGATCGACTACCTCAAATCCGAGAACGCCTACACCGACGCCCTGACCAAGGATCTCAAGCCGTTCGAAGACGCGCTCTACAAGGAAATGCTCGGCCGCATCAAACAAACCGATCTTTCCGTTCCCACGCGCCGCGGCAGCTATTTCTACTATTCGCGCACCGAGGAAGGCAAGCAGTACCCGATCCAGTGCCGCAAGAAAGGCAGCATGGACGCGCCCGAAGAAGTGATGCTGGATGGTAACGAATTGGCCAAGGGCCACTCGTTTCTCGGCCTCGGCGGCTTGGTGGTCAGCGACGATGAGAATCTGCTCGCTTACACGACCGACACTACCGGCTATCGCCAATACGCGCTGCATGTGAAAGATCTGCGCACCGGCGAGACTCTGCCGGACACGGCTGAGCGCGTGACGTCGCTGCAATGGGCCACCGACAACAAAACCCTGTTCCTGACCACGGAAGACGCGGTGACTAAGCGCTCCGATCGCCTTTGGCGGCACACCTTGGGCGATTCAAAGCTCGAACCGATCTACGAGGAAACGGACGCGCTGTACACGATCCACGTGAACCGGACGCTGGACAAGAAATTCATCACGGTGCTAGCCAACAGCACCGACACCTCGGAAGTTCGTTATCTAGCCGCCAACCAGCCGCACGGGGAATTCAAGATTTTCCTGGCGCGGGAGAAGAAGCACCGTTATATCATCGGGCACCGCGAGGGCCTCTTCTACATCCGTTCCAACAAGAATGCAAAGAATTTTCAGGTGCTGACCGCGCCGGACTCGGACCCCAGCCCAAAGAACTGGAAGGTGTTCATGGCGCACCAGCCGGCTGTTTTGCTGGACGGCATTCAGCTCTTCAAGGACTTCGCCGTGGTGAGCGAGACCACGAACGCCTTGAACAACATCCGCATGTACGATTTCCGCAGCGGCAAGTGGAGCAACATCGCGTTCCCCGAGCCGGTGTTCGCGGCTTTCAGCAGCGGGAATCCGGAATACGACACGCACACCTTTCGCTACTCCTACACCAGCATGATTTCGCCGCAGAGCGTTTACGACTACGACATGGACACGCATCAGTCGACGCTGCTGAAGAAGCAGGAAGTGCTCGGCGGATACAATCCGGCGCAGTACACTTCCGAGCGCCTGTGGGCCACGGCGCGCGACGGAGTCAAGGTGCCGATTTCCATCGTTTACAAGAAAGGCTTCAAACGGGACGGCACGGCCCCGCTGTTCCTCTATGCGTACGGATCGTACGGCATCGGCACGCCGCCGACGTTTTCCAGCCAGCGGCTGAGCCTGCTGGATCGCGGTATGGCCTTCGCGATCGCGCACATTCGCGGCGGCAACGAAATGGGTGAGACCTGGCACGACGACGGAATGCTGATGAAGAAGAAAAACACTTTCTTCGATTTCGTCGATTGCGCCGCGTTCCTGGTGAAGGACAAGTGGACGTCGAAGGAGAAGTTGCTGATCGAGGGCGGAAGCGCCGGCGGGTTGCTGATGGGTGCGGTGGTCAATCTGCGGCCCGATCTTTTCCGTGCCGTCCACGCGGCTGTCCCGTTCGTCGATGTGATGAATACCATGCTCGACGCCAGCCTTCCGCTCACCGTCGGCGAGTACCTGGAGTGGGGCAATCCCAATGAGAAAGCCGCGTACGACTACATGAAAACCTACAGCCCCTATGACAATCTCGAAAAGCGCGCCTATCCGGCGATGCTGGTCACCACCAGTCTGAACGACAGCCAGGTGGGCTATTGGGAGCCGGCGAAATATGTCGCCCGCCTGCGCGCGCTGAAGACGGACAGCAATCCGCTGCTGCTCAAGGTCAACATGGGGGCAGGTCACGGCGGATCGTCCGGCCGCTACGATCGGCTGAAGGAGCAGGCTTTCGAATATGCCTGGTTATTGAATCAGGTGGGGATCAAGAACTGAAGAAGAACACTCGCCAAGTCGCTACGACCAGAGCGTGCGTCACCATGCTGGCCCGCACGCTTTTGGCCTTCAGGAACGCCAGGCCGTAGAAGATGCCGGAGACTCCGCCGACCACGGCAAATCGCCAATTCGGGAACTGGCGATACATCAGATGTGCTGCGCCGAACAAGATGGAAGCGGCGATCAGCCCGACTACCTGGCTGTGGAGTGTGCGTATCAACAACTGCTGGAGGAAGGCCCGGAAAAAGAATTCTTCGAACAGAGCCACTACCCACAGGAACGCAGCGATGGTCGCAACCACCAGCAACGCCGCCTTCCACCACACTAGTTCCGGCGGCCGGTAGTGAGCGAATTTCACCAGGTACGCGATCCCCGCGCCCACCGGCAGGAAGAACAAGTAATAGAGCGCTCCGATTCGACACTCACGCAGCGTCGGCACAAATCCTAAATGCGAATCCTCCATCGGCCGCAGAGACAGCACCGCCAGGATGCTCACTCGAATCCACATCAACTTGCCCAGAATCGAAAGTTGCATGTGCGGCGCGGGTTGACCGTAGATCGGATCGAAAATCTTGCTGAGGTACACCACTGCCAGCAGCGCTAGGAACAGAATGTCGGCGGGCATGCTGCCGCGAATCCACGCGTACCAGAACGACACAGCAAACGCAGCCGCCGCGAGCGTGGCGAGTGCCGTGAAATGGAACGTGCCCAGCAGCACGCTCAAAATCAGGTACGGCAGAATAGCGCTCGCCGTCAGCAACGCCGCGCGCAACGGCTTCGAACCCAACCCATCGAACGCCGCCCGGACTCTCGGAAAACCCAACACCAGGTAGAATCCGAACTCCACTAAGAACGCCGGCAACACGGCCATCGCAAGCCCGGAAGGTATATTCTGTTGTTGGGAGTAAAGGTACGTGGCGATGCATGCCGCCGTCCAAACCACGAGAAGCGTCGTCAGGAACTGGCGCATCCGCTTCATCTTAGCATCGCTGCTTTTCTCCGCTGCCTTGCGCGCGAACGATCCGCCCGCCAACCTGGTCCGGCGCGTGGCCCAGCGTGAGACCGAAACTCAACAGGCCCAGAGCAATTACACCTATCGCCAGTCCGTCACCGTCGATGAACTCGACAAGAACGGCGGCATGGCCGGCCGATACAGCGAAGTGCGCGACATCATCTTCTCGCCCAAGCAGGAGCGAACGGAGAAGGTGGTCGGCCATCCGTTCGAAAACCTCAGGAATCTCAAACTAACCGAGGAAGATTTCCGCGACATCCGCGAGGTTCAGCCCTTCCTGCTCACGAACGATCAAACGTTCCTGTATGAATCGACCTACCGGGGTGAAGAAAATGTGGACGGCGTCGAGTGTTTCGTCCTGCGTCTGCGGCCGCGCCAACTCCTGAATGGCCAGCGCCTGTTCGACGGCATGATTTGGGTCTCCCAAAAAGACTATTCGATCATCCGCAGCGAAGGCCAGGCCGTCCCCCAGATCCAAACCACAAAAACCGAGAACCTCTTCCCGCACTTCACCACACTGCGCGAAAAGGTCGACGGCGATTTCCGGTTCCCCGTCACCACCTACGCCGACGACACGCTCTACTTCCGCACCGGCCCCCAGCGCATCCGCCTGACCATCCGCTACAGCGACTACAAGAAGTTCGGAGCCGACTCCAAAATCACCTACGAGAAGTAAGTGGGGCAGGTTGGTAACCTGCGCGCGATTGTTAATCGCGCTGGACCAAGCGGGTTACCAACCCGCTGCAGGTTGCCAACCTGCCCCACAAGCTATCCTAAAAGCATGAGACAAGTTGCCGTCGTCGGCATCGGGAAAACCGCATTCGGCGCATTCCCGGATCGCGACCTCCGTTCGCTCGCGGTAGAAGCCGGACAAAAAGCGCTGGAGAACGGCCACGCCAAGAACTCGCAGGTGGAAGCGTTCTATCTCGGCAATTTCGCCGGCCCGTCGTTCGTCGGCCAGAACCATCTAGCGCCCTATGTAGCCGCCGGCATCGGCATCATCGGGGTTCCGGCAACGCGGTTTGAAGCTGCGTGCGCGTCCAGCGGCTCCGCATTCTTCCATGCCGTCTCTGCCGTCGCCGCCGGTCTCTACGACGTCATCCTGGTCGGCGGCGTCGAGAAAATGACCTCGCAGTCCACTCCCAAAGTCACCGAAATCCTGGCCGGTGCGGGCGACCTTTGCGGCGTAGTCCGAGCCGGCGCGACTTTTCCCGCCCTCTTCGCCATGATCGCGCGCCGTCACATGTATCAGTACGGCACCACACGCGAACAGCTCGCCGCCGTCGCCGTCAAAAATCACCAGAATGGCGCCAAGAATCCGCTGGCGCACATGCGCAAGGTCATCACCATGGAGCAGGCGATGAACGGAAAGCTGATTGCCGAGCCGCTCACTGTCTACGATTGCTCGCTGGTCAGCGATGGCGCGGCCGCCGTCCTGATCGCCCCGCTGGAGCGCGCCTCCGAATTCACCGACAAACCCGTCCGCGTCCTCGGCATCTCGCAAACTTCCGACAACGTCGCGCTCGACGAAAAAGCCGACATCACTACTTTCCGCGCTGTCCAAACCTCGGCGGAAAAGGCCTACAAGATGGCCGGCGTGAAAGCATCCGACATCGAGTTCGCCGAGATCCACGATTGCTTCACCATCGCCGAGATCATCGCCATCGAAGATCTCGGCTTCGTGACCAAAGGCGAAGGTGGACCGTACACGCTCGCCGGCCGCACCTGCATCAACGGCGAACGGCCCATCAACACCAGCGGCGGTTTGAAATCGAAGGGACATCCGGTGGGCGCGACCGGCGTCGGCCAGATCTGCGATGTCGTTCAACAAATCCGCGGCGAGGCGGGCGAGCGCCAAGTAAAGCGCAACACCCTGGGCCTGGCGCAGAATCTCGGCGGCTCTGGCGCAACCAGCGTGGTCACCGTATTGGGGGCCGCATGAGCGATCTTGGGTCCGGCACAGTTTACACCGAGACCGTCGTCTGGTCGCCTCCCGAAGCCTACGTCAAGGACGTGCCCTACCAACTGGCGATCATCGAGCTCGAAGGCGGACGCCGCATCACCGGCCGTATCGACGGCGACCGCACTCAAATCGGCGACCGCGTGGCATTTCTCGAATTCCGCAACGAAGTTCCGTTCTTCCGCAAGCAGGCATGAAGCTCGCGGCCCGGATGAACCGCCTCGGCGGCGAAGGCGCGTTCGAAGTCCTGCAGCGCGCCCGAGCGCTCGAGGCGCAAGGCCGGCACATCATTCATCTGGAGATTGGCGAGCCGGATTTTCAAACGCCGCGACATATCGTCGAGGCTGGCAAGCAGGCCCTCGATGAAGGTTGGACGAAATACGGGCCCGCATCCGGATTGCCCGAACTCCGCGAAGCCATCGCATCCTACATCTCGCGTACCCGCGCCATCCGCGTCGGCCCGGAAAACGTCTGCGTAGTCCCGGGCGGCAAGCCCATGATCTTTTTCCCCATGCTCGCCTTGCTGGAGCCCGGCGACGAAGTGATCTATCCCAATCCCGGCTTTCCGATTTACGAATCGATGATCCATTTTCTCGGCGCGACGCCGGTGCCCATGCCCACGTTCGACCTCAACGTGCTGCGCGACAAGCTCTCCGCGAAGACGAAAATGCTGATCCTAAATTCGCCGCACAACCCCACGGGCGGCGTGATCCCGGCCCATGACATCCGTGCCATCGCCGGCATGGTTCGCGACCGCGATCTCATCGTGCTCTCGGACGAAATCTATTCGCGCATCTATTTCGATGAACCGCCGGTTTCCATCGCCACCCAGCCCGGCATGCTGGAAAAAACCATCATCCTCGACGGCTTCTCGAAGACCTACGCCATGACCGGTTGGCGCATGGGCTACGGCGTGATGCCTATCTGGCTGGTGGACGCGGTGACCCAGCTCATGGTCAATTCCAACTCGTGCACGGCCAGCTTCACGCAACGCGCCGGAATCGCCGCGCTGACCGGCCCGCAGGACGAAGTGGAGAAAATGGTCGCCGAATTCCGCCGCCGCCGCGACGCATTTTGCGCGGCACTGAACCAACTCCCCGGATTCCGCTGCGCCATCCCCAGCGGCGCATTCTACGCCTTCCCCGATATCACCGGCACAGGCCAGAGTTCCAAAGCCCTGGCCGACGCGCTGCTGGAGAAAGCCGGTGTTGCCTGCCTGTCCGGCGCCAGCTTCGGCGCATACGGCGAAGGCCACCTACGCTTCAGCATCGCCAGCTCCTACGACAACCTGATGCTGGCGATCGAACGGATTCGCAACGCCCGCTAAAATCAAAAACCCGACCCGGGCGTTCCGGATCGGGTCTCTAAAGTACGCTCTTACCAGCGCACCAAATGTCAGGCGACGTTCTGCGCCCGGTAACGGCTAATAATCCCGTTCATCTGGTCTTTCAAACGAAGCTTCAACTTTTTCAGCCGATGCTCTTCCAACTCCTCTTCGGGAGTCAAGCGCGGTTTGGCTTCCAACGCCTCAAGCTGCTTGTGGAATTGCGCGTGCTGTTCGGCCAGATGGCGGAATCCTTCGTCCGTTTTCATCAGGTGCGCTTTCAGTTCTTCCTGCGTGTTCTCCATCAGGGTTCTGTCTCCTTTGTGAGGTGGCCACGCCGAGTCGGTAGGAATGACTTGCTCGGTGGGGTGAGTATTGAGTTCTAACATTCTTCTCGCGGAAGGTCACCGACGGCCCCCCGCAATGTGACAATATCATGAAAAAATCCTCATGACAATCCCCGCTTCGGGTGGATTTTCATAGTACCCCGGCCTGGACCCGGCTACCTCGAATCCCAGCCCCTCGTACAGCCGCCGCGCTGCATCGTTCGACTCCCGGACCTCCAGGAAATGCGTCCCCGGCCAACGGGCCATTTCCGCCAGCAGTAGTTGCTTGGCGATGCCCAGCCGCCGGAACTCGGGATGCACCGCCACGTTGAGAATCTCCCGTTCCGCATCAGCCACTCGCCGTGAGACAAGGAATCCAGCGACCCGCCCATCCAATTCCGCCACCTGGCAATCGAACGTCAGGTAATCGCGCGGCAGCCACTGCGACGCTTCGGGCGCTGTCGCCTGAATCGCCGTGATCTGGTCGATATCGCGGGCCTCGGCCGCCCGCAGATGCACACGCGGGGGAAGTAACTCGTGCAGCAGGGCCCGCTGTTTTGCCCCCACCTGTTTCCAGCCGAAATGCCGCTCCGCGTGCGCGCGGCCGGCCGAAGCGATGCGTTCCCTCAAATCCCGATCGTCGAGCAAGGTTTGAATCGCTTGGGCGAAATCCTGGGGCGTATCCGCGATCCAGACGTTTATGCCGTGCTCCAGCCCAAGCCCGGCGCATCCCGAGCGAGTCGAGACCACGGCGCGATCCATGGCCATCGCCTCCAGCACCTTCAGATTCGTGCCCGCCGATACCAGCGTGGGAACAATCGCCAGATTTGTCTCTACATAAAGCGGGCGCACGTCGGCGACAAACTCCAGCAGCCGGATTCGCTCATCCTGGGGAATCGACGAGAGTCCGGTGTGTTCGCGCCAGTAGACGGCAGGATCTTGACCGGCCACCACGGTCAGTTGGACTTCCGGCAAGTGGCCCCGCAGGGTTGGCCACACCTGCTCGACGAAGAATCGATAAGCGACGATGTTCGGAAAATGGCGGAACGAGCCGATAAACAGCAGCCGCTGCCCCGGGCGCTCCATCTCCGGCGTAAAGCGCTCCAGATCCACACCGTTCGGAATCACTGCCAGATTTTGCCTGGCTAGCAGCGCCCGATCCTGCTCCGACATCACCGCCACTCGCGGATAACGGGCGATCCATTTCTTCTCGAACCGCCGCCACCGCCAGTAGTCCCACCAGCCTTTTCCCGATTTCTTCCATACCTGCCGATACAGTTCGAACGTGACATCGTGCTCCACCAAAATGTCGCCACAATACGGCGACAGCATGGTGTATTCCACCTGCACTGCCTCTATCTTGAACTCCCGCCGGATTCTCGCCAGCGCCGCCTGCATCGCGGGCGACCGGAATTCGCAGACCTCGGGCGGCGCAAGCGTCGACCATCGAGGCTCGCGATATCGCGCTTTGCCCACCAGAATCACTCGCGCGCACAAATCCAACACCGGCTTCAGATCCTCGGAAGTTTCCTTGTCCCGGAAGGCGAAGAGGAAGATGTCGAACTCCGCCGCCATCTCGCGTAGAAGATGGAAAATCCGTACCGCGCCGCCGTGCGACAACGGATATGGAAAATAAGGACTGACCACAGCGATCCGCCGCCGCCGCACCGACATCGCCCGGCCCTCGATTTCCCGAATCTCGGCCGGAAAAATCGACTGGTCCTTCTTCCAGGGGACCAGCCATTTCGGCCGCAGGAAAATCCGATCCAGCGGCACGCCTTTCAAGAACAGAACTGAACCGATAGCCGTGCGCAACTGCAGATGGTGCCGTTCCAGGCGTTGGTTGTATGCCAGGATTTTCGTTGGTGCGAGCAGGAACGCGGCGCGCTGCAGCGAGCGAAACCGCTTGTCGCCGGTAAGCAGCACCGGCGCAAGCCCAATCCGATCCGCTCGAAATCGCTTGCGCAGCCGCCAAAAAATAGAAATTGCCCCGCCGGATCCCGCTTCCTCCGGCGTCACCAGCACGTGCCTACGCCGCGGTTCCAGTTCCTGAATCTCGGCGAACATCCGCCCCGCCAGATCCGGATCGCCGGTGGCGAACGAAACGACAATCGCCTCCGGGTCCTTGCCGAGAATCCGAAAGATGAACTGCTTGAGCGCCGTCCTCAACGGAATTCGATGGACGTGACTTCGCCGCTTGTTTTGAGTTTCGCGTCGGGCTTTGCGAGAAACTGAACCAGCACCTTGCGCGCCGGTTTTTGGACGCCGCAGCCCAGGGACTTCTCGCCGCCGCCGACAATCGCGATCTGCGTGGGGTCGCGCACCAATAATTGCACCGTCTTGCCGTCCGCTGTTTGAATCGTTACGCGAGCCTGCTTGCCCAGGCAATCCAGCCGCTGGAATACGCCCTCCACGCTGGCGTTGCCCTGCATATCCTCCCACCAACCTTCGGGTTTTGGAGGCGCGGCGCCATCGGCGTTCATCTTCTTGCGCGCCTCTTCCTCGGCGGCATGAATCGCGGCATCGCTGATTCCTTTCACCCGCTGCAACTCGCGCTCCTGCTCCTCGGCGATGCGCTTCTTCTCCGCCGCTTCAAAATCCATGCGCTGTGTTTCGGCCTGCAACCGCACCTGGTGGATTCGTGCGCGTTCTTCGTCGTTCGCCGCGGCCCGCTCGGCGCCCGCCCAAGCCTTCTGCGCTTCGGGAAAGTTCTTCGCCGCGGTTTCAGCGCGCGCCAGCGCCTGCCAATAGTCGATATTGCGAGCCTCCAGCCCCGCAGCTTTCTTCAGCAGCACAGCCCTCTGCTGCGGATTATCTGGTGCCAGCTCGGCCATGCGGAAATACGGCTCGGCCCAGTTGGGATTCAGTTTCGCGGCCTTCTCCAGATCCGCGCGACCCTTCGCCGGGTCCTTCTCCAGTCGCCCCAATTCCAGCCACGCCCGCGCACTTTCACTTTGCGACTCGATGGCGCTTGCGAAAAGTGTCCGCGCGTCATTCTCTTTGTGGGCTTTCAGAGCAAGCAGCCCCAGACCCTCGGCCGCAGCCGGTCCGTGCAACGCCGTGTACGCCGCCGTCGCCGCTTGCGCCGATCCGGTTGCCAGCAGCAAATCGGCCATGGCTATTTTCCCGGAGTCCGGATCGAGTTGCATGGGCTTGAAATCGCGCGTCAAGCTCAGCGCACGCCCGGATACCGAAGTAGTCGCAAAGCTCCCCGCCTTGAGATACGCATCAGCCTGCTGATTGATCTGCGCAGCAGTCTTCTGAAACGCATTGTGGCAGGCCGCCTCAAAATCGCCGCTCTGCTCCAGATTCGAAATCATCACCCGGCTCCGTCCGCTGTAATCCGGATTCACGGTCACCAGTTGCATGAGCGCCCAGCCGCGCGACCGCTCGGCTTCCGGCACCGCCGCACCCAGCGTGACATGCGTCCCGTTCACTTCCAGCGTCGAAACCAGCTCGATGATGCCGCTCTCAATCTCCTGCGGCAGCCGGTTGGTGTTTTCATACAGCAGAATCCGGGCTAGCTCCTTCAGAGTTTCCCGTGGAAACGCGCCCGATTCCGTAACCGCCATCATCCGCGCATCACGGCCGAGCGCCAAAGGCGTGGGGCCGCTCTTGACCACCACCACCCGAATCGGCCAAACCGACCGCATCTCCTGCTTCCCAGTAATGATGCGCAGCGTCTCCCGGAACTGCTCCAGGTACATGAGCTTCTCGCGCACCGGCCGGTCGCCGCCGGTGGTCAACACCTCAAACGGCCCGGACCTCAGCCCCGTCCAGCGATCCTCAGCGCCCGCAAGCAGCGCCAGCGAACCAACCAGCAGCACCCGGAAATACGGTGACAGGATACTCAAACCCCTATTATCTAAAATCCGGTGACTGGAGATAATGGTGAATATGCCCAAACTCACCGATTCCGAGCTCGAAGCCGCGCTCGCCGGACTCCCCGGCTGGTCCGTGGATAAAGGAAAACTGCATCGCGAGTACAAATTCGCCGATTTCATCCATGCCTTCGGCTTCATGACCACCTGCGCACTGGCGATCGAAAAAATGAATCACCATCCCGAGTGGTTCAACGTGTACAATCGCGTGACGGTCTACCTGGTCAGTCACGATGCCGGCGGAATCACGTCCAGGGACGTTACACTGGCCAAGATTCTCGACGAAACCGCCAAGAAGCTGCAATGAAAATTTTCGCCCTCCTTGCCTGCGCAGCCACGCTTTGCGCGCAGCCGTCCTTCACCGGTGCAGCCGCCGTCGACGAGCAGATCGACAAAGCCGTCGCCGACGGATTGACGCCCGGCGCGGTCCTGATCGTCGGCCACGATGGCCACATCGTCTACCGTAAAGCCTACGGCCAGCGCGCCCTGATTCCGCAGCGCGAGCCGATGACGCTCGACACAATCTTCGACGCCGCTTCGCTCACCAAAGTGGTGGCCACTACTTCGGCTGTGATGAAGCTATTCGAGCAGGGCAAAATCCGCCTGAACGATCCGGTCACTACCTACCTGCCAGAATTTCAGGGCGGCCACAGCGACATCACCATCCGCAATTTGATGACCCACTTTTCCGGACTGCGCCCCGATCTCGATCTCAAGCCTGCCTGGAGTGGCTACGACACCGGCATCCACCGCGCCCTCATCGACAAGCCGGCGCGTCCGCCGGGAGTCCGCTTCGTCTACAGCGACATCAATTTCATCCTGATGGGCGAAATCGTGCGACGCCTGAGCGGCCAATCGCTGGCCGATTTCACCCATGCGAATATTTTTGAACCACTCGGCATGCACGAGACAATGTTTCAGCCCCCGGCGACCCTGCGCCCGCGAATCGCACCCACCGAGATCGATCCCGACACCGGCCAGCCTCTTCGCGCCGTGGTCCACGATCCAACCTCGCGCTATATGGGCGGAATCGCAGGACACGCGGGGCTCTTCACCACCGCCGACGACCTCGCCAAGTTTGCCCAGATGATGCTCGATCTGGGCACAGCCAATGGCACGCGCCTCTTCAGTGCCGCCACGATAAAAAAATTCACGACTCCGCAAACGCCGGCGAATCAGCCCATACTGCGCGGCTTGGGCTGGGACATCGATTCGCCCTTCTCCAGCAACCGCGGCGATTTATTCCCCATCGGTTCCTACGGCCACACCGGATTCACCGGCACGTCGCTCTGGATTGATCCTTTCAGCCGCACTTACGTCATCCTGCTGACCAACTACATTCATCCCCACCGTGGAAAATCGCTGAGCTCGCTCCGTGGCCGCGTGGCAACCATCGCCGCCGCATCTTTCGGAATCACCGCCCGCGAGGTCAAGCTTACCGGATACAACGAGACCATCAACGGTCCAGGCCTTCCCCGCGACATCGAACCCAAGGGCGACGTTCTGACCGGCCTGGACGTTCTCGCCGCCGGGAAATTCGCCGAGCTAAAGGGCAAACGCATCGGCCTTATCACCAATCACACCGGCTTGAGCCGCGATGGCAAGCGCAATGTCGATCTTATGATCGCCGCGGGTCTGAAAGTTGTCTCCTTGTTCTCGCCCGAACACGGCATGTTAGGCCGGGAAGACCAGCCCAATGTCTCGGACGACAAAGATACCGCTACCGGACTCCCGATCGTCAGTCTGTACCAGGGTTCGCGGCGGCGCATGACTCCGCAGATGCTGGACGGCCTGGACGCGCTGGTCTACGACATCCAGGACGCCGGTGCGCGATTTTACACCTATTCCTGCACCATGCTCTACAGCCTGGAAGAGGCGGCGAAAAAGCACGTGCCTTTTTACGTGCTCGATCGCCCGAATCCGATCACCGGCGTGCGCGTGGAAGGACCCATGATGGACAAGGATCTGGAATCGTTTGTCGGCTGCTTTGAGATTCCACTGCGTCACGGCATGACCTTTGGCGAATTGGCGCGAATGGCCAACGGCGAACGGAATCTGGGCGCCGATCTCCACGTAGTTTCCATGAAAGGCTGGAATCGTGGCGATTGGTTCGATGCAACCGGCCTCCCCTGGGTGGACCCTTCGCCGAATATGCGCAGCCTGAACGCCGCTACGCTATATCCCGGGGTGGCCATGCTCGAAGCGTCGAAGAACTACTCGGTTGGCCGAGGCACGGATTCCCCATTCGAGCAGATCGGCGCCGATTGGATCCGCGGCCGCGAGCTGGCTTCCTTCTTGAATGGCCGCTATATCCCAGGAGTGCGTGTATATCCCACCCGGTTTCAACCCAACGCATCTAATTTCAAGGGGCAGCACATTGAAGGCGTGCGATTCGTCATCACGGACCGCAATCAGTTCGACAGCACGCGGTTAGGCCTGGAGTTGGGATATGCGTTCGAGAAACTGTACCCTGGTAAAATTCCCTGGGACACGAATCGCTTCCTGATTGGGAATCACGAGGTGATTGCGGCGGGAAAAGCAGATGTGGACCCTCGGACGACGGTCCAGCAAATGGAAGAATCTCTCGCTGCCTTTCTACAGCAGCGAGAGAAGTACCTGCTATACAAGTAGGCAGCCCCTCCTGTCTCGCAAAAGGGGCTGCCTCTGATTTAGGCGACGGCCGCCTTAGCGTTGGCCCCCTTGGCGTCGCTTTTCGGCTTGTTCTTGCTTCCAGGCGGTCGCCCGCGCCGCTTGATCTCCGACATCCAGGCTGGCGGACGTCCACGGCGTCTGCCGCGGCCCCGAGCCAGCCTTTCCAAGGTCATAATTGCCTCTTCGATCTGCTCACGCTCAACGCGTAAGTCCGCTAACATCTTGTTGATGTCCATTCGTTCTGTTCCCCCCAAGTTTTTTGAGTTGCTAAGCTGCTTCATTCCGCAAAGCCGAACAAGATTAGCTAAACTCTTGTCCTGCAATAAAAGTTGTACCGCATTTCTGTCCAGATTTCAAGCGTTTTGTTCGGAAAGGCGAACAGGATGGGTTATGGTACCAGTTGTACGGGGGCGTTTCGGGCCGAATCAGGCTGGCTGCTTCCGCTTCCAATACCAATAGAAGGGGAGTCCAATGGCGATTATCACCAGCCCTTTCAACGACTCCTCGGGTTTGTTTACGAGTCTTGACACGACCAGGCTGGCCACGCCCAATATAAAGATCACCGGCACCACCGGATAGCCCACCGTCCGATACGGCCTGGGCATTTCCGGCCGCTTGAACCTCAAAACGATCACTGCCGCAGTGGCCATTCCGTACAGAATGACGCTCGAAAAGATCACGTATTCGTAAAGTTGGTCGTAGGTCCCGCTCAGAACCAGCAGGGCGGCCCAGGCGTTTAAGCCCAGAATCGACACGCTGGGAGTCTTGTGAATCGGGTGCACATGGGCCACACGCCGGAAGAAAAGCCCGTCCCTGGCTGCGGCAAATGGCACGCGCGAACCAGACAGAATGGAGCCGTTCAGGGCCGCAAATATTGAAATCATCGCCGCCACGCTAACCGCCCCGGCTCCCGGCGCGCCCAAAATCCGGCGCATCATCTCTCCGGCAACGCGATCTGTCGAAGCCACCGCTTCGGCCGGAAGTACGTAGAAATAAGCCAGATTCGTCAGCAGATAGATGCCGATCACCGCGCTAGTTCCGATGATCAGGGCCAGAGGCAGGTTGCGCTGCGGCTTGGTGACTTCGGAGGCGACCATGGTCACGTTGTTCCACCCGTCATAGGCCCATAACGCCGCCACAAGCGCAGCGAAAAACCCGGCGATACCGCCGGGAGCAGGTATGGATGTCTGGTAATTCGCCACGGCCCCGTGCCCGGACCCGAGCCCAATCACGATAATCGCCACAATCAGGCCCACCTTCACCAGGGTGACCACCACTTGGACATTGCCACCCACCTTGACGCCGAAGTAATTGACCAAGGCAAGTAGGGCAATCACTGACATTGCGAGTAACTGTCCGTAGCGGATTTCGAGCTGATGGCCAAGTGGCAGTGGCACTACCATCCAAATGCCCTGAAGCTCTGGGCGAAAATTGGCCAGATAGATGAAAAAGCCCGTGGCCAAGGTCGCAATGGAGCCGCTCTTGGCGACACCCATCTGCGTCCACGCGTAGATGTAGCCCCAGAGGGGGCCATACGCTTCGCGCAGGTAAACATATTCACCACCAGCCTCTGGCAGCGCTGCGGCCAGTTCGGCGTAACTGAGGGCCCCGAAGAGCGTCAGTATGCCGCCAAATACCCAAACGGCGAAAACCATCCCTGGCGAGCCGACGTTTTTCACCATGGTATTGGGCACCAGGAAAATGCCGCTACCGATGACTGTACCGACGACAATAGCCGCCGCGCTCCAGATTCCCAGGGCGCGCTTCAGTTCGTACCGGCTGCCCGGCGCTTCAGGCGGGTTTTCGTTCATTCGAGGATTCTCCCAGCAGTAGTGAGACGAGACAGCCGGTCAGGAACGTTGCCGCAGTCCCGATCAGCACATACCAGGTAAAGGCGATATGAGTCCATTGTTTCACGCCAATCATGAGCAAAAGGCCCACGATCATGGCGACCATCGCGGAGTTTTCCTGCACTCGTTTGGTAAGCAGGCCGAGCAGAAAAACGCCTAGCAGCGACCCGTACAGAATGGACGCGATAGTTAGGCCCGCTTCCAGTACCGATGCCCAATGACGCGCCACCAGTCCAACCAGAAAGAGAATAATCGCCCACAAGATGGTGGTGCCTCGCGCAACACGCAGGAAATAACTTTCCGATGTCGAGGGATTTCTCCGCAAGGCCCACGGTTTGTAGAAGTCCATCACGGTTGTGGAAGCGAGCGAATTGAGCGCGGCGCTCAGGTTCGACATGCCTGCCGCGAGGATCGCGGCAATCACCAATCCAGCCACACCCACCGGCAGGTTGTTCCACACGAAAGCTGGATAAATGGATTCCGGGGGCTGAGGAGGCGCCAGATGCCGATCGGAATAGTGGACATAGAGCAGCAGCCCGATGAAAAGGAAAAGCGCGAATTGAAAGAAGATCACCAGCCAACTGGAGAATAGCGCGGCCCGGCTTTGGCCTTCGGTCTTGGCGGAGAGGAAGCGCTGTACGAGCAGTTGCTCCGTGCCATGGCTGGCGGTGGTGAGGAAACAGCCGCCAATCAATCCCGCCCAGAAGCTGTAATTCCGGGCGAAGAACTCCGGGGTCCAGGCGAACCGGAAATCGAACATCTGGAATTTGTGCGCGGCATCGGACAGCGCAGCGACATGGGGCCAGCCGCCCGGAATCTGATGCAGGATCACAAAAAAGCTGATCAGCGCGCCGGCCACGTACAGGAACATTTGAGCTACGTCGGTCCAGATCACCGCGGTCATGCCGCCTTCGAAAGTGTAGAACACGGTCAGCAGCACGATCACGCTGATGGACGCTACTTCTCCAGTGCCAAGAATCACGGCAATGATGATGGATACCGCAAAAACGCGCACACCCTCGGCCAGCGCGCGCAGGATCAGGAAGGTGCCGGCGGTCAACTTGCGAATGCGTTCGCCGAAGCGCCGCCGCATCAGCTCGTAAGCTGTGAACATTTCGCCGCGGAAATAGTGCGGTAAGAAAAGCACGGAGATAACGATGCGTGCCAGCAGGTATCCCAGCACCAGTTGCAGGAACTGGAAGTTTCCGGTGAAGGAAAGCGTGGGTGTGCCGATCACGGTCAGCGTGCTGGTCTCGGCCGAGACAATGGACAAGGCGATGGCCCACCAGGGCGCGGTTTGCCCGCCGAGAAAATAATCCTTCAGGCTGCGCTGGCTATTGCGAAATCGCGCCCCGAACCAGGTGATGGCCACCAGGTAAACCGCGATGGTCGCGAGGTCGAAATAACGCATGAGAAAGCGGATGATAGCACGGGCGGCGGCGCGCGGCGTCCGCGATCGACCGACAGTTGGTAGGATCGATAGCTAAGGAGATTTTGCGAATGCGAAAACCCATCCTTTCCGTCCTGGCCGTGTTTTCCCTGCTGCTCGCGGCGTATGCGGCGGACATCCCCGCCGGAACGCAAGTCAGCGTGAGGCTGGGGCAAACGATTTCCTCTAATAAAGCGCGCTCCGGCGATAACTGGACCGGAACGCTTCACCACGATGTGTTGGTTAACGGCAGGACAGTGGCGCGGCGAGGAGATCCGGTAGAAGGCAAAGTGGTGGAAGCGCAGGCTTCCGGCCGTCTATCGGGAACGGCGCTCATTGAATTGCAATTGACGTCGATCAACGGGACTCCGGTGATCAGCGATACCTACAGCAGTAAGGGTGGCGGGCACAAAGGCAGGAACGCGAAAGCGGCGGGCGGCGGTGCGGTAGCCGGGGCCATCATCGGCGCGATTGCGGGCGGTGGCAAGGGGGCGGCGATCGGAGCGGGCGCAGGTGCTGCGGCTGGCACTGCGGGCGCGGCTGCGACGGGGAAGAAAGATATCCGGTTTCCCGTGGAAACCATTCTGGATTTTACGATTCGCTAGTCGAATGGACCGAGCGGCTGTTGCATGGTCATGCAGTGCAGCGTGCCTAGACCCAGCACCAAGTCGCCACAGAAAATGCCCACCACTTCGCGGCTCGGGTACAGCGACGAAAGGATGTTCAGCGCCACGCGATCCATTGGATCGTTGAACGCCGGAACCAGCACTAGGCGATTCGCCAAGTAGAAATTGGCGTAGCTGGCCGGCAATCTCTGGCCATCGAAGTAAACTGGCTTGGGCATGGGCAGCGTCACAACGCGCAGGCCGGTAGCTTCCAGCAGCTTCAAATTCTCGCGGAGCGGTTCGTAATTCGCCTCGGTTTCATCTTCCTCGGTCACCACCACCACCGTGGTCTGATCGACGAAGCGCGCCAAGTCGTCGATGTGGCCATGGGTGTCGTCGCCGGCGATTCCGTTCTTGAGCCAGATGGTCCGATGGATGCCCAGGTAGTCGGCGAAGTATCGCTCCAAGTCCGCGCGGCCGAGGCCGGGATTGCGCACTTGAACCTTTTCCGAGAGCAGGCACTCTTCGGTGGTCATCAGCAGTCCCCAGCCGTTGACATCGATGCTGCCGCCCTCCAACACGATGCCCGGTTCGAACTGGGTCATCTTGAGACGCTTGGCCAGAAACGCCGGGATTTTGTTATCGTCGCGCCAGTTGTCGTACTTGGCCCAGCCGTTGAAAATCCAATTGGTGATCCCGATGTTGCCCTTGGCGTTACGAATGAAGATGGGGCAATAGTCGCGAGTCCAGCTACGGTTGGTGCGGTGACGGAAGAACTCCACCGCGTTCATGTTCGCGGCGCACTTGGCTAGAACGCGGCGGGCGCTCTTTTCCACAGCGGCGTCCTCGACGAGAATGCGCACCTTCTCGCAGCGGGCAAGACGCCGCACGATGTCGCCGTAAACCCAGGGAATCGGCGCAAACTTTCCGGGCCAGTCGGTGCGCTCGTGCGGCCAAGCCAGCCACGTCGCCTCGTGCGGCTCCCATTCGCCCGGCGTGCGGAATCCAAGCTGCTTGGGTGTCAATCGAGCCACCGCTTCAGGATGGGAGCGTAGGCGTCGACGCGCCGGTCGCGCAGGAAGGGCCAGTTGCGGCGGACTTCTTCGACGCGATGCGGGTCGCACTCGGCGATCAGAATAGCTTCGTCGCTTGAAGAGGCTTCGGCGATCACTTGGCCGAAAGGATCGGCGACGAAAGAAGAGCCCCAGAACTCGAGCCCGCGATCGGCAGGTCCCTCAAAGCCGACGCGATTCACCGCTGCGACATAGATTCCGTTGGCAATGGCGTGCGAGCGCTGGATGGTGCGCCAGGCGTCCAACTGCGCCGCGCCGTACTGCGACTTTTCCGCGGGATGCCAGCCGATGGCGGTGGGATAGAAGAGGATGTTCGCGCCGCTGAGGCTGGACAGGCGCGCCGCCTCCGGGTACCACTGGTCCCAGCAGACCAGCACGCCGACGCGGGCAAACTGCGTATCGAAATTGACGAACCCCAGATCGCCCGGCGTGAAGTAAAACTTTTCGAAGTACAAAGGATCGTCCGGGATGTGCATCTTGCGATAGAGGCCGGCGATCTCGCCATCGGCGCCGATCACCACGGCGGTGTTGTGATACAGTCCGGCGCTGCGCCGCTCAAACAGCGACGCGACGATCGCGACGCCGAGCTCGCGCGCCAGATGGCCAAGCGTCTGGGTGGTGGGTCCGGGAATGGACTCGGCGAGGGCGAATAATTCGGCATTCTCTTCGCGGCAGAAATACTGCGAACGGAAAAGTTCCTGGAGACAAACAATCTGCGCCCCTTGTGCCGCGGCCTCGCGAACGCGCCACTGCGCTTTCTCCAGATTCTGGTTCGGGTCAATGGAGCAGCTCATCTGCACCAGGCCCACACGGAACTTCTCCGTGTTCGAGGATGACATAGTCCTATTGTGCTGGCGACACACGTCAGTGTGCAACGTCAAGGGTGCTGGATGCGCCGCAACGACGCTACGCCAGAAACTTCCAGAGTTTCTCGCGCCGAGCATCGCGCCCGGCCTGTCGCATCTCTTCCGCGAATCGCTGGAGCGCCATCAACTTCTCAAAACGTTCGGTCACTGTCAGCCGAAGGTTTTCGCGAAGGAGTGTGCGGTCGACATCTTTCTTGTAGGCGTCTATGACCGGGCCTTTGTAAGGAGGCTCATCAGTTGACATGTGCTGTTATGCATTACATATAGATCCCGCCGTTCACGTCCAGCACGTGACCGGTGATGTAGCCCGCCTCTTCGCTGGCCAGGAATCGGACGGCGGCGGCTACGTCTTCCGGGCGGCCGATGCGCTTCAGTGGAATGTTGGCCAGCATTTTGTCTTTGAGTTCTTGCGACAAACCCTGGGTCATGTCGGTCTCGATGTAGCCTGGCGCGACGGCGTTCACGGTGATGTTTCGGCTGCCCATTTCCTGCGCGATGGATTTCGTGAGACCGATGAGTCCCGCCTTCGACGCGACGTAATTCGCTTGCCCCGGATTGCCCATCTCGCCAACCAGCGACGAGATGTTGACGATCCGGCCCCAGCGCTCGCGCATCATGCCTTGGAGCACTTGCTGGATGGCGAGAAACGCGCCGGTGAGATTGGTGGCGATCACTGCGTCCCAATCGTCCTTCTTCATGCGCAGTGCCAGGTTGTCTTTAGTGATGGCGGCGTTGTTCACCAGGATGGTGATGGGCCCGAACTCCTTCGACGTTTTGCTGAACGCTTCCTTGATGGAATCGGGATTCGCGAGGTCGAGCGCAACCACGAAGGCTTCGCGGCCTTTCGCGTGGATCTCGGCGGCCAGCGCTTCCAGTTGTTCTAAGTTGCGCGCGGCCAGGGCAACCCGTGCGCCGCCATCCGAAAGCGCCAAGGCGCAGGCCCGTCCGATGCCGCGGCTCGCGCCGGTGATGAATGCGGTTCGATTTGTCATGAGGCCCGACTTTCCATCATAGTAAAACGTAGGCGTTCCACATCCCTTATGGCATACAGCGATCTGCGCGAGTTCATCGCCGCGCTCGAGAAGAACAAGGAACTGCGCAGGATTCCATTCGAGGTGGACCCGTATCTGGAGATCACCGAGTTCGCCGATCGCGCGGTGAAAGGCGGCGGGCCCGCGCTGTTGTTCGAGAAGCCCAAGGGCAGCAAGATTCCGGTGCTGATCAACAGTTTCGCCAGCGCGCGCAAGATGCAGATCGCGCTGCAGGTGGATTCGGTGGAGGAAATCGCGGCCAGGATTTCGGAATACCTGGAAATGCGCATGCCCGAGGGACTGATCGGCAAGCTGAAGATGCTGCCGAAACTGGCCGAGATGGGCGCGTTTTTTCCGAAGATGGTTTCGAACGGGCCGTGCAAGGAGATCATCCGGCGCGACAACTTCTCGCTTAATGAATACCCAGTTCTGCATTGCTGGCCGCAGGACGCCGGCCGATTCATCACGCTTCCGATGGTGTTCTCGCGGAATCCGGATACCGGGAAACGCAACTGCGGCTGCTACCGGCTGCAAATATTCGATGAGCGAACTACCGGCATGCACTGGCAGACCCACAAGCAGGGCGCGGAGCATCATCGCCGATTGTTGAAGGAAGGCAAGCAGAAACGCATGGACGTAGCGGTGGCGCTTGGGTCGGACCCGGCGACGATGTACTCGGCGATTCTGCCGCTTCCGCCGGACCTGGACGAAATGATGATCGCCGGATTCCTCCGCGGCAAGCCGGTGGAGATGGTGAAGTGTGAGACATCCGATCTCGAAGTGCCCGCGAATTCCGAGATCGTGCTGGAAGGCTACGTCGAGCTGGGCGAGCTTCGGCGCGAAGGCCCATTCGGCGATCACACCGGTTTTTATTCGCTGGAAGACGACTACCCGGTGTTCCACGTGACCTGCATCACGCAGCGCAAAGAGCCCATCTATGTCGCCACGATCGTCGGCCCTCCGCCGATGGAGGATTTCTACATGGGCAAGGCCATCGAGCGCATCTTCCTGCCGCTGATGCGCCTGCAGTTGCCCGAGATCCGCGACGTGTGCATGCCGGCCGAGGGGATTTTCCACAACCTGATTCTGGTTTCCATCCGCAAATCGTACCCGCTGCACGCGCGCAAAGTGATGCACGCGATTTGGGGACTGGGGCAAGCGATGTTCAGCAAGTGCATCGTGGTGGTGGACGAAGATGTGGACGTGCAAAACGTCGGCGAGGTGGCGTGGAAGGCGCTGAACAATATCGACCCGGAGCGCGACATCCAGTTTGTGCTGGGGCCGGTGGATTCGCTCGACCATTCGAGCCGCTTGCCGAACTACGGTTCGAAGATGGGCATCGACGCGACGCGCAAATGGAAGGAAGAAGGTTTCACGCGCCCGTGGCCGGACGTGATCCGGATGCCGGACGAGGTGAAGCAGCGCGTGGCCGAGTTGTGGAAGAAGGCAGGACTGTAGTCGCAGATGTTAAACTGGAAATAACACGGCGGCTGTAGCTCAGTTGGTAGTAGCGCCAGATTGTGGTTCTGGATGTCGTGGGTTCAAATCCCACCAGCCGCCCCAAGCACAACTATGGCAACAAACGGCGACCAGCCCGCGACAAAACAGGATTTGGAGCTGCTTCGCTCCGAGGTGAACCACGGCCACGACGACCTCGTGGAACGAATTCACGACTCCGAGACCAGGCTGTTGCAGGCTTTCTACTCCTACGCTGATACAAACAACAAGCGACTCACTCAGGATGGAGCGGTCACGGCTGTTCTGATCAGCCGCGTTACGATACTCGAAGACCGCGTGCTCGGGTTAGAGAAGCGTTTGAACATGCCGCCGCAGTAATCCAGGAACGAAATCTAAATGCCGATCGCGGCTAATAGGATCAACGCCAAGCCTCAGGTTCGATTTGGCCGAATTCTTTCTCGATGATCCGGTTGATCTTGGCCGTTTCCTTGTGCAGGTTTCGCAGTTTCCCGAACGACTTCATCCACGGCTTTTTCTTGTTTGTGCCGACCTTACGCTTTGCCATCGATTGCCATTGTCGCAGATTAGGTCAATCTACTTCCGCTTTGCTACCCATGAGCCGTCGGAACGCCCCTCGACGCGCATGCGGCCTTTGGCGGAATCGCCGTCGATCCAACCGGCCAGGAATGCATTGACCGGGCCCGGGGCCCCTTGCGGGCTTTCCTTCGGCCACTCGCCGGCGAACGAGAGTTCCACGTAGCCGTTGCGCCAGGTGCCGGTTATTGCGCGGCCCTCGCCCAATGGGCCGGACCATTTTCCGGTGACTTTGTTTCCGTCGCGGTGCAATTCCATTTTCGCGCCCATGCCGCCGGCGTCGCTTCCATAGCGCATCTCCCAGGAGCCGGCGATTTCGGATCCGTTTTTCACGTTCTGGGGCGCGGCCGGCGTAATCCGCACGTTGGAAAAATATGCCTCTTCGTACGTATAGCCCCACAGCCCGACTGCGCCGTGCAAATCCTCGCCTTTCAAGCCGTCCACCACCAGGCTCGGCTTGGCCGATCCGTTCAGATAGAGTTTCGCGGCGCGGCCGGCCACTTCGATCCGCACCTTGGTCCAAGTTTGCATCGCCAGGTCCGCGTGAGACTCATAAATCGACGGCCATTCGCGACGCAGGCGATACCAGCCCGAGTCGGGCTCCGAGACATACTGCACTGAGTGGTTGCGCATGGCCTGATCCGGAGCGTCCGAGTTTCCCGGCCGCAGGTAGAACAACTCGTAGTGCGATGCATCGGGCCTGACGCGAAAGGCGATCCCCACGAAGCCCGGAAACCGGACGCCCGGCGGCGTGGTGGGCTTCAGCGCGATGTCGGCCTCGATGGTTCCATCCTGGAAGTCGGTTCCGGGCAGCAACGTGAGGCCTGCACGGTCCCCGCCGTCTACGGTGATCCGGACGGATTCTCGTCCTAGATATTTCGCCGCTTCCACTTTCACCTGCGGCCCCGCGAGGCCGGCCGCATCGCGAAGAGGGAAGACTTGCACGCTGGTAGCTTTTTTTGCGAACAGGCAACCGGCGGTCAATACTGTTGCTGCGCCGTAACACAACCAATGCTTCATGCTCATGCGAAGCTGTGGGCACATCTAACACCAAATGCCGCCGCTGAATCGGGACAACTTGTTCGATCAAGTCCGACGGCGCGTGTGCGCAACTGGGAGGAGTTGGGCGAAAACGAACAACGTGCCCACGCGTTCTAAGGATTCTTCACCGCGATGGTCACCTTGTTGGTTGACGTAATGCTACCGGCCTGGATCTGCAATGGCACGATGCCCGCGCTCACTGCCGGCACCACGACGTTCAACTGGTTCACGCCGACAAACTGCGGCGACAATCCGGAGAACAATAGTTGCGCTGGAACACCGCCGATCAGAACTGTGGGTGTCGCGACCGTATAGCGGAGCGTATCGCTGGACGCAGCGCCGGTGTCGATGGCCGGCGTTACTGCGCCCATGCCGGTTGCCAGGATGATCAATGGGTCGCCTACTACGGCCGGGCGCGTGGCGAGGCCTGGAATGGAGTTGGCTGGACCTGCGAGAGATCCGTCCGCGTTGATGGCGATGGCTTGGCCGGACGAAGTTGCAAAAACACCGGGAGCTGCGGCGGCGATGGACAGTTGGAAGGGTGTGGTGGAGGAATTGTTCGCAGTAACCACAACATTCACGTTTCCGCTCAACGGCCAGGGAACTTGCGCGTTGATCTGGGTGGCCGAGACAAATAGCAGCGGCGCCTGGATTCCGTTGAAGGTCACGGAAACTCCGCCGAGCGATGTAGGCAGCGGGATGGTGGAGGCTTGCGCGTTGCTGGAAGCGAAGCCGAAACCGAACAGGGACACGAGCGAACCTGCCGAGACCGCTTGATTCGTTGCGAAAGATGCACCGTTGAGCACCGCCCGCACATTGAAGATTTTGGTTGTGTTCAAGAGGATGTTGGCGATGGCCGCACTCGCATCGGCGGTGGCGAGGTCCACCTTACCATCTCCGTTGAAATCCGCCGCGACCAAGTTGCCCGCCGCTCCGAACGCGCCTGACGCTTGAAAAGACCCATCGCCCTTCGATAGAAAAACAACGACGCCCGGGGTGCCGCCGTTCTGTATGAGGTCCGCCTTGCCATCCCCGTCGATATCGGCGGCGATGGTAGCGGAGAAATAAGCGTTGGTGGTCCTCGCGGGCGGACCAAACGTGCCATCCCCATTCCCCAGGAGCCCGAGCGCGGGGCCGGCAACTCGATTGAGGCACGCAAAATCCAATTTGCCATCGCCGTTGAAGTCTCCAGCCACCACAAGACACGAGGGAGATTGCGGAATGGCGATCGGGGTAGGCGTGGCGAAGCTGGCGTCTCCTTTGCCTAACGCGATATAGGTGGTGAAGACGCCGGCATTATTCACGTTGAGCACGAGGTCCAGTTTGCCATCGCCATTGAAGTCGCCGATATCGTAATCGAAGATTTGGCCGGGCCCCATGAGCATCGGGATCGGGTTTGAGAAGGTACCGTCGTTTCTGCCCAAAAGCACCTGGCCTCCGGCGATCAAATCGAGATTGCCGTCGCCGTTCAAGTCGGCAACTCGCATTCGGACATTCCCCATGCCAACTGCGCCTGCGGCGGCGCCCGCATAGGTAACCGGGCTATCGAACGTTCCATCGCCGCGGCCGAAATGGACGAGCAAATCTCCGCCACCGCCGCCAAAGCCCGAAACAAGGGCGATGTCCGCCTTCCCGTCATGATTGAAATCCGCGGCCACCATACTGCCGAGCCCGGAAGTTGAACCAAAGGCTTTGATGGTCGGTGTTTTCTTCGGCGCAGAGAATGTTCCGTCGCCCTTACCCAGCAGAACCGTGATGCTGTTGGTTGGGAAAACGTGGAGGACCGCCAGGTCGGGAATACCGTCGCCATTGAAATCCGCCGTGGCGATGGCGCCGGGGCCTTGATCGACGGGTATGGACGTTACGCCGAAGCTCAGAGTTTGGCTGTCTGCATTTGGCGCCATCAGCGCAATGGCGGCGCTGGCGAGGAAGCACCATCTTGAAATCGGGCACATCTCGAAATTCTCCCGTTCAAGAATATCGTAAACCCGATGTCTGGTGAATGCCTACCGCGTCTCTACGGCTTGGTGAAACGAATCAATCGCAGTAGGCGCTGTCGCGCGCTGTAGAGAGCGAGGCACACGAACCCGATGGAAAGGAGAATCCACGATGACGGAGCGGGAACTATGGGCGGTCCGCCGCCCGGTCCGGACGGCCAGGAAATGGTGATACTTGCAGTTGGCGGTCGCACTGGCCGTTGCGGAGCCCTGGACCCTGGCGGTAAAAGGGGAACGTGCCCACGAAGGTCGGGGTCCCGGTGACTGCTCCGCTGGGTCGCTACCAGTGCGGAACTGAACGCCACATTCAATTTGGAAATACGGGAATCCCGGCTAAACGAATTAGTTTAGATGAAACAGCGATTGGCTACTGTTCAAAATTGCTCACTTTCCTGTAATTGCAAGTTCCGGGAGATACGCAACGTCGGGTAGAATGAATTATGCGTAAGCTATTGCTCCTGCTGGCTATTCCCATGATGTGCGGCGCGGCCGATGTGCCTTGCACCACTCCGCAGGCCTGCTGGGATCTGCTGAAAAAGGGTAACGACAACTGGTGGAAGAAGGGGCGCCGGCTGCAGCATCCCAATCAGACGCCGGCACGGCGGAGGGCGGTGAAGGATCACCAGGCGCCATTCGCCGTCGTCCTCACCTGTTCGGATTCACGCGTGCCGCCGGAGGTGGTGTTCGACCGCGGTGTCGGCGACCTCTTCGTGATCCGTGTGGCCGGCAATGTGCTCGACAAGCACGCTACCGGCAGCATCCAATACGCGGTGGAGGTGAAGAAATACGCCAAGCTGATCGTGGTGCTGGGCCACCAACGCTGCGGGGCTGTGGAGGCGGCGGTGGAAGGGACCAAGCTACCGGAGCCTTTGGCGACGCTGGTGGCTGCACTAAAGCCGGCCGTGGAGGCATCGAAAAACTGGCCGGGCGATCCGGTGGAAAATGCGGTGGACGCGAACATCTATCTGGTTGCGAAGCAACTCACGGACGCGTTCCAGAAGGACGGTGCGGTGGTGATGCGTAAGCGGTACTCGCTGGATACGGGTGTGGTGAGCGATCCGCAACCGTGGAAGCCGTAGCAGGGATCGCGAGTACCGGCCGGAGCGGCTGGGAGTGGGCGTAGATCTTTCCGATTTGTTTCGAGTGTGACCGGACGAGCATTCGCTAGAATTGATCGATGGGCAAATTCGTACGGCCGCTGGTTCCTGGCACAACGCCTCTTGGTTGTTGGGAGGTTCTGAAGCAGGGTAATGAGAACTGGTCGAAGAGGCGGCGGAGCGATGAGACGGCGGCCAGCCGTAATGCGGTGCAAGCGCCGTTCGCGGTAGTGCTGGCCTGTTCAGATTCCCGTGTTCCTCCCGAGGTGGTGTTTGACCGCGGTATCGGCGATCTGTTCGTCATCCGCGTTGCCGGCAACGTCCTGGACAAGCACGTCACCGGCAGTATTCAATTCGCAGTGCAGGTGCAAGAGTTCACCAAGTTGATCGTGGTGCTTGGCCACCAACGTTGCGGAGCCGTGGAAGCGGCGGTCCAAGGGTTGAAGCTTCCCGAGCCGCTGGCGACGCTGGTGAATGCGCTGCGGCCAGCGGTGGAAGCATCGCGTCATTGGCCGGGCGATCCCGTGGAAAATGCCGTGGACGCAAATATTCACTTGACCACGAAGCAGCTCACCGATCTTTTCCAGAAGGACGGCGCGGTAGTGCTGGGCAAGCGATACTCGCCCCACACCGGCGAGATCAGCGATCCACAACCGTGGAAGCCGTAGAGCTACGCGATCGGGTATCCTACGGGTCGAAAGCGTATGGGCACGACTTCCGTCATGAGTTTTGCCAGTTTTGAACAACTACCGGACACTCCAGGGAAACAGGAGTTGATGGATGGGGAGTTGCTCGTTCAGCCACCGGCGAAACATAGCCACACGGTCCTGTTGAAAAGGATTCGCCGTTTACTGGAGGCAGCGCTGGGCGAACCCAGCGTGTGGGTGGAGACGGGCTATCACATCGGCGACGGTTGGTTGCAGCCGGACGTGAGCGTATCGTGGCCCGATCAGAGAATCGTGGACGACTATTTCGTGGGCGCGCCTCGCGTGGCAATCGAGGTTGTCTCGCGCGGCAACACTGCTGAGGAGATCGACCGAAAGGTGCGGATTCTACTGAAAAACGGGGCCGAAGAAGTGTGGACTGTTTATCCGAAACGCCGGAGCATGACAGTCTATTGCCGGGATCGGCAGACTATGTTCGCTGATCGCGAGTATCGGTCAGAACGGTTGGGAGTCACGGTGGATCTCTCCGCTGTCTTTCGAGAGTGACCAAAAAAACCGGGGACAGCCAGCCTGTTTCCGCGGCGTCCATGCGTTGACAGCAGTCCAATTCTGGTCGCGCGAAACAGGTAGGCAGTCCCCGGATTTTTCCTAGAAGCCGGTTGGGCGGACCCAGAAACTTTCCACCCACTTCTCGCCGGGGGGAACCGATTGCAGTCCTTTATATGCGCCGGCGTGGGCCAAGTTGAAGGCGTTGGTGATGGCGCTCATCGGCTCAAAGCAGACCACGTTGCGAGCTTGCGGAGCGTAGATCACTGCGATGGGAAACTTGGGACCGTAGCGAACGGAAATTCGTTGGCCTTTGCTTTCCACCCAGAATTCGTCGGCAGGATTCACGCCGCCGAATACGTCGTCGAGTTGATGGCCGACTAGAGGCAGCGGATCGGGCAGATCGTTCGGCTTTGTCTCGCCGGTGGGAATGGTCTTCGGCGATACCGTGTAATGCTCGCGGACTGGGAGGTGAACCGTCCACTGGTCGCGCGGGATGTCGGGGATCTGATACCAGGGATGGAACCCGATGCACAGGGGCATCGGCTCATGGGTGTGATTCTCGACTGAGGTCCGCACTTCCAAGACGCCATCGGCGAGCCGATGGGTCATCTCGATGGTGTGGGCGAAGGGGAACTGCGCCATCCATTCCGGGTGCTTCCAGAATTCCAGGCGGCTGGTGACTTCGGCGCCCTGAGCATCGGCATTGAGCTTCACCACATGCCAGTCTGATGCGAAGAGCAGCAGGCCGTGGATGGACAGGCCGTTGGCGTCGCGGCGCAAGTTGACGACATCGGGATTCAGGTTGAACTTGCGGCCGTTGGCCCAGTAGGAATCGCCATCCAGGCGGTTGGCCCACGGCGCGAGAAACGGAATTCCCGCCTGCCCCGGCTTCGCTTTCCATTCGGCTAGCGTGCCAGCAGGCGGCATCAGGATCGGCTTGCCGTTCACCTTCATGTCGTAGGCGATGTTACCGACCGTGGGACAAATGGAGACGTCGATGTGGTGCGCGGCGTCGGATAGGCGGACGATGTCGACGGTGTCGACGGTCAGTTTCTGTGCGGAGTAGTTGGCGGCTTGTGTCATGAGAGAGGACGCGAGAAAAAGGAGCGCTACGGATGATCGGGTTCCCGAAGATCGAGATCCGTGTATTTCTGGCAGCACACACATATGCCCGGCGTGTAGGTCCGAATATAGCAGACCTCGCACCAATAGGAGATGGTCAGGCGCTTGCCGTCCTTGTGGACGAACATGGCCTGATTTTCGATTCCGTCGATCTCGAAATGGCCGGGCGTTTTGAAATGGCCGACCGCTTCGAAGTCACTGCCGGAAAGACGCTGATCGTTCAGGACGCCCATGGTGGAGTCGTCGCCTTCCAAGTAGATCAGCTTGTGGTCGGCGGTTTCGAGCGCGGGCTTGTTGTCGCGCGAGCGGGTGAGCTTGCCGCGAATGGACAGGCCGGGGACGGCGGCAAGGCAGGAGGCTGCCAGGAAGAAGCGGCCGGTTGTCCATAGAGCAAGCCTACGGGTCACTAACTCCATCTTATCGCGCGCAGGTTCGGGCGGGGTGGCGCATCGCGTGTTGATGACGGCGTCTGCTGAGAGATTTTGAAAAAACAAAGCCAATGTTGTGGAAGTTATTGGTTTTAATAAGCTTGGCGTTGAGACCGGGGGTAGCCTGGCGGTAGCAGCAGGGATGCGGGTGGCGCATCGCATGAATCGCCGGAGCGCCGCGCGGGGAATTTGAAAAAACGAAGCCAAGTTCGTGGAAGTCCTTTCCGGTTATCAGCCTGGAGCATGGCATACGGGGTCCCTTGATCGACCGATCGGTTCCGGCTACGGCACTGAAAAGCAAGGAGCGAAAATCTTTGCATTTGCCGTCACTCGGAGGGCGTGAAGCGCAATGGAGCCACCGGTGAATGGCAAGTCTTCGCTAAAGAGAATGGAACCGTCAGCCCGTCGAAACATGAAAGTGAGGTGGTGCTGGGAGCTAGGGAGCGTCGACCACTTCTCCGATGTAGCCGATGTTGTCGCCTTTTTTCATCGACGGGACCGCGCCGATGTAGATGATGACGCCGGTTAGGGGTGATGGGATGTCGCGCAGCTTTTTGCCAGTGAAATCGGTCATGTAGCCGATGGTCATCCCTTGTTTGACGTAAGCCTCGGGGCCGACGAGCGGATAGAAGATGCCGTCGATGTCGCTGGTTATGACCGTGTAACGGCCGATCCACAATGGATGTTCTACGGGAGTGACGGTTCCGGGCAGCATCCTGAGCTGACGCATCACGTTGCGCGTGCCGCGGATCAGCACGTCGAGATCTTCGGCGGCGGTTGTACCGGCGCGTCCGGCTTCCACCGCAATGGCCGGCTTGCCCATGTTCTGCGCTTGCCGTGTGATGGTGGTTGCGGCGGGCTTTGGATCGGTGGGGCGGTTGTGCTGGATGATGATGTGGTCGAGGCCAAAGGCCAGGACCATGGCGCGCGTGGCGGTATCCAACTTCGGATTTCCGGTATCCGGCCAGTAGGAATACCGGCGCAGGTTTTCGTCGAGGTCGCCACCGTGATAGTCAATCAGGTAATCGCATTTTTCCAGCACCTGTTTGGTGATGGCGTAGAGTGCGCGCTCGGTTTGGGTGCCATCGGCCTTGCCCGGATACACGCGGTTCATGCCCTTGCCATCGACGGGATTGATGTGCGGAACTTTTTGCAGGAACGACGCGACGTTGAGGAGCGGGACGATGACCAGGGTGCCGGAGAGAGCGGCGGGGTCGGCCGATTGGGCGAGCCGTTCGAGCGCGATGATGGATGCGTATTCGGTTCCATGCGCGCCCGCCAGCAGAGCCAGCACGGGGCCGGGTTTCGCGCCGTTGACCACGATGACGGCGATGTCGGTGGCGGCATCGGATCCGGCGGGAACTCGAATATAGCCGCTCGCTTTTTGACCAGACTTTGCGGTGGCGGTGCCGACGGTGAAGTCGGCGGCGTGGGCGGTGGTGCAGATGAAGAGGACGAGTCCAAGATATAGCGATGATCGCAGGAAGTGGCGCACTGGCGATCTCCTTTCCACTCCAGGCGATTATCGCCTATTGGGACAGGAGGTGGGGCGATCAGATCTGATGTACTCTGCGCAGTCCTGGCCAGTGGTCGAAATCGGAATCGAAGCTTATCAGCTCCGGCCCGTAGAACATCGATTTTCTCGATAGCGAATACCTCGTCAACAATCACCAGCACCAGTTGCAGGGCCGCGGCGCAACGAAAATCCCAGTCTGGGCCCCGCTTTCCGGAGCGCCTCAGGGCCGGTAATGCGGAATCATGACTTGCTCCCCGCGTCAAACAGCCCGGGTTCAAGATAGCCGACGGGATGCGATTCCAGTCGGCTGTTGTTCGTGCAGTCTTAGCACCGTACGCGATACGATGAAGTCAGGAAAAGTCATGGACGTCACCGTACAAATTCCGGACGAGCTTGCGAACCGCCTTGCGGCAAGCGGCGGCGATTTGTCACGTCGTGCACTGGAGGGCTTTGCGCTCGAAGAGTATAAGGCGGGCCGCATCACGAAACCAGAGTTGCGCCGCTTGCTCGGGCTGGAAACACGCTACGAGCTTGATGGTTTCTTGAAGGTGCATGGCGTCGTTACCGATGTCACCATCGAGGATCTCCGCCGCGATCTTAGCGATCTTGAGAGTCTTAAGCTTTGACAGGCACGCCTGTCGTCGTAGCCGACGCAAGCCCAATCAATTATTTGATCCTGACCGGGCATGTCGCTGTGCTTCCCGTTCTGTTCGGGAAGATAATCCTTCCGACCGTGGTCCGAGACGAACTTGCGCGGCCCAAAGCCCCGCTTGCGGTTCGCGAATGGCTCGCCAATCCGCCAGCCTGGCTTGAGGTGCGCCCGTCGTTGCAGACCGGCGATATGTCGCTGGCCGATCTCGACGACGGCGAAAGGTCGGCGATCCTGCTCGCGATGGAGCTTCATGCCGATCTGCTCCTCATCGACGAGCGCCGCGCCGCGAGAACCGCGCGCAGTAGGGGATTCAGGGTTGCGGGAACGCTTGCCATTCTCGGGTTGGCGGCGAGGCGTGATCTTCTCAGCCTCCCCGACGCCATTGATCGTCTGAAACGAACCAGTTTCCACTACAGACAGGAAGTCCTCGATCAGTTCCTTGCCGAACAAGACGGTAAGGACTAACCACGAACAAGATGTTGTCCATTTAGGAGTATCAAGGGTAGGAGTGGGGCATCATTGCGTCGCCCGGACAGGACAGGCTGCACTCTCATGCTAAGCACGGTTACTCATGCTATGGATCGCCACCTCCCGAGGTCAAGGACAACTCGTCGGTTAGGATCTGTAATGAAATAACTGTCCAACCGCTCCCTTAGAAGCTGTGAAAGAATCGGCATCCGCTTCCTAACCCGGCACAGCCGGAACCAAACAGGGAGATGAACGGAGTACGATGCTATCCGAGGTGGAAGGATGGGATTCGTACTGTTGACGGAACGTCATGGCCAGCAGATCGCTGGGGTGTTGTCCTGCTATGACCG